>NZ_JAURWM010000151.1 GCF_030654915.1 Phenylobacterium sp. | reverse complement strand
GGGGTCCTCGACAACCGCTTTGAGCTTTGGACGCTGACGACCACCGCTTCTTGAAACGAACTTAGCCCTTGGGGGACTATCATTCGGCAGGCCTGCGCCTGCATCGGGGTCGCGAGCAATACGCCGCAAAATGCGATGGCTGTGATGATGCGCATATCCGAGACCCTATCGATCTCCGAGCTGTCCAGGAAGCGGACGCGGGGAACTTCGCCTAAGGGTCGAAGCGGTCATGGGCTGATTGGCCTGAACCGGACATCGAGCGAAGTGGAGGGGTTCGGACCAGCGTCGCGTCAGCCCGTCAACCACCGGAACGCCCTGGCGATGAAGGCCTGGCCGTCCTGCTCCACCGGCTGGCCGTGGGCCATGACGACCTTGCTGGACGGCCAGTCCAAGATGCGCCGCAGCGCCGCGCGGCCCGCGCGGCGATCGGTGAAGGCGGCGCGGAACTTCCGGGGCGTCGAGGGTTCGGGCGCGGTCATCAGGTCCAGGCGCGCGATGAGCGCCCGCCAACCGTGGAACCAATCCGGCGGGAACTGTTGCAGTAGGTCGGTGAAGAGCGCCGTGCCGCTGGCCCGGTGAAAGAAGACCGCCTCCGTGGTGATCTTGTTGCCCAGCATCAGGACCTGATCGAGATCGCCGGCCCACTCCGGCGGCGGCGCGTCGCCCAGTTCAGCGTCAATGACGAGATCCGGGCGCCGCTGGCGAAGGCCCGGCGCGCCGTAGAGCCTGGCCTGCGGGTAGGCCTGGCGCCACTCGCCCAGGAACAGGTGGTGCAGCGAGTTGGGCGCGACCAGATAGCGGACCTCGCCGAGATCTTGCAGTTCGCCGCGCAGGGGCTCGGAGAGCGCGACCGGCGACCAGATCAGGAGACCGCCGCCGGCCAGCCGGATCACCGCCATTCGGGTGGGGTATCGGAAGCCGATCACTTCGGTCTCCGGTCCCTCGGCCAGCCATATTTCCGGGCCGAACGGCCGCAGCAACGAGGCGCTCATGAAATCCCCAGGCGTTCGACGACCGATGATCGTCGTCGTGGGGCGTGACCATGCCGCCGGCCGAACCGGCGCTCAACCCCATGCGTGCCCGCCGTTCCTGACGGCAACCGGCGTCGGGCGCGAGGCGCTTAGGTTGTAGGCCGGTCCTGGACGACTCCGAACGCCAAGTGGCCGCGAAGTTCCAAGAGGCCGGCGACGACGGCGCGGCCGGCTTAGACAAGCGCTATGATCCCTGCCCTTTCGGGCAGGGAGAAGCTTAGCGGCCTACCACCACTTGGCGGGCTTGGCCTTGAAGTCGGCGGCCTTCTCGAGGGCGCCGCCGAGCGAGAACAGCGTCCCCTCGTCCAGCGCCTTGCCGATCAGCTGCAGGCCGAGCGGAAGGCCGTTCACATCGACGCCGGCGGGGATGCTCATGCCCGGCAGGCCGGCCAGGTTCACCGTCACCGTGAAGATGTCGTTCAAGTACATGGCCACCGGATCGTCGGCGTTCTCGCCCAGGCCGAACGCCGCGGACGGCGCGGTGGGGGTGAGCAGCGCGTCGACCTTTTCGAAGGCTTGGTCGAAGTCGTCGGCGATGCGGCGGCGGACCTTCAGCGCCTTCAGATAGTAGGCGTCGTAATAGCCGGCCGAGAGCACATAGGTGCCGATCAGGATGCGGCGCTTCACCTCGGGGCCGAAGCCGGCGGCGCGGGTGTTCTCGTAGGTTTCGGTGAGGTTGGCGCCCTCTTCGCGCAGGCCAAACCGCATGCCGTCATAGCGGGCGAGGTTCGAGGACGCCTCGGCCGGGGCCACGATGTAATAGGCCGGCAGGGCGTATTTGGTGTGCGGCAGGGAGACCTCGACGATCTCGCAGCCGGCGTCCTTGAGCCAGGCGATGCCCTGCTCCCAGAGCTTTTCGATCTCGGCCGGCATGCCGTCGACGCGGTATTCCTTCGGAATGCCGACCCGCAGGCCCTTGACCGACTTGCCGACAAAGCTCGGGAAGTCCGGGACCTCGATGTCGAGGCTGGTCGAGTCCTTGGCGTCGTGGCCGGACATCGACTTCAGCAGGATGGCGGCGTCCTCGACGGTCTTGGCGATCGGGCCGGCCTGGTCGAGCGACGAGGCGAAGGCCACGACGCCCCAGCGCGAGCAGCGGCCGTAGGTCGGCTTTATGCCCACCGTACCGGTGAACGCGGCCGGCTGGCGGATCGAGCCGCCGGTGTCGGTCGCCGTGGCGCCCAGGCACAGGTCAGCGGCCACCGAGGCGGCCGAACCGCCGGACGAGCCGCCCGGGGTCAGCTTGGCGTTGGAGCCTTCCGAGCGCCACGGGTTGATGACCGGACCGAAGGCCGTGGTCTCGTTCGACGAGCCCATGGCGAATTCGTCGAGATTCAGCTTGCCCAGCATGACCGCCCCGTCGCGCCACAGATTGGCGGTGACGGTCGACTCATAGGTCGGGATGAAGTTGCCGAGGATGTTCGAGCAGGCCGTGGAGCGCACGCCTTGCGTGCAGAACAGGTCCTTGATACCCAGCGGCGCGCCGTCCAGCACGCCGGCCTCGCCCTTGGCGCGACGGGCGTCGGAGGCCTTGGCCATCTCGATGGCCTTTTCCGGGGTCTCCAGCACGAAGGCGTTCAGCGGCCGGGCGGCCGCGACCGCCTCGACGTGCGCCTTCGTCAGTTCCTCGGAGGAGAACGACTTGTCAGCCAACCCGTCGAGGGCGGCCTTGAGCGTGAGCTTGGTGAGCGAGGTCATTCTATTCCACCACCTTGGGAACGACGAAGAAGCCGTCCACGGTCTTGGGCGCGTTCGAGAGCACCTTGGAGGCGTCGCCGCCCTCGGTGACCACGTCCTCGCGCATCGGCGCAGGCATGTGCACCGCCGAGGTCATCGGCTCGACACCGTCGGTGTCGACTTCGCTCAGTTGTTCGATCCAGGTCATGATGCCGTTCAGCTCGCTCGCGAGCTGTTCCAGCTTCTCCTCGGGCTCGGCGATCCGCGCGAGCCTCGCGACCTTACGGACGGTCGCGGCGTCGATGGCCATGGGGCCCTCCTAATGGTTCGAGGGAGGGGTTAGCCGTGTGGGCCTCCCTTTGACAAGCGATGACCGCTATTGAGAGCCATGGCCGTTGTCGAACTGACTGAAATTCCCGCCCTGATTCCCCGCTATTCCGCCCTGATCGGCCTCGATCTGGGCGAGAAAACCATTGGCGTGGCGGTGTCCGACACCACCCGCATGGTCGCCAGCCCGCTGGAGTTGATCCGCAAGACCAAGTTCACCCAAGAGGCCAACCGGCTGTTCTCGCTGATCGACGGGCGCGAGGTGGGCGCCATCGTCATCGGCCTGCCGGTCAATATGGACGGGACCGAGGGGGTGCGTTGCCAGTCCAACCGCGCCTTCGCGCGCAACCTGCTGCGGCTGCGCGAGATCCCGATCGCCTTCTGGGACGAGCGGATGTCGACCATGGCGGTCAACCGCTTCCTGATCGACCAGCTGGACGCCAGCCGCGCCAAACGCGCCGGCCTGGTGGACCAGATGGCCGCCGCCTGGATCCTGCAAGGCGCGCTCGAGCGTCTTCGATCTGTGGGTGAATGAGCAGCAACGCTTGGCGCCTTCCGCCAGGAGGCCTAAGACGCCGCTTTAATGAGCGCAGCACCCACCGGTCTGAACGAGGTCCTTTCGCGGACCTTCCCCTTCCCGAAGCGTCACTTCCTGTCCGTGGTCGATCTCAACCCTGTTGAGGTCACCGGACTGCTGGATCTGGCAGACAGCTTCGTCGCCCTCAACCGACAGCATTCAAAGAAGCTCGACCTGCTCAAGGGTCGGACTCTGATGAACCTGTTCTTCGAGAACTCGACCCGAACCCAAAGCTCGTTCGAGCTGGCGGGCAAGCGGCTGGGCGCCGACGTGGTCAATATGAGCCCGCGCTCCTCGTCGATCTCCAAGGGCGAGACCCTGATCGACACCGCGGTCACGCTGAACGCCATGCAGCCCGACCTGCTGGTCGTGCGGCATTCCTCGTCCGGCGCGGCCTCGCTGCTGTCGCAGAAGGTCACCTGCTCGGTGATCAACGCCGGCGACGGTCAGCACGAGCATCCGACCCAGGCGCTGCTGGACATGCTGTCCATGCGCCGCGCCTTCGGCCGGATCGCCGGCCTGAAGATCGCGATCTGCGGCGACGTGCTGCACAGCCGCGTGGCGCGCTCGAACGTCGGGCTGTTGCAGATGATGGGCGCGGACGTGCGCCTGGTCGGCCCGCCGACCCTGATGCCCACCGACGCCGACCGCTGGGGCGTGGACGTCTATCACGACATGCGCAAGGGCATCGCCGGCTGCGACGTGGTGATGATGCTGCGCCTGCAGCTTGAGCGCATGGACGGGGTCATGGCCCCCTCGCAGCGCGAGTATTTCCGCTTCTACGGCCTGGACCGCGAGAAGCTGGCCTTCGCCTCCGATAATGTCCGGGTCATGCACCCCGGCCCGATGAACCGGGGGGTCGAGATCGACTCCGACGTCGCCGACGACCTCGCCGTCTCGCTGATCCAGGATCAGGTGGAGATGGGCGTGGCCGCGCGCATGGCGGTGCTGGCCTCGCTCGCGGCGCGCCTGGACAACGACTGATGAGCGCCATCGCCTCCGTCTGCGTGTTCTGCGGGGCGAGCCCCGGCGGAGACCCTGTCTATCGCGCCGCCGCCGAGGCCATGGGCCGGCAGATCGCCGGACGCGGCCTGCGGCTGGTCTATGGCGGCGCCAAGGTCGGTCTGATGGGCGCGGTGGCCGACGCGGCGCTGGGCGCCGGCGGCGAGGTGATCGGGGTCCTGCCCCACGCCCTGACCGACAAGGAAATCGCCCACACGGGCCTGACCCGACTTGAGGTCGTGGCCTCGATGCACGAGCGCAAGGCGCGGATGGCCGAGCTGTCCGACGGCTTCATCGCCCTGCCCGGCGGCGCGGGCACGCTGGAAGAAATCTTCGAGATCTGGACCTGGGGCCAACTTGGCTTCCACGCCAAGCCGGCCGGGTTCCTGAACGTGCGCGGCTACTACGACGGCTTGCGGAGCTTCGTGGACCACGCGGTCGGCGAGGCGTTCCTGAAGGCCCCGCACCGCGACATGCTGATTTTCCGCGAGGACTGCGTGGAGATGCTGGACGCGCTGGGCGCCTACGTCCCGCCCGTCGTCGAAAAATGGATCGGACGCCCAGAACTATGACCCAACGCCCGACCGCCTTCGTGAACGCCCGCCTCGTCGATCCGGCTAGCGGCTGGGACGGCCCCGGCGCGCTGCTGATCCGTGACGGCAAGATCGCCGACGTCGCCCAGGGCGGCGACCTTGGCACGCTCTCGGCCGACTTCGATGTGATCGACGCGCGCGGCGCCATGCTGGCGCCCGGCCTAGTCGATATTCGCGTCAAGACCGGCGAGCCCGGCGCCGAGACCAAGGAGACCCTGAAGTCCGCCGCCCTGGCCGCGGCGGCCGGCGGCGTCACCTCCATCGTCCTGCAGCCCGACACCGATCCGGTGATCGACGAGGCCTCGGTCGTGGACTTCATCCTGCGCCGCACGCGCGACATCGAACTGGTCCACGTCTATCCGGCCGGCGCCGCCACCAAGGGCGGCAAGGGCGAGCGCATGGCCGAGATCGGCCTGATGCGCGAGGCCGGCTGCCTTTATGTGACCGACGCCGACCGGCCGATCGTCAATTCCAAGGTGCTGCAACGGGTCCTGGCCTACGCCAAGAGCTTCGACACCCTGGTCGCCCACCGCCCGGCCGACCCCTGGCTGTCGGCGGGCGCCGTCGCCACCGCCAGCGAGTTCGCCGGCCGCATGGGCCTGTCCAGCGTGCCGCCGATCGCCGAGAAGATCATGCTGGAGCGCGACCTAGCCCTGGTCGAACTGACCGGCGCGCGGTTCCTGGTCGACCAGATCACCACCGCCTGCGCGCTGGAAAGCCTGGCGCGCGGCAAGGCCAAGGGCCTGCCGGTCACCGCCACCACCTCGATCAACCACCTGTCGTTCAACGAGATCGACATCGGCGACTATCGGACCTTCCTGAAGTTCGACCCGCCGGTGCGCGGCGAGGACGACCGCCAGGCGACCATCGAGGCCTTGGCCTCGGGCCTGATCGACATCGTGGTCTCGGCCCACGCCCCGGCCCCGGCCGAGGACAAACGCCTGCCCTATGACGAGGCCGCGCCCGGCGCCGTGGGCCTGCAGACCCTGCTGCCCGCCCTGCTCGCCTTCCATCACGACGGCCGCATCCCGCTGGTCGATCTGATGCGCACCGTCACCAGCCGCCCCGCCGAACTGCTGGGCCTGGCGGCCGGTCGCCTGGCCAAGGGCGCGCCCGCCGACCTGGTGCTCTGCGACCTCAACGCCCCCATCGTGGTCGACCTGGACAAGCTGAAGTCCAAGTCCCGCAACTCGCCCTTCGACGGCCGCCGGCTGTTCGGCGAAGTGCAGATGACGATTGTGGATGGGCGGGTCGTCTACCGGGTCTGACGGGCGGCCCCTGGCGATTTCTCAGTTTGAAATCCGCTCAGGACGAATATCCCAACGAGCACGTTTCGGCTGGCCCAAGATTGCCGGCAGGCAACGGGAGCCTCGCCCCATCCTAGGTCGGCTTTGCGACCGGTAGCGGATTTCCGCTATCGACCCGTCGCGGACATTTCTAGGTCCGCTCTCGGGTGAATCGCTGCTCATGCTCAGGTACCGGCGCGCATGACTTTGCAATTGCCGAGGGGTGTAACCGTGGCGGGGAATACGTCCTCTGAGGAGACCTCCATGCGTGCCCTTCTGCTTGCGCTAGCCACCATCGGCAGCTTGGCCGCTGCAGCGCCATCTCTCGCCCAGACCTTGAAGGTGAACCAAGACATCAGCATCGACGTCACCGGCTTTAGCGGCGATCCGAAGATCCTGTCCGACATGGTGACCAAGATCGAGTCCCTGAACGGCGGACGAGTGGCTGCGATAACCTTTGACAACGTCGGCGGCGCGCCGGGCTACTCCGCCATCGTGCTGAATGGATCGGACGTCAGGTTTTGGCGGCTCGCCAATCCGACCGGTGACGTTGTTGAGCTTACCGGTGCGTCCATTCCGTCGTGGATGTTGAACTGGAAGGCCCAACGGCGCGCGACCGCCGTCAAGGTCGCCAAGGTTTCGCTAGCCGACGCGATCCGCACGGCTGAAGCCTCACAGAGGAGCGCACCGGCGGTCGTGGCCGGCATTGCGCGAAGCGCCTCTAACCCCACTTCGGACGTCCAGGCCTACATGATCGGAATCCTGAAAAACGGCCGGCTGGAGCGCGTCGCAGTGAGTACGCAGTCGGGAAGGCCGATCGAGAACCCCGAGGCCCTGGAATGGTGAGGCAGGTGGAGTAGGACGTCCGCGGCTCCCTGCACAGGCGACGGCGCCCGGGCTCGGGGGGACTTGCCAACCTTCGCAGACTTGTCCGGGTCCGCTCGATGGTTCGCGGACATTGGCCGCGAGGCTTGCGGGCCCGTCGCGCTCGACCGGATTCCACCCCTCGCGGACGATTGGTGAATCTGCTTTTTAGGTCAGGCTGGCTAGACGTCCGCTATCAGGCCGCGGGTCGATTTCCGGAATCGACCCATAGCGGACATCATGTCCGCTCCCCGAGATCGCGACCTTCGCGCTGGTCTCCCTGCAATGGACTGGCCGCCTAGTGACAGAGCGGGCCGCCCAGACTGGCCACTTCGGCAATTGCGCCAGGTCAAGTCTGCCAATGGGAGTGCGTGCTTGTTTAACTCCCTTTGATGGAGGCGCGGGCCATGCAGATGTTCATGCTGACTCTGAAGGATCGGCATAGCGGCATAGTCGGGGTCGCGACGCTATTGCTCGCGAATGACGCTGCAGCACGTGATCAGGCTGCCATCCATTTAAGCGCCTCGCCTCATTTCCAGCGTGTGGAAATCCGGAGAGGGGCCCAATTCATCTGCACGGTTCATCGTGATGAACTCGACATGCTCGGCCGACCAAGAATCCCTCAGGCGTTACCTGCCAAGGCCGCCTAATGGACGAGTGCGCGGAGCCAATGATCTCAAGCGCAGGGAGCGCGCCCATGGCGACAATAAGGTTCCATTCGCTGGCCGAGAGCGCCTACCTCTGGACGGCGATACATGTCGCCGACGAAAAGGGCGTTGACTACGAGGTGGTCCCGCTGACGCCGGGTTCGCACGAGCACTTGGCGCTTCATCCATTTGGAAAGATGCCCGCGTTTCAGCACGGGGCGGTGGTTCTCTACGAAACCCTGGCGATTGCGCACTACATCGATCGCGCGTTCGCCGGTCGCCCCCTGCAACCCGTTGACGCCTTCGGCCAGGCCAACGTCCTGCGCTGGATCAGCGTCATCAATTCCTATGTCTTCCCGACAATGAACCGTTTCATGAAGGAGCGCCTGGTTCGCCCCGCATTCGGCTTTGACCCCGACGAAGCCTTTCTCGTCGAAGCTCGCGCCGGCTTGCTTCTGCAGATGCGCCTGATCGATGAGGCCGTCGCCGAGGGCGGGTTTCTGGTGGGCTCCGAGATGACCCTGGCGGACAGCTTCCTGCTACCGCAACTGCTCTTCTTCACCCGAACGCCGGAGGGATCGGCTCTGCTCGCGCGGTCACCCGCCGCCTCGGAATGGCTCTCCCGAATGCAGGCCCGACCCAGCTACGCCAAGAGCCCGATGAGCGGGATGTTCGAAATGTTCCAGCGCCTCAACGTGGAGGACAAACTCCTTTGGGCGGTGGACTAGGCTCGGGGAGTCGACACAACGGCGTTGACCTGCCTTGCTGGATCGGGCGCCAGCGAAGCGCGTGCGGCGGCGCCACGCTCAACGTCCGTTTTCCACCCCGAAGCGACGACCAGAGCGTCCGCTCCAGGTCCCTGAGCCTCGACAACGCTGAAAAGACCGGGTGACGCCAATTCCGGACATCGGGGCCGAGGCGAAAAGCGGACTCATGTGCAGGTCCGCTTCTTGGAATTTCGCCTTTGGCAGGATCCGACCCCAAGCGGAAATTCTCCTTCGCTCCTTGGGGGAACGCCTGATGTGCGTGCTGTGCCTGGCATGATCATGGTCAAGCCCCATGACCCCATGAGAGTGCGAACGATGTCTGACCATCTGACCCAACTGAAAGATGACGCCGTGGCTGCGGTCGGGCGATACATCGATGCCTTCAACCGTGCCGACGCCGAGGCGATGGGGGACTGTTTCGCGGTGCCGGGCACCATCCTTGATGGGATGGCTCCGCACCTCTGGCACGGCCCCACAGCGGCGAAGGACTGGTATCGGGACGTGCTGGTCGAAGGCGAACACCTGGGCGCGAACGGCTACCATGTATCCCTCGGCGCTCCGTTGCACGCCGACGTTACGGGCGATGCCGCCTATGTCGTCTCGCCAGCGACGATGACCTTTAAACTCAAAGGTCAGCAGGTCACCCAATCAGGGGCTTGGTTCACGACTGCGCTCACGAAAGTGGCCGGGACCTGGCGGATCTCGGCCTGGGCGTGGGCCAAGGGCCAAGCGGTCATCGAATAGCGTCCGCTCACCACCCTTCTGAGACCTGGGCTAGGTCCGCTTCTAGGCGCATCGCCAGCTGGCGGCGTTCTCGGGCCGTCAGCGCACCGTCTTGCGAGCCGTCCGCATCTTCGTCAGCCTTAGCCTGGGATTGGGCCACTCTTAAGTTGGCCCGACACCTATGCGGAGGCCGTCAACGACATC
>NZ_JAURWM010000142.1 GCF_030654915.1 Phenylobacterium sp. | reverse complement strand
GGCCACCTTGTTCGACTTCCCCTGGGAAGAGCGCCGCAAGCTGACCCGCTGGTCGGACGTGGCGACCGCCGGGCCGGAGTCAGGCCTGTTCAGCTCCGAAGACCCCGATGTGGTCGATCAGGAGCGCAAGGCCGAACTGTTCGAGTGCGTGGACTACTTCACTCGGCTCTGGAACGAACGGGTCAACGCCCCGCCCAAGGGCGACCTGATCTCGATGCTGGCTCATGGCGAGGCCACCCGGAACATGGACCGGATGGAGTATCTCGGGAACCTGATCCTGCTGATCGTCGGCGGCAACGACACCACCCGCAACACCATGACCGGCTCGGTCGTCGCCCTGAACCAATTCCCCGACCAGTATCGGAAGCTGCGCGAGAACCCCTCGCTGATCCCCTCGATGGTGTCGGAGACCATCCGCTGGCAGACGCCGTTGGCCCATATGCGCCGCACGGTGACGCAAGACCCCGAACTCGGCGGCAAGCAGCTCAAAAAGGGCGACAAGGTCATCATGTGGTACGTCTCGGGCAACCGCGACGAAGAGGTCATCGAGAACCCGAACGCCTACCTCATCGACCGCGAACGCCCCCGCCAGCACCTGTCCTTCGGCTTCGGCATCCACCGCTGCGTCGGCAACCGGCTGGCCGAGCTGCAGCTCAAGATCCTCTGGGAAGAAATCCTCAAGCGCTTCCCCACCATCGAAGTGGTCGGCGAGCCCAAGCGCGTCCCCTCCTCCTTCGTGAAGGGCTACGAGAACCTGCAAGTGGTGATCCCGAGCCGGCTCTAGGCCGGACCAGGAACGACGGCCGCCTCTAGAACGAGACCTGGAGGCGGCCGGCCAGGCTGTCACCGGCATCCTTGCCGGCGAACTTGCTGACCTTATTCTCGATGTTCCAATGGCTGACATTGACCATCAGCCGCATCCACTCTTCGAGACGCCAGTTGACGCCAACCGTCGCCTCGCGCCCTCTCGCTCCGCTCGGCGCATCGGTGTTGTCCAGCACCTGATAGCGCAGCGCGACCTCGAAGGCGCCTACGCCCCCCTTCGACAACGGCACCCTCGGATGCACCTTGCCCAGCGTGCCGCCGCGCGACGAATAGGACGGCGCCTCGCCGGTGATCATCCAGCCGGCAGACAGCGCCAGGGCGTCAACGTCCACATGGTCGGTTCGGGTCTCGATCTGCCGGCGACCGACCTCCAGGAACGTCCAGTAGGGTCCGGCCACGCCGCCGAACTCCAGACCGTAGCCCGCGCCCTCCAGCGGATTGCGCAGCGTCCCCAGCGGAACCTGCAGCCGATCATTGAAATGCCCACCCCAGCTGGTGTTCCGCGACAGACTCGCGAGGTCGGCGGGGAAGTTTTCGTAGTAACTCCAGGCCCCCAGGTGGACGGTGGCGGCCGGCGTCTTGACGGGGTTCCAGTGCCCGCGCGCCATATAGGTGAGCGTATCGCGAGCCACGCCCGGATTGCCGATGTCATCACCGGCGACCTGCGCGGTTACGTGCCAGTCGTCGCCGTAGACCTTGCCGATCACGCCCAGGCCATAGAACCCTTTCAGCGGTGTGATGGCCGAAGCCACCGCGTTGCGCTCCATGAACGGCGTGCCGTCGGAACTGCTGGAGCCCTCCTGGCTCCGTTCGCTCAGCCGGTTGCCGAAAGTGACCTCCACATCGCGGCCCCGCCAATGGTCGCGCCAGACGACATAGGCGCCCTTCACCGCGGCCTTGTGGTCCACGAAGTCGCTCTCGAAACTATAGGAGATGTGGCTCCCCACCCGCCCGTCGAAACCCAGCCGCAGGGTGCGAAGCTCATCTCCGGAAACGTTTCGCTCAGGATAGGTTGAGCCTGTCGTGGTCCCGGCGTCTAGGATGACGCGGCCCTTGGGGCGAAAGGTGATCTGACCATCCAGGCTGGAGACCTCGGGCCCGCCCCGATCCCAATGCAAGCTCGCAGACGCCGTCTCAGCAGCCAGCGCGGGAGACAGCGTTGTGAACGCCAAGACGCCCGCGATCACCGGCGCGACTGCGCCAGCGGACGACAAAACTGTTACTCTGGAAATAGGAACGCTCCCCCCGGAGACGAAGGCACTAAGAATGCGCCTCAATAGCCGCAGGTCGGCGCGCTTCCAGCCGAATTCTTCAATCCGCCACGCTAACTCCCCGATCTGGCGGTCTTGACGGCGCCCAGTGTCGGCGATGGTGGAGTTTGCGCCAACAACGCCGCCCGCATCCGGGCGTTGTCGGCCTCGACCTCCCGGATCATGCCCTGGAATTTCGGATCGTTCCGCAGCGGCTGGAGCATCGGCTGGCGATCGAGCCGCGTGAAGCCGTCCAGGTCATAGAGTTGGCGGTAGCCGTTATCGATAGCGCCACGCAGCTCCGCCAGGCCGCGCTCCTTATCGCCGAGCATCACATAGGCCTTCAAACGGGCGATCCTCCGGGCCTGCGTCTGGTGAAGACCCGGCTTCGGCTCGGTGGCCTGCAGCAGGGCCAGAAGTATCCGCCGCGCCTGTCCCCGGTCGCCGGTCTGCTCGATGACAAAGGCTGCGCCCGCCGCATCATTGGCGAGCCGAGGCGAGACTTTCGGATCGGGCTCGAACATCTCTGGGGACATCGCCACCAATTGCTCGCGCGCCACGTCGTACTGACCAAGCGACGCGGCCGCCTGAACCACGCCGCCCTGCCAGATGGGGTCCGGCTCGGTCCCCTTCAGCTTCGCCTGGGAGAAAGCGAGCAAGCCCGCATAGTCGCCCGCGACGATCATCTGAACGGCGATCGCGACTGGCCCGACCACCGGGTGCGCCTTCCACCCCTTGAGAGCCTCCTGGGCCTCGGCCGGCATTTCTAGGTTGTAGTACACATTCGACAGCGCAAGCGAAGCGGCGGGATCGGTCTGCGGCGCCGCGGCCAGACGGTACCAGGTCGCCGCCTCGTCCAGCTTACCCTGCTCCAGCATCAGAGCCGCGAGCTGCTCCTTTGAATCCACGAACTCCGGGAACAGCTCCACGTTCGCCCGATACCTCTGCTCGGCCTCGGCGAACCGATTGGTCGCGACCAGCGAGCCGGCGAGGGCGTTGTTGGCGACCCGGTCGAGCGGATCCACCTCGAGCGCCCGGCGGAGATAGGTCACCGCTTCGGCCGGCTTGGGCTGAGCGATGAAATCGCCGAGCAGACTCAGCGCCTCCGGATCGCGCGGCGCCAGTTCGACCGCGCGGCGATAGGCGGCCTCGGCCCCGACTTCGAAACGCGGCTCGCCCTCGCGCACGAACTGGATGGCGTTCAACATGCCCATGGCGACATAGGCCTGGGACGACTTGGGATCCAACTTCAGGGCCTTGGCGATCTCCGCCTCGGCGTCGCGCACCGACTGGTGATAGTCTCCCTCCTGGTAGTTCTGGGCCAGATAGGCCGTCACATAGGCGTAGCCGGCCCGCACCTGCGCGTTGTCCGGCTCCATTTCGATCAGCCGCTTGTAAATGGCCTGGGCCGATTGCAGCTGCTCCTTGCCCTTGCGGCGCACCTGCCCCTTGGCGACCACCTCGAGGCGGTAAGCCTCCGGGTCGCGCCTGGCCTGCCGGCCATCGCCGCCGCCGGCGCGCAGTTCGGCCTTCAGCGCCTCGGCCACCCCGTCGGCGATCTCGCTCTGGATCGCGAAGGCGTCATCCATCGTGCGGTCGTAGGTCTCTGACCACAGGTGGAAACCGTTCTTGACGCTGATCAGCTGGCAAGTAACGCGCAGCTTGTTGCCCTCTCGCCGGACGCTGCCCTCGACCACATGAGCGACGTTCAGCTTCTTGCCGATCTCGCGCACGTCCTGGTTCTTGCCCTTGAAATAGAAGGCCGAGGTCCGGCCGGCCACCTTCAGGTCCGGCACCTGGGCCAGGCTGTTGGTGACCTCCTCGGTCAGGCCGTCGGCGAAGTAGTCGGAGTCTTCGGCGGCGCTGAAACTCGCGAACGGCAGCACCGCCACCGACTTGCTGGACGCCGCCATCTGCAAGCCTGATCCGCCGTCGCGCCCGAAGGATCCCACCAGCCCGACCGTCGTGGCCACGAGCACCACCGCGACCGCGACAATCGCCGCCAAGGCGCCCCAATCCATCCAGTTCAGCGCTCGCTTGGGCGCGTCGGCGGCCGTGGCGCTGGTCCTCCGGATCGATCCGTCGGGACCCAGCTCAAACGCCCATGACCCGAGCGCCGCGATGGGCAGGCCCAGGACCAGCAGCATCAAGGTCAGGGCAGATATCCACTTGGGAAGATCGAGGGTTTCGAAGATGGTCCTGGCGACCTGGAACCCGCCCCAGGCCGTGACCGTATAGACGCCGGCCACGCGGACCACGTTCCGTTTCTTCAATTCGCTGAGGAAAACACGGAAATCCAAGGGAGCCCCCGTATCCAGCTGTCCCACTATGCTACAGAGTGGGCGTTTACTGAAGCACCGCAAGCGATTGAACTATTGAGACGGGACAAGGAAACGCTGCGGGTTGACGGCCTCGGGCGAGGCAGGCCTGTAGTTGGAACACCCACGCCTACTCCAGCCGCGCCAAGGGCCCCCTAGCCTATGAGTTCGACCCTAGCCCCAGCGCCGGAACCCGCTCGCAGGAGCCGCGGACGGCCTCGCGACAACGTTTTGCAGGAACGCATCAAGGCCGCCGCCCTGTCGGTGCTGGCCCGCCATGGCTTTTCCGGGCTCACTCTTGAGCGGGTCTGCGCCGAGGCTCAGGTTCCCAAGGCCACCTTCTATCGCCGCTGGGACAACCCGACCGCCTGTGTGATCGAAGGCTTCCTGGAGCTCTGGAGCGAGGTCGAGTTCGAAAACAAGGGAGACGCGGCGCAGGATCTCGAGGTCTTCGCCCACCGCCTCATCGACCTTTACAGCCACCCCGTCCTCGGACCTTGCTCGGTCGCGATGCAGACCGAGAGCCGCGTCAATCGCGAGGTCGGCGCCTCGCAGAACACCAGCGCGCTCCAGCGCCGGGCCAGGAACGCCGGCGCGCTTCAGCAGGCGTTGAACCTCATGCCGGCCCCGCCGGCCCTGTCGGCCGAACTGATCCTCAATGTCATCAACGGCGTCGCCCGCAATGTTCGGTCGCTGAACTGGCCGGTCAGCGACGAGGACCTGCGCCTCCTGATCCAAAGCCTACTGACGCCGGCCCAGCCTTGAGCCCCGCAAAAGAAAGGCGCCGCTCTCGCGGCGCCTTTCCAGGAGACGTCAAGCGAACCGGCCCGCTACCGCGAGCCAAGCTCTGGATCAGAAGTGCATCCGCGCCTCGACCCCGATGCGCCGGAACGCATCCTGGGTGATGGTCTGGGTATAGCCAGCGCCGGTGGCGTTGTTGTCCAGGAAGCCTGGAACGATGCCCGACACGAACTGCTTGTCGAGCAGGTTGCGCGCGAACGCGGTCACCTCGTAGCGGCCATCCTTGCTCTGGAGCCCCAGGTTCAGGTTCAGCAGGCCATAGCTCGGCTGGACCGCATTGGGATCGCCATAGGTGAAGAACACCGACGAGCGGTAGCTGTAGGAGACGTCGGCGGTCAGGTCGAACGGCGCGTTCTCAAGCTCGCGATTGTAGCGGGCCGCCACGGTGTACGACCACATCGGCGCATTCGGCAGGCCGCTGCCGGTCACCTCCTGGCGTCCGCCGACGCAGCCCAGCGCCGCCGTCTGGCCAGGGTAGCAGGCCGGCGCGAAGTCTTGGACCCGCGTGTCGGCATAGGCCACGTTGCCCGAGAACTGTAGCGCCCGGATCGGGCTGTACTGGGTTTCCAGCTCCCCGCCTCGCGAACGCAGCTTGCCGGCGTTGGCCAGGGCGAAACTGGTGGTCGCCGCGTCGAACGTCTGTGCCTGGAAGTCTTCAAACTCGGTGTGGAAGAAGGTCAGGTTGAAGGTGACCTTCCGCTCGAACGGCGTCGAGCGCAGCCCGATCTCATAGTTGCGCACCGTCTCCGGGCTCAGCACGTACTGGCCCGAATTGACCGTCGCGGCGCTCAGATTGTTGAGCAGATTGATCGCCTGGCCTTTGTAGCCCCGCGAATAGGTCGCGTAGACCATGACGTTGTCGTCGAACTTGTACTGCGTCCCGAGCTTGTAGGAGACGTCGTCGTCCTTCGCTGGCAAGTCAGGCGCGTTAAGCGCCGGGCCGCCGAGGCCGGGCACGCCGCCGATGGCGCCGGCCGTCAGGATCCGTTTGAAGCGCGCGTCCAGCCGCTCGTTAGTGTAGCGCAACCCGCCGATCAGCCGCAGTTGGTCGGTCACGTTGAACGTCGCCTGACCAAAGGCGGCGTAGTTCCGAGTGCTGATCGCCCGGTCGATGAAGTTGCCGAAATAGGCGCCGGCCGGCAAGACCTGGCCGAAATTGCCCTTGATGTCGGTCGTCGTGGAGACCTCCTGGTCGAAGTAGAACAGGCCCGCGACATACTCCAGGCGCTCGCCCACAGGAGAGCTGATCCGGATTTCCTGGGTGAACTGGTTCTGCTTTTGATGGGCGCTGTTGATGTTGAGCAGCGCCAGCGGACCGCCGTCGGAGTCGTTGTTGTCCTGCACCTCGAAGGCGCGATAGGCGGTGATCGAGGTGAGGCTGAAGCCCCCCAGGTCCTTGGTCATTTCGACCGAGGTTCCCCAGGTGCTCTGGTCGTTGAAGGTCCTGCCGTCGAAATTGGCTTCACGGCTATAGGGGCCGACATCCACGCCGGTGAACAGCGAGGCGCGGGTCGGACCGTTCGGACCGAAATAGCGGGTGGTCGGCAGGATCGAGCGCACCGTGCCGACGCAGCAGTCCTGGTCGGCGCTGGTGTAGTCGACCGTGGCGTAGAGATCGAAGGTGTCGCTCGGGCTCCAGACGACCTTGCCGCGCAGGCCGTAGGAGTTCAGGCCGTTGTACTTCTGGCCGTTGAAGACGTTGGTGATGATACCGTCGGACTCGTTGTAGAAGCCCGAGAGGCGGGCGGCGAGTTCACCGCTCTTGATCGGCACGGATACCGAGCCCTTGGCCCGCACCTCGTTGAAGCTGGCGTAGCTGATCGAGGCGTCGCCTTCCATCTGCGTCAGGTTCGGGCGCGCCGTGACGATGTTGATCACCCCGGCCGCCGCGTTCTTGCCGAACAGCATGCCTTGAGGACCGCGCAGCACCTCGATGCGCTGAACGTCGTTGAAGTCGAAGAACGAACCTGCGCTCCGCCCGATCACCACCCCGTCCAGGACCACCGAAACCGTCGGCTCGACGCCGTCCGAGAAGTTGAGCGTGCCGATGCCGCGCACCGACAGGCCCTGACCACGGGTGTTCACCGAGGGGTTGAAGGTCAGCGACGGCGCCAGTTGCTGCAATTGCTCCAGGCCCGAGATGTGGCTGTCGGCCAGGGTGTCGGCCGAGACGACGTTCACCGAGACCGGGACGTCCTGCAGCCGCTCCGAACGCTTCTGCGCGGTGACCACCAGCTCGCCTAGGGTCGTCTCGCCGGCGGGCTCGCCCGCCTCCGCCGTCTGCGCCATCGCGGCCGAAGCCGAACCCAAGGCGACGGCGATCGCCGCGCCGACAAAGAGCGCATGCTTCTTGGCCGCGGACGACCGCGTGACTGCACTGTGGATCATAGTACCCCCCCCAACCTTGGATATCCCTGTTGGGCGGAACCTTCTCCTCAGGCCGCAATATGTCAACTACATAGTATCGTAATTAGCGCGACACCCGCGCTGACGTGACCAAGACGCCTCAGCTCAAGCCGCGTCGTGGAAGATCACGCCGAGCGTGTGACGCTTGCCCGACAGCAGTTGGCTAACACCGTGATTGAGCTTCACCTGATAGTCGCCGCGCACGCCCTTCATCGGCCGGCCGTTCACGGCGAACACCGCCGCGTCCCCCTTGCGAAGCGGAAGCACCATCGGCCGGGTCTGCATCCGTGGCCGCTGCTCGGTCATCACGAACTCGCCCCCTGTGAAATCCTCGCCAGGCTCGTCCAGCAGGATCGCGATCTGCAGCGGGAAGACGTGCTCGCCGTACAGGTCCCGGTGCAGGCAGTTGTAGTCGCCGGGGCCATATTCGAGCAGCAACGGCGTCGGCCTCGACTGGCCGGCCTGATGACACCGCTCCAGGAAGGCGGCGTGGTCACCTGGGAACCGAGCCTCCTTGCCCATTCGCTCGTGCCAGCGATTGGCGATGGGCGCGAGGCGCCGATACGCCGCCGTCCGCAGCGACTGAATGAGATCCGGCAGCGGGTAGCTGAAGTACCTGTACTCGCCCCGGCCAAAGCCATGGCGTGCCATGACCACGCGACTTCGAAAGCCGGCCTCCTGGGCGTAGAGCCCGGCGACCACATCTGCCTCGGCATGACTGAGCAGCCTGGGCATGATCGCCCAGCCCTGCGCATCCAGGTCCGCGGCGACGCCCGCCCAATCCACCGCCTCGATCCGCTCCACGATGCTCAGCTCGCTCACGCCATACCGTCCGCTTCGACTAGCGAGGGCGCCGCCTCCCGCTCGATGAGCGCGCGTTTGCGCTCAACCCCCCAGGCATAGCCCGACAACGAACCATCGTTGCGGACCACCCGGTGGCACGGAATAGCCACCGCGATATTGTTCGCGGCGCACGCCCCCGCCACCGCCCGCACCGCCTTCGGTGAACCGATGGCTCCGGCGATCTGCGCGTAGCTGACCGTCACGCCGGCGGGAACATCCCGCAGCGCTTGCCAGACCCGTTGCTGGAACGCCGTCCCGCGCACGTCGAGCGGCAGGTCGAGCCCGATGTTCGGCGCCTCGACGAACCCGACCACCCGCGCCACCAACTGTTCGTAGTCGGCGTCGCCGCCGATCAGTCGCGCCTTGGGGAACCGGTCCTGGAGATCGTGGACCAACGCCTGCGGGTCATCGCCGATCAGGATGGAGGCCACGCCCCTGACGCTCGACGCCACCAGAATGGCGCCCAGGGACGACTGGCCGACGGCGAAACGGATCTCTTCATCGACGCCGCCTGCGCGGTATTGGCTGGGCGTCATGCCCAGCATGCCGTTCGCCCGCTCGTAGAACCGGCCGCTGGAGTTGAACCCGGCCTCATAGATCGTCTCGGTCACCGATTGGCCCTCAGCCAGGCGCTCGCGGACCCGTCCGGCCTGATGGGCCGCGACATAGTCCTTGGGCGTCAAGCCAGTGGCGGCCTTGAACAGACGGTGGAAGTAGCCGGCGCTGAGCCCGACCGCCTCGGCCAGTTCGGCCAGGGTCGGCGGCGTCTCGCCCTGCTCGATGATCCGGCAGGCCCTGGCCACCAGGACCGCATGCTCGGCGTCTCGCGCCTCCCCGTCGGGGTTGCAGCGCTTGCAGGCGCGAAAGCCCGTGGCCTTCGCCGCGGCCAGCGTGGCGTGCAGTGAGACATTCTCGGGATTGGCCGTCCGCGAGGGACAGGACGGTCGGCAATAGACGCCCGTCGTCGCCACCGAGTACCAGAACTCGCCATCGGCCGTGCGATCGCGCGCCAGCACCCGCGCCCAGCGCTGGTCGTCGGCGGTCGCCGCCACCACCGCCCGATCCTTCATCATGGGTTCCATCATCTTGGTCATCGCCAGACCCTTCATTGAGCTGTCGAGACGACCCTGCCGGACTCAGATGGTCACAACACTCCGGCGCTTGCTTTCAAATTCAAAGATGGGTCCGCCGCTTCGGCAAAAGCGCGATCAGCGCCATATCAAACGCCGAACTCTCCGGGATTGCCGAAGTTCATCGTGCGGAACACGCCAACCGCTCTCGAACCTCAAGGCCGAGGATCGCCCTGCGCGTCCATCTTCGCGCCATAGCTGAGCTCAGCCAGCCGCTCGGCGTCGGGCGACCAGAGCTGGGCGCCGGCGGCCTGCATCTCCGCCAAGGCCGCCTGCTCGTGATGGCGGCGAAGGACACGCAGCGCCTGGACCAGTTCCTCCTGCTCAGATGGTGGGGCGCTGACCGTCGACTTGGCGCCGAGCCGAATACCCACAAGCAACGCTATGAAGCCCACGCTGAGAAGGCCGACAACGTAGCCAAGCACCCCGAGTGAAACGACATTGGAAGCATCCATCGCAGGCTCCTGTAATCACCCACTTCAGTTAGGGTGCCGAGCCCCCGGCCGAAAGGGCGGCCCTACTGGATCTCGCGCCGGACAACCTCGCCGACACTCCCTTCCCGGGGGCCAAGGAACGAACTCCTTCGCTGCTCGCCGCAAGCTCCGTAAGAGTACTTAAGGGAGGCTCCTGGATTTCGCGCGCCCTCGTCCGACCCTAGCCATAGGGGGTCCGAGGAGGTCCATCCAGATGCTTGCCCAGTCCTTCGCCCCACCGCCCCGGGCGACGCCCATCGCCCGCGCCGACAACCTGTTGCAGCGCATTGGCGTTCGGATGGCCTTTGCAAAGGACGAGGAGATCTATGGCCAGGGCGAAGCCGCCAACCTGATCTATCTGGTGGCGAGCGGCGCCGTGCGCACCTCGCACTTCATGGTCGACGGCCGCCGCCCGATCGACCACTTCTACTATCCCGGCGACATCTTCGGCCTTGAGGTCGGGGACGAGCACACCCTGGCCGCGGAGGCGTTGAGCGACTGCCTGCTACTCGTCGCCACCCGCTCGGCCCTGGTCGCCGAGGGCGGCGAGCGAGCCCTTCAGACCATGCTGCGCGACACCATGGTCCGCGACCTGCAAAACACTCGCGAGCACCTGATGCTGCTGGTCTGCAAGACCGCCCGCCAGCGGGTTTCCGGCTTCCTGCTGGGCCTGGCCGAGCGCAGCCCCGACCCGGTGATCGAACTCGCCATGGGGCGGCAGGACATGGCCGACTATCTGGGCCTGACCATCGAGACGGTGTCGCGGATGATCACCGATCTGCAAAACAATCATCTGGTCGAATTCCAGAGCTGCCGGCAGTTCGTGGTCCGCGACCGCAAGGCGCTCGCAGGCATCGCCGCCTGCTGAGCGCGACTCGCCTCGCGCCTACAGCGTCTTCGAATGGCGGCCCTCCTGGGCCGTGAAATAGCTGTCGAACGCCGCGCAGACCGAGCGGACCACGAGCCGCCCGTCCCCGATAACAGTGAGGCGTTCGCCGTCGAACGCCACCAGCCCGTCGCGCTCCAAGGGCTCCAGGCGGGCGAGGTCGCCAGATAGGTCTGCGAGCGCCCGGCCATGACGCGCGCAGATGCCCGCGAGATCAGCCGACAGGTCGCACATCAGCCGTTCGATAATCTCGGCCCGGAACCGGTCGTCCTGCGTAAGCGGCGCGCCCCGGGCGATGGGGAGATCCCCGGCCGTCAGCGCCGAGCGCCAACCCAGTTCCTGGGCGATGTTCTGCACGAACCCCTGAGGCAGACTGCCGATCGCCGAGGCCCCGACCCCGAGCAGGGTGCGGGCGGCGTCCGTCGTGTAGCCCTGGAAGTTGCGCCGCAACCGGCCCTGCGCCTGGGCCAACGCCAGTTCGTCGGTCGGCAAGGCGAAATGATCGAGGCCGATCCGCACATAGCCCTCGGCGATCAGCCGCTCGGCCGCCGCCTCGCTCTGGTCGAGGCGCTCCGTGGCGCCTGGCAGAACAGACTCGTCGATGAGCTGCTGGTGCGATTTCATCCACGGCACGTGGGCATAGCCGAACAGGGCCAACCGTTCGGGACGCAGCGACAACAACTGATCGATGGTCTCCAAGGTGTTGCTCACCGTCTGGTGCGGCAGGCCGTACATCAGATCTAGATTGATCGAGCCCACGCCGGCTTCACGCAGCCAGCCGACGCAGCGAGCGACCTCCTCCAGGCTCCCCTGCCGATTTACCGCCGCCTGTACCTGCGGTGACAGGTTCTGCACGCCCAGGCTGGCGCGGTTCAGACCGTGCCCGGCCGCCGCGAAAACCCACTCGCGGGTCAGTCCTGGAGGATCGATCTCGGCGGCGACCTCGATATCGGGGGTCAGTCGGAAGACCTCGCCTAGGGCTCCGAACAGGACGCCCAGTTCATCGACGCTCAGCATGTTGGGCGTACCGCCGCCGAGATGCACCGCGCTGGCCGGAAGCCGCGACGGCAAGGCGGCCCCGAGCAAGACCAGCTCGGACTGGAGATAGGTGACATAGTCGGCCACAGGTCCGTGGCTGTTCACGACCCGGGTGTTGCAGCCGCAGTACCAGCAAAGCCTCGCGCAGAACGGGACGTGCACATAGACCGACACCGCCTCGTCGGCCGGCAGTTCGGCCAGCCAACCGCGATAGGTCGCCGCGTCGACGTCAGGCGTGAACTGAACCGCGGTCGGGTAGCTCGTGTAGCGGGGCGCGCGCCCGTCGTACTTCGAGACCAGCGAGGCGTGCGAGGGCGGCGGGACAAAGGCGGCGACGGCGGTCACGGGGCAAGCTCCAGAAGGCTGAGC
The DNA here is from genome assembly GCF_030654915.1 of Phenylobacterium sp. GTDB lineage: Bacteria > Pseudomonadota > Alphaproteobacteria > Caulobacterales > Caulobacteraceae > Phenylobacterium. The sequence continues at coordinate 1,575 of NZ_JAURWM010000142.1, read as the reverse complement.
CCTCACCCTGCCCGGCCCGTGAGGGGCTCGCCGTGACATCGGTCAATCCAGCGGTCGGTCGACCGGATCTTCGAGCAGTATGCGCGAGGCGTCGCCCAGCGGGTCGTCGTACTGGCCGCTGCGCACGGTCCACCAGAAGGCCGCCAGTCCGGTCAGGGCCAGCAGGATCGACACCGTCGCCAGGAAGATCAGGATGCTCATCTGCGCGCCTTCAACCCGGTCCGTAGGGCGTTAAGCGTCACCGTCAGCGACGACCCGGACATGGCCAATGCGGCGACCAGCGGGTTGATGAATCCGAACATGGCCGCCGGCGCGGCGATCAGATTGTAGAGCGCGGCGAAGGCGAAGTTCTCCAGAGCCCGGCGGCGCGCCGAGCGCGCCACGTCCAGCGCGGCCACCACCGCGTCCAGCCCCTCGCCCGAGAAGACCAGGTCAGCTGCGTTCTGGCTGGCGTCCAGCGCCGATCCGGGCGCCATGGCGGCGTGGGCGTTGGCGAGCGCCGGCGCGTCGTTGAGGCCATCGCCGACCATCAAGACCCGGCGGCCCTCCCGCCCTCGCGCCGCGATGGCCTCGGACTTCTCGGCGGGCGTCAGACCAGCGCGCCAGGTCTCGATTCCCAACGCCTGGGCGACCTTGGCGACCGGGGCCGCGAGATCGCCTGAGAGGATCTCGATGGTCAGGCCGCGCTGGCGCAGGGCGGCGATGGTTTGCGCAGCATCGGGCCGGATGGCGTCGGCGAAGGCGAAGCGGATCTTGGTCTCGCCGTCGAAGCCAAACCACAGCTCGGTCTCGCTAGGCTCCGCGCCAAGGACGCCGACAAAGGCCGCGCGTCCGAGCCGGGCGCGTCGTCCGCCGATCCAGCCCTCGACGCCTTGGCCGGGGGTTTCGACCACGTCCTGCGCCAGCGACGACACGCCGGCTTGGGCCGACAGAGCCTTGGACAGGGGATGGGCCGAGGCCCGCGCCAAGGGGGCGGCCATGGCGATCGCGGCGGGGACCGGATCGAGCAGGCGCGGACGCCCCTCGGTCAGGACGCCGGTCTTGTCGAACACCACGTGATCGACCTCGGCCAACCGCTCCAACGCCGCCCCGGACTTGACCAGGACGCCGCGCCGGAACAACCGCGCCGAGGCGGTGATCTGCACCGCCGGAACCGCCAGGCCAAGCGCGCAGGGGCAGGTGATAATCAAGACCGCGACCGCCCGCAGCAGCGCCTCGCGCGGGCCAAGCCCCAGCGCCCAACCGCCCAGGAAGGTGATCGCCGCGGCGCTATGGACGACCGGCACATAGAGGGCGGCGGCCTTGTCGGCCAAACGCACATAAAGCGAGCGTGATTGCGCCCCGGCCTCAACTAGCCGCGCGATGGCGGCGACAGCCGAGTCCTCCGACCGCGCGGTCGCCCGCAGCCGCAGCGTGCCCGTGAGATTCAAAGCGCCTGCGCGGCAGACGTCGTGCGCCCCGATGGGAACCGGCGCTGTCTCGCCAGTCAGCAGGGCGTTGTCGAGTTCCGACACGCCACCCTCGACCACGCCATCCACCGGGATGCGCTCGCCCGGACGCACCAGCAGCAGGTCG
>NZ_JAURWM010000131.1 GCF_030654915.1 Phenylobacterium sp. | reverse complement strand
GCCGATGCTCTACATCGGTGAGAAGGTCGGTAGCGGCAAAGGTCCGGCGATCGACATCGCTCTCGACCCGCTGGAAGGCACGACCCTGACGGCTAAGGCCATGGCCAACGCCCTGGCGGTGATGGCCTGGGCGCCCAAGGGCACCATGCTGAATGCGCCCGACACCTATATGGACAAGATCGCCTGCGGGCCGGGCTACCCGCCTGGCGTGATCGACCTCGACAAGTCGCCGGCCGAGAACGTTAAGGCCCTGGCCGAAGCCAAGGACGTCGAAGCTTCGGAAATCACCGTCTGCATCCTGGACCGTCCTCGTCACGCAGATCTGATCGCCAGCGTCCGCTCGGTTGGCGCGCGCGTCTATTTGATCACCGACGGCGACGTGGCCGGCGTGATGAACACCGCCGATCCGTCGACCGGCGTTGATCTGTATGTCGGGCAGGGCGGAGCTCCCGAGGGCGTACTGGCCTGCGCCGCGCTGAAGTGCGTCGGCGGCCAGTTCCAGGGCCGCCTGGTGTTCCGCAACGCTGACGAGAAGGCCCGCGCGGCCCGCGTCGGCATCACCGACTTCGACAAGAAGTACGATCTGCACGAGATGGTGCGGGCCGACGCGATCTTCGCGGCGACTGGCGTGACCAACGGCGCCCTGCTGGACGGCGTGCAGTATGAGGACGGCTTCGTTCACACCCACACCCTGGTGATGAACTCGGCCACCCGCACTGTCCGCGAAGTGCGGATGAAACGCCCGGTCTAGAGCCACCACGCTCTAGATTTCGATTGGAGCGCGATAGCCGCTGAAACCGGCGTCCACTTTCGGCTATCGCGCTCGGGAGTATCCTTCGTGGCGGTTCCGACTCCGGCTAGGCTAGTCCAATGGCCGATGGAACCGCCTCCTTGGGATATCTAGGCGTCAGCCGCTCGCTAAGCGGGCGGCTATGGCGCGAGCGACCGGCGGACGCCGAGGTGGTGCGCCGTCACCAACTCGGCCTCGGCCTCAGCGAGCCGTTGGCCCGCGCCCTGGCCTCGCGCGGCGTCAGCGCCGAGGACGGAGCCAACTACCTCAATCCAACCCTCAAGGCGCTGTTTCCCGATCCGTCGAGTTTTGTCGACATGGATCTGGCCGCCAAGATCCTGATCGACGCCCTGGTCGCCGACCGTCCGATGACGGTCTTCGCCGACTATGATGTGGATGGAGCCTCCAGCGCCGCGCAACTGGTCCGCTGGTTCCGCACCCAGGGCAAGGAATTGCCCATCTATGTTCCGGACCGTCTGATCGAGGGCTACGGCCCATCCCCCGCCGCCTTCCGCCGCATCCGCGAATCGGGCGTCGAGTTGGTGGTCACGGTCGACTGCGGCGCGGCGGCCTATGAGGCCCTGGCCTGCGCCAAGGAGATCGGCCTCGACGTGGTGGTGATCGACCATCACCTGATGCGCGACGAAATTCCCGAGGTCGCGGCCCTGGTGAACCCGAATCGTCCGGGCTGCGGCTCGGGGCAGGGGGTTCTGGCCGCGGCGGGCGTCGCCTTCGTCTTGATGGCCGCCCTCAACCGCGAAGCCCGTGGCCGCGGAATGTTCGTGGATCGGCCCGAGCCGGACCTGCGCCAATGGCTGGACCTGGCGGCGATGGGCGCCATTTGCGACGTCACCCAGCTGGTTGGTTTCAATCGGGCGCTCACCACCCAGGGGCTGAAGGTGATGTCGGCCTGGCGCAATCCTGGCCTTAAGGCTCTGCTCGCCGTGGCCAAGGGCTCGGGGCCGGAGA
>NZ_JAURWM010000172.1 GCF_030654915.1 Phenylobacterium sp. | reverse complement strand
ACGACGTGTCGGACTGGGAAGGCGCCAAACGGATGATCGATCAGGCGACCGCGACTTTTGGCGGCCTCGATGTTCTCGTGAGCAATGCCGGCATTTTGCGCGATCGCATGCTTGCCAATATGGAGATCGATGAATGGGATGCGGTCATCAAGGTTCATCTCCGCGGCACGTTTTGTCCAGCTCGCCACGCAGCTGACTATTGGCGAGCGCGTGCTAAGGAAGGCAATCCGATCGACGCTCGGATCATTAATACTACCTCTGTTTCTGGGTTACTCGGCAATCAGGGCCAATGCAACTATGGTGCGGCAAAGGCGGGCATCGCCGCCTTTACGATTACTTCGGCGATGGAGCTCGCACGCTACGGCGTCACGGTGAACGCGATCTCGCCGGGGGCCCTTACCCGGATGACCGAAGATCTCGGCTATGGCGTCGATGTGCCCGCCGGTGAGTGGAACCCTCGTGATCCGGCCAATATCGCACCGATCGTCGTCTGGCTCGGGAGCAGCGAGTCGAAAGACGTGACCGGCCAGGTATTCGAATCAACGGGGGGCCGACTGACGGTCTTCGAACGGTGGCATCGCGGTCCCGCGATAAATCCGATGCGCCGTTTCGACCCGAACGAACTCGGTCCGATCGTTAGGGGCCTCATCAGCAAGTCGAGGCAGCCGGATGCGATTGGCGGTTGAGGCGGTTCCCGACCCGGCAAGGCGGACCGCCGATTTAGGTCCGCTGGTTCCCAACAGCAATCGAACACGAAGAGCGGCGGGCCACCGAATGGCTCGATGCAGATAGTGAAAGAAAATCCCTCTAGGACTCGGCATTCGCCGCCCGAGCGCACAACCATCAGCGATGTATTTTTCAATACTGTAGCTTTGCGAGGGCGGAAGGGCCACATGTTCCCAGTATTCCGGTGCGGAATTGCCGATAGAATGGTAGCGTCGATGTTCCATCACCCCGGATCAGGGCTTATAGACTAGATTTCTGCATTATTTATATTTGATCAGCGCTGGAGTTGGTGCCATTA
>NZ_JAURWM010000120.1 GCF_030654915.1 Phenylobacterium sp. | reverse complement strand
TCGCCGGCCGCATCCAGGACTGCGACTCCAAGATCGTCATCACCGCCGACGAGGGCCTGCGCGGCGGCAAGATCGTGCCGCTGAAGCGCAATGTCGATGAGGCCCTGACGGCCTGTCCAGGCGTGACCGACGTGATCGTGATCCGCCGCACCCGCGCCGACGTGCCGATGACGGAAGGCCGCGACGCCTTCTTCGGCGATCTGAAGAAGGACGTGGCCGACACCTGCGATCCGGAGCCGATGAACGCCGAGGACCCGCTGTTCATCCTCTACACCTCCGGCTCGACCGGCAAACCCAAGGGCGTGCTGCACACCACCGGCGGCTACCTGGCCTGGACCGCCCACACCCACGAGCTGGTGTTCGACTATCGCCCCGGCGAGGTGTTCTGGTGCACGGCAGATGAGGGCTGGGTGACCGGCCACAGCTATGTGGTCTACGGCCCGCTAGCCAATGCGGCGACAACCGTGATGTTCGAGGGCGTGCCGAACTATCCGACAAATTCCCGGTTCTGGGAGGTGATCGACAAGCACAAGGTCGAGATCTTCTACACCGCCCCCACCGCGATCCGCGCCCTGATGCGCGACGGCGACGAACCGGTGAAGAAGACCAAGCGCACCTCGCTGCGCCTGCTGGGCACCGTGGGCGAGCCGATCAATCCGGAAGCCTGGCTCTGGTACCACCGCGTGGTCGGCGAGGGCCGTTGCCCGATCGTCGACACCTATTGGCAGACCGAGACCGGCGCTTGTCTGGCCAGCCCCTTGCCTGGCGCTCATGCCGCCAAGCCCGGCTCCTGCGCCATGCCGTTGCCCGGCGTGAAGTTCCAGCTGGTCGAGGCCGAGGGCGCGGTGCTCAGCGGCGCGGCCTCCGGCAACCTCTGCATCACCGATAGCTGGCCTGGCCAAATGCGCACGGTCTATGGCGACCATCAGCGCTTCTTCGACACCTACTTCTCGACCTATCCCGGCAAGTACTTCACCGGCGACGGCTGCCGCCGCGACGAGGACGGCTACTACTGGATCACCGGCCGCGTCGATGACGTGATCAACGTCTCGGGCCACCGCCTGGGCACCGCCGAGATCGAGAGCGCGCTGGTCAGCAACGAGAACGTCGCCGAAGCCGCCGTCGTCGGTTTCCCGCACGATATCAAGGGCCAGGGCGTTTACGGCTTCGTGACCCTCAAGGCCGACGTCGTCCCAACCGACATCCTGATGGCCGAGCTGAAGGGCTGGGTTCGCCGGGAGATCGGACCCTTCGCGGCGCCCGACGTGCTGCAGTTCGCGCCTGGCCTGCCCAAGACCCGCTCGGGCAAGATCATGCGCCGCATCCTGCGCAAGATCGCCGAGAACGACATTTCGAACCTCGGCGACACCTCGACCCTCGCCGATCCGTCGGTGGTCGACGACCTGGTGAAGAACCGCCACGGCGCCTGATGCGTTAGCCCATGGCGGAGGAAGCTCCGCCATGAGGCTGCTTAATGCGACTGACGATCCTTCTCGCGGTCCTGATCCTGGCGCCTGGCCCCGCGTGGGCTGCGCCGACGGCCGGCGGAATCCAGGTCGAGATCACCTCTGATCCTGGCGGCGCCTCGGGCCTGATCCGGGGGTCAGTCGATATCCAGGCGACGCCCGAGCAGGTCTGGGATGTTCTGATCGACTGCGGCGTCGCCCCGCGCATGGTGGCGCGACTGAAAAGTTGCAGGATCCTGGAACGCGACCCGCAAGGCCGCTGGGACATCCGCGAACACATTAGCCGCGCCGGCCCGCTGCCCTCGGTGCGCAGCGTCTTCCGCTCCGACTACGACCCGCCCCGCCGCATCCAGTTTCGGCGTACCGGCGGCGAGGTGAAGGTGCTGGAGGGCGAGTGGCGACTGATCCCCCTGGCCGGCGGGACGCAGACGCGGGTCCTCTACGAGAGCCGCGCCTCGACCCCCTTCGCCATCCCGCCCCCCATCGCGCGCATGATCCTCCGCCACGACGTCCCCGAGGCCCTGGCGGCGTTACGGCGCGAGGTCATGGCCCGGCGATGAGCCAAACCTAGGGAGTGAGCACCCCGTAGTCGTCGTCCCCGATCGGCATGCCGGGCGGGGTTTCCGGCTTCAGCTTCGGCGCGGCGAGCACGGCCAGGGTGTCCCGGTCGGCCAGCAGGGCGACAAGCCGCTGACGATGGGCCCGGTCGGCGACATCGGCGCCGCCCTTGAGCCGCACGGGCAGGCTGCGTAGACGCGCGGCGATCTCCGAGGCAGCGGCGGGCGACAGCTTGGGATCGCGCTCCGCCAGGGCCAGGTCGAACACCAGCCGCGTCTGCACGCGGCGAGCGACCTCCCCCCACCGTCCAGACGCTGGCGCAAACACCTTGTCAATCAGCCGGTCCAGCACCTCGCCGGCCCCGAGTTGGCCCGGATCACGGCGGCTCTGGTCGATGAGGCGAGTCAACCGATCGGGGGCCAACAGGTGATCAAGGGTCATGCCCGCCGCCACATCGGCCGCCACCAACGGGTCGAAGACGGGTCCGCCAGCCGTGGCGAACACCTCGATCACGTACTGCCGATCCGGCTCGCCCGACTGCGCCGACGACAACATGCCGGTCAGGGTCTCGGAGGTATCCAACTCCTGCGGCGTCAGGGTCGCTAGCAACGAGGTGAGGGCCTGGCGTTGACGATCGGCCGGGACCGCCCGCGAGACCTCGCGACCATCGCCGATCACCGAATAGGCGTAGTCCACCCCCCCGATAAGCTTCGCCGCCGCCTCGAGCTGATAGCGGTGCAGCAAATAGATCGGCACATATTTGCGCTTCAGGTTCGCCACCGGCTCGCCGGGCTTCAGCGCGCCGAGGCCAAAGCTCTCCAGCGCCGCGCGGCGCACGCCCATCATCCGGTCGAGTTCGGCGGCCGGGTCAGCCCCATCGTCCCAGAGGCTGCCCCACGGCTGGGCCGCGCCGAGCGGGCGGGCGTCGGAGTCGCTGACATAGCGCTCGCCCCGACCGACCATCGCCGTGGTCTTGGCCAGCAGCGCCTCGCCGCCATCGCCATACAGCCAATCGACGGTGAACTGGTCCCAGGGACCGATGCCAACCCCATAGGCGTCCGACAGGTCGATCCGGCCCTGCTTCAGCGTCACGCGTGGGGCGGGGTAGTCCATCACCGAGGCGCGGTCCAGGGTCGAGGCCGCGAAATTGTGCGCGAAGCCGATCGAGTGGCCGACCTCGTGGGCCGACAGCTGGCGCAGACGGGCGAGCGAGACCTGGATCGGGTCGTTCGGACCGCCGGTCCCATTGCGATGCGCGCCCACCAGGCCCTCGAAAATCAGCATGTCCTGGCGCACCCGCAGGGCGCCGAGCAGCACTGATCCCTTGATGATCTCGCCGGTGCGCGGATCGGTGACCGCCTGGCCGTAGGACCAGCCGCGGGTGGCGCGGTCGACCCAGTTGATCACGTTGTAGCGGACGTCGAGCGGATCAACGCCCTCGGGCAGCACCTTGACCTGATAGGCGTCCTGGAAGCCGGCGGCGTCGAAGGCCTGGGCCCACCAGGCCGCGCCCTCCACCAGCGCCGTGCGGACAGGCTCGGGCGCGGCGCGGTCCACATAGAAGATGATCGGCTTCTTCACCGGCGATTTCGCCGCGCCGGGATGGGTCTTTTCCAGCCGGAACCGATTGGCCAGGCGGTAGACGATCTCCTCGCCAAGCGGCGCGCCATAGTCCAGCACCATGGTCGAGAAGCCGCCGCTGCGGGGATCAAAGACACGCGGCTCGTAGCCGGGCGCCGGCAGCTTCACCAACGAGTGACGAACTTGCAGGGTGATCAGCTTGGGATCGGGCGCGATATTGCGCACCTCCGGTCCAGGCGTGTCGGACGCGAAAGTCTGACGGGCCTCGAACTCCAGGTTTTCCGGGAACACCTTTACCGCCGACGGATCGGCCATGCTGAGATCGGGCACGAGCTTGTAGCCGGCCTCGCCCGCCTGCTTCAAGGCGTCGGCGACACCGAGGACGTCGCGGGTCAGGAAGCTGGCGATGTCCACCACCAGCCGGCCGTCCGCCGTGGTCTCGACGATGTCGCCGGCCCAGACGGTGGATATCGAAAATGCCTCGCGCGCCGCCGCCTGCTCGTCGGCCGGAGCGCCGACGGCGCGAAATTTGTGGTTCTCGAACTCAGCCACCACCTTCTTGCCGATCCGGCGGAAGGCCAGCACCTGAGTGTCACCCAGCCGCGCCCGGTCGAGCCCGACCGGCGCCGAGCCGAGGCCGGTCTTCAGGGCGGTGAGATAGAGATAGCGGCCGCTGACGCCGTCGGCGTCCGGCGCGGGCAGCGACAGCAGGATACGGCCCTGAGCCTTGTCTACATGGACAGGTAGCAAGCCGTCCTGTCGCGCCACGCCGACCAATGCCGAAGACGTCTTCGCCGCGGCGAGGACGGGCGCGGGCGCCAACAGACAGGCGGCGATCACCGCCGCCGACGCGGCTGACCGCAAAAGACCTCGAACCATGAAAACGCCCCTTTCGACCACCCAAGCTAGCGGCGGTCGCCAGGATCGGTCCAGAGATCGCATTACGGTTGACTGAACGGCGATCACCTTGACGTAAACGGAAGCATCGTTTTACGGTGTCAGGAATAGAAACATAGCGTCCAGGGAGGACGCCCCATGCCCGTTGACCTTCGCCGGCCCAACCGCACTTTCAGCATCCGGCAGCTCTGCCTCGAGTTCAAATGCACGCCGCGTGCGCTGCGATTTTACGAGGACAAGGGCCTGCTGTTCCCTGCCCGCGATGGGCTGAACCGGGTCTACTCCTATAAGGACCGCGCCCGACTGCAGCTCATCCTGCGAGGCAAGCGCGTGGGATTGGCCCTCGCCGAGATCGGCGAGATCCTCGATCTGTATGAACTGAACGACGGCGGGGCGGCTCAGAACGCCAAGTCGTTGCTCAAATTCCGTGAACGGATCGTGGCGCTGGAATCGCAGCGTTCCGACATCGACCACGCCATTGAGGAGCTGCGCCGGGGCTGCGACGCGCTGGAGCAACACCTGGCCGCGACCCGGCCCGACCTGCTGCCTCGCGCCGCCGACTACGACCAGGTGCTGCGCGCGCGGCTGGGCGATCTCGAACACGTGAAATAGAGGGTCCGCGGGCTTCGCCTAGGCCCCGCGTTCAAGCTAGTTTGCAGAGGGTTTTCGACCGGGTCGGAGACCCTTTCGCCGTCATACCGGAGCGAGCATGCCCTATCAGCCCCCCGTACGGGACCACGTCTTCCTCCTGCGCGACGTGTTGGAGATCGAGAACTACGCCAATCTTCCGGGCTTCGCCGAAGCCTCGATGGACGTGGTCGAGCAGATCATCGAGGAGGCTGGGCGCTTCACCGGCGAGGTCCTCGCTCCGCTAAACGCGGTCGGCGACAAGGAAGGCTGCACCTGGAGCCCCGACCACACGGTCAAAACTCCGGCCGGCTTCAAGGACGCCTACGCCAAGCTGGTCGAGGGCGGCTGGCCGGCGCTGGGGGCCGAACCGGCCTATGGCGGCCAGGGTCTGCCCCACGTGGTCAACCTGTCGTTCTCGGAGATGTCTTCCTCGGCCAACATGGCGTTCTCCATGTATCCCGGCCTGACCCATGGGGCCTATTCGGCGATCCTGAACGGCGGATCAGACGACCAGAAGAACCTCTACCTGCCAAAGCTGGCGTCGGGCCAATGGGGCGGGACCATGAACCTGACCGAGCCGCATTGCGGCACGGACCTAGGCCTGCTGCGCACCAAGGCGGTTCCGCAGGCTGACGGCAGCTACAAGATCTCCGGCGGAAAAATCTGGATTTCCGGCGGCGAGCACGACATGGCCGAGAACATCGTCCACCTGGTGCTGGCCCGGATCGAGGGGGCGCCGGCCGGGACCCGTGGCATCAGCCTGTTCATCGTGCCCAAATTCATTCCGGATGCGGACGGAAAGCCCGGCGAGCGCAACAGCGTCTATTGCGACGGCCTCGAAGAGAAGATGGGCATCCATGGCAACGCCACCTGCGTGATCCGTCACGAGGAGTCGGTGGGCTGGCTGGTCGGCGAGGAGAACCGCGGCCTGTCGCTGATGTTCGTGATGATGAACGAGGCCCGCATCGGGGTGGGACTGCAAGGGATCGCCCAGGCCGAGGCCGCCTATCAGGCCGCGGCCACCTTCGCCAAGGAACGCCTGCAAGGCCGCTCACTGACCGGTCCGAAGAACCCAAGCGGCCCCGCCGATCCGATCATCGTCCACCCGGACGTGCGCCGGATGCTGATGGACTCGCGCGCGGTCATCGAGGGCGGCCGGGCCTTCCTGTTCTGGACTGCGCTCCAGGGCGACCTTGCCCATGCGCACCCCGACGAGGCCGTCCGCCAGAAGGCCGGCGACTACATGGCGTTGATGACCCCGGTGGTGAAAGGCTTCCTGACTGATCGAGGCCTGAAGGTCTGCTCGGACGCAGTGCAGGTGCATGGCGGCTCGGGCTTCACCGAGCACTTCCCGGTCAGCCAGTACATGCGCGATGTCCGCATCGCCCTAATCTATGAGGGCACCAACGGCGTCCAGGCCCTGGACCTGGTGGGCCGCAAGCTGGCGGCCGACGGCGGCCGGGCGGTGATGAGCTTCTTCACCGAGATCGACGCCTTCGTGGAGGCCAATCAGGGCGACCAAGCCCTCACGCCGTTCACCGAAGGCCTCTCCAAGGCCAAGGCCGAATTGCAGGACGCCACCATGTGGTTGATGCAGCACGGCCTGATGAACCCCGACAACGCCGGGGCCGCCTCCACCGACTACATGCACCTCTTTGGCCTGACCGCCCTAGCCTATATGTGGGCCCAGATCGCCAAGACCGCCCAAGCCAAGGTGGCGGCCGGAGACACCGATCCCTTCTATTCGAACAAGCTGGTGATCGGCCGTTACTATGTGCAGCGCATCCTGCCCGAGACCAGCGGCCACCTGGCCAAGCTGAAGAGCGGTTCGGAGCTGATGATGGCCCTGCCGGCGGAGGCCTTCTGATGGCCAGCTACACCGCCGACGTCGCCTGGAACCTGCGGGACGGCGAGGACTTCGCCAAGGGCCGCTACAGCCGTGGCCATGTGATCAGCTTCGATGGCGGTCTGGTCATCCCGGCCTCGGCCTCACCGCACGTCGTGGGCAAGTGGGCGGTCGAGGAGGCGGTCGATCCCGAGGAAATGTTGGTGGCGGCGCTGTCCAACTGCCACATGCTGACTTTCCTGCACAAGGCGCGGCTGGCCGGCTTCATCGTGACCTCCTATCGCGACCATGCCTCCGGCGTGATGGAGGAGATCGCGCCCGGTCGCGCGGCGGTGACGCGGGTGACCTTGAAGCCGCAGATCGAGTGGGACGGCGAGGCGCCGGACGCCCAGGCCTTGGCCAAGCTGCACCATGAGGCGCACGAAGAGTGCTTCATCGCCAATTCGGTGAAGACCGAGGTGAGCATCGTTTGAGCGACGCTAACGCGCCGCCCCCTCACCTAACCTCTCCCGAGGGAGAGGGACCATCTCTTCTCCTCTCCCCGCTGGGGAGAGGTCGGGTGAGGGGTAGGGTCTCTGCAGCATGGCCTCCAGCCTCACCCGCAGCGCCTCGGCGTCCTTCAGGTCACATTCCCAGATCGTCTCCACCCGCCAGCCCAGCGCCATGAGCGCGGCCTCGGCGGCGGCGTCGCGGGCCTTGTTGCGCGCCACCTTGGCCAGCAAGTAGTCCCGATTGGCCTTGGGCACCCGGCTTCCCCGGGCGCAGTCATGACCGTGCCAGAAACAGCCGTGGACGAAGATCGCCAGCCGCCGCCCGGCCATCACCACATCGGGGGAGCCCGGCAGGTCCTTGCGGTTTAGGCGGTAGCGGACGCCGAGCACGGTCAAGGCCTTGCGCACCTGCAACTCCGGCTTGGTGCCCCGCCCCTTGACCTTGGCCATCACCGCCGAGCGTTTCTCCGGAGTGAAGACGTCGGTCATGGCCGCAGGACCTTAGGTGTCCGCCCCAGGCGAAGGGTCCCGGTCAGCACCAAGGCCGCGACCTGCCGCGCCCCCGGCGCCTTCGAACCCGGCGTGAAGATCCAGTCACGCACGAAGGGACCCAGCCAGCCGTCCGACTGGAACAGCGGCGTCAGCCAGCGCGAGATGAACTGGTAGAGGCCCGCATGCCGTCGCCGCGCAAGCTGATAGCCGCGCACGGACTTGGCGACCTGCGGCGTCAAGCGTTCGGCCAACTCCACCGCATCGATTAAGCCAAGGTTGGCGCCCTGACCGAGCTGCGGACTGGTTCCATGGGCCGCGTCGCCGATCAGCAGGAATCGGCCGTTCGACCAGCCGCCGGGGCGCACATCGCGATACGTCGCCCGCGAGAAGACCTCAGGGCTCTCGAATTGCGCCAGGATCGGCGCGGCCTGTGGCCACATCGCCTGGGCCCTCGCCCGCCACGCCGCCAGATCACCGGTCATGAATTCGTCCATCCGCGCCACCGGCAAGGACCAGAAGAAGCTCACCAGATCGACGTCACCGGTCGGGCCACGGCCGATCGGCAGCACGCCCATCATGGTGCTGGCCCGATCATAGCGCTGGGTGAGCGCGCCGGCGAAGACCCCTTGCGGATCGCGCGCATTCGCCCAGACCGCGCCCCAGGGATAGACCGGCGCCCGCGCCCTTGGCCGCACCAGGCCGCGCAGCTTGGAGCCGGCGCCGTCGGCGATCACCACCAGATCGAATGGGCCATGCGAGCCGCCGGCCGCGTCAATCCGGCGGGGAGCGTCAGGGCTCTCCCAGCCGACGATCTCGACCCCGGTGCGAAGTTCGACTCCGGCCGGAGCCAAGGCCTCGTGCAGTACGCCAAACAGGGTGGCGCGATGGACGCCGACCCCGAAGGCGTCAGGACGCCAATCGGCGTAGCGCATGGCCATGATCGGCCGCCCGCCGAGGTCGCGGCCGTCGAGGAGATCGACGCGCGCGCCGCGGGCGATCACCGGATCGGCGAGGCCGAGCGCCCTGAGCGCCGCCAGGCCCGAGGGCTGGAGCAGCAGCCCAGACCCCAAGGGGCGCGGCTCAGTAAAGGCTTCGAGCAGGACGACCTGATGGCCACGGCGCGCCAGGGCCAACGACGCCGCCATGCCGGCGACGCCGCATCCCACCACCGCGATCTTCATTCGGCTGGAACGGGCCTAGAGTCCGTCGAACAGCGCCGTCGAGAGATAGCGTTCGGCGAAGCTGGGGATGATCGCGACGATCAGCTTGCCTGCGTATTCGTCGCGCGAGGCGAGATCGAAAGCCGCGGTCAGGGCCGCGCCCGACGAGATGCCGACCGGAATCCCCTCTTCCTTGGCGATACGCCGCGCCATGGCGAAGCTGTCGTCGTTGGAGACCTGGATGATCTCATCCATGATCCCACGGTCCAGGATCGAAGGCACGAAGCCCGCGCCTATCCCTTGGATCTTGTGCGGGGCCGGCTGGCCGCCCGACAGCACGGGCGAGGATTCCGGCTCCACTGCGACCATCTTCACCGAAGGCTTGCGGGCCTTCAGCACCTGGCCGATGCCGGTGATGGTGCCGCCGGTGCCGACACCGGAGACCACCGCATCGACCCGGCCGTCGGTGTCGTTCCAGATTTCCTCGGCGGTCGAGACCCGGTGGATCAGCGGATTGGCTTCGTTGTCGAACTGCTGGGGCATGACCGCGCCCGGCGTCGCCTCGACGATCTCCTTGGCGCGGGCCACGGCGCCGGCCATGCCGCGCTCGGCCGGGGTCA
>NZ_JAURWM010000117.1 GCF_030654915.1 Phenylobacterium sp. | reverse complement strand
GCTTGGCCAAGCAGTACCTGTCCTACTTCCAGGGGCCGGTGAAGGATTGGGAGGCCGCCGACCAGCGGCTGCTGCGCCGAGCGATCCCGGAGAACCGCCTGCGGGTCTATGACGTGCGCAAGGTTATCGAGTTGATCGCCGACACCGGCTCGGTGCTGGAGTTGCGGCCAAAGTTCGGCCTGGCCATGGTCACCGCCTTCATTCGCATCGAGGGGCGTCCGGTCGGCGTCTTCGCCAACAACCCACAGCATCTGGGTGGGGCTATCGATAGCGACGCGTCGGACAAGGCGGCGCGGTTCCTGCAGCTGTGCGAGGCGTTCGACATTCCGCTGCTGTCGCTCTCGGACACGCCCGGCAACATGGTGGGCCCCGAGGCCGAGAAGACCGGCCTGATCCGCCATTGCTCGCGGCTGTTCGTGATCGGGGCGAACCTGACCGTGCCGCTGTTCTCGGTGATCCTGCGCAAGAGCTATGGCCTGGGCGCCATCGCCATGACCGGCGGCTCCTACCAGGGCTCCATGTTCTGCGTGTCCTGGCCGACCGGAGAGTTCGGCGGCATGGGGCTGGAGGGCTCGGTGAAGCTCGGCTACCGCAACGAACTGGCGGCCATCGAGGACCCGGCGGCGCGCAAGGCTAAGTTCGACAACATGGTCGCGGCCGCCTATGCGCGCGGCAAGGCGCTGTCCCAGGCCACCGGCCCGGCGCTGGACGACGTCATCGATCCCGCCGACACCCGCCGCTGGGTGCTGTCGGGCCTGAAGTCCCTGCCGCCGCTACCGGTGCGGACCGAGAAGAAGCTGCGCTGGATCGACAGCTGGTGACCCCGCGCTTTCGAGCCGCTTGACGTTGTTTCTTACACCTGTAATCTTTCCGCATTACAGGTGTAAGAAATGTCTCGGATCAGCTCGGCGGAAAGCCTCGTGATGCAGGTGTTGTGGGCCAGGGGCGCGCTTCCGGCCGACGAGATCATGGCCGAGGTCGCCAGTCCGCAGGGCTGGGGCGAGGCGACGGTTCGGACCCTGATCACCCGGCTGTTGAAGAAGAAGGCGATCATCTCCGAACGCGAGGAGGGCCGGGTCCGCTATCGCCCGCTCATCTCCCAGGCCGACTATCTGACCGGCGAGAGCCAAGGTCTGCTCGACAGGCTGTTCGACGGCCAGCTCGCCCCAATGATCGCGCATTTCGCCCAGCACCGACGCCTGTCGCCGGACGAGCTCGAACGGCTGAAGCAGATGATCGCCGATATGGAGCGGGGCGATGACTGAGGTGGTCGCCGCCCTGGCAGGAGTGAACCTCGCGGCCGCCGTGGCGATCCTGTTGGTTCTCGCCATCCGACCGGCCGTGCGGCGAACCTTCGGCCCCGAAGTCGCCTACCGCCTTTGGGCTATTCCGCCAGCGGCGGGACTGGCGACCCTGCTGCCTGCGCGGGTCGCCGAGGGGCCGCCTCCGGCGCCGGAGGCGAGCGAGCCTGGTCTCGCCGCCGCGCTGCTCGCCCTATGGCTTGCGGGAGCGATCCTCGCGGTCCTGTGGCTCGCCCTACTGCAGGTGCGGTTCCTGCGCCTTGCCCGCGCCGGACGAACTGGCCCGGCCGTGATTGGGGTCATCGCGCCCCGGCTGGTGATGCCTTGCGGCGATGGCGCATACAGTGATGAAGAGCGCGCTCTGGTGCGGGCTCATGAGCGCGAACACATCGCTCGGGGCGATCCCCGGGCCAATGCGCTGCTGGCGGCGGTGCAATGCCTTTGCTGGTTCAATCCGTTGGTGCATCTGGCGGCGCGGTTCATCCGGCTGGATCAGGAACTGGCCTGCGACGCCGCGGTGATCCGTCGGCGCGGAGTGGCCAAGGCGGCCTATGCCCGCGCGCTGTTGAAGGTCCAGATGTCCGGCGTCTCTCTTCCGCTCGGGGCGCGTTGGCTGGCGCACGGCGCCCATCCGCTGGAGTTGCGGATCGCGTCGCTGGCGCGGTCGCCGCGCAGCGACACCATGGTAGGGCCGATCCTGGTCACGGCGGCGTTGGCTGCGTCGGTCGTGGCGGCCTGGGCTTGTCAGCCGCCGGTCCCGGAGCGACCCAGTCTGGTTCCGCAAATTGTCGGCGGGGATCGACCGATGTCGGTCGCGATCATTCGAATGGCGCCGGTCGCTCGGCCCTGACATCAGGGGACGCCGCATGCCCGCCCGCCGTGAACTGTTCGAGGTCGCCGGAGTGCTGGGCGTCCTGGCCATCGTCGTGAGCCTGCCCCTAATCGGGGTTTATGCGACCTGGTCCGACCGGCGGGCGATGCGCGCGGCGTGGAATATCTCTGGACCATCCTGCTCGGTCGCCGCCGCGCCGACGCCGTCCCTATCGGAGCGGCGCCCGTTGAAGGTCTTCGAGTATGGCGGCGCCAGCTTCTCGCGGAAATTCGGGCATGTGAGCTGTGTCGCGCCTCGCGAGGGCGGGCTGTTCACGCGCACGACCTATCGCGTTTGCCAGTTTTCCGCGCCGGCGCTGATCGGTGTCACCACCGCCGAGGGGACGGTGTTCTACGCCCCCGGTGTCGGACGGCGCGCCACCGTGGCGGTCCGCGGTGGTACGCCGTCCTGCGTGATAGGGGGCTGGTTCTCGGGCTAGCGCGGTACGTAGGTCCGCAGAACGTCCTCGATGATCCGTTCGAGTTGGCCGAGCGTGTTGCAGGTCTTGGCCACGTGGCAGAAGCGCTCATAGCGGTACATGACGCTGTCGCCCTGGCTCCAGTAGCTCTCCGGTTCCGGGTTGAGCCAGATGACCGAGCGCGCGCGCTTCTGGATCGTCGCCATCAGGTCCAGCCGCGGGTCGGCGTAGTTCGACCGCCCGTCACCCAGGAAGATCACCGTGGTGTGGCTGTCGACATGGTCCAGGTGGTTCTCGCAGAAGTCCTCCAACGACTTGCCGTAGTCGGTCTGCTGGAAGCCGATCCGCTTCAGGACCTCGAAGATCGCCTTGTCGACGTGCTCGTCGTCGAGGATGGCGTTGACGCTGATCAGCCGGCCGGAGAAGGCGTAGGCCTCCATGCGGTCGACTACCTCGTTCAGGCTATAGAGGAAGGTCAGCAGGAACTGCGCGGCGGCGGCCACCGATTTCGACACGTCGCAGATGCAGACGATCGAAGGCTTGTCGATCTTCTCGGTTTTCCAGATGACCTCGAAGGGCATGCCGCCATAGGGCATCGACTTCCGCAGGGTGCGGCGGATGTCCATGTGGCCGCGCTTGGCGCGGTTGCGGCGGCGCGAGTAGCGGTCGGCCAGCCGCTTGGCCATCTTCTTGACCAGAGCCTGCATCATCGCCTGATCGACGGGATCGATCCCGCCCTCGGCGTTCAGCGCCTTGCGGGCCAGCATCTCCTCGCGGAGCATCTTGCCCGAGCCGGAGGCGTAGAGCTCGTGCTGGCGGGCGACGTAGCGCTGAGCCTCCTCGGTCAGCTTCCGCTTGCCGGCCTCGAGCCGATCAGCGGCGTCACCACCGCCTTCTAGCTTGCGCGCGGCGTTGATGATCGCCTCGATCTGCCCCAGGCCCATCTCTTCCAGCAGACGCCGCGTCAGGCGCGAGCGCTGGGTCGAGAGGCGGATCTGCGAGACCTGGGCCCGCTCGGCGGCTTCTTCCATGGCCTGGGCGATGGAGGAGGCGTCGCCCTCCAGCAGCATCCGGGCGAGGTCCGACTCCGCCGCCTCGGGCGGCAGGCCGTCCATGGGATCGCCGCCGTCCTCGCCGCTGGGCGGCGGGGGCGGGGTGAAGGACACCTGGTCGCGGGCGAAGAAGGTGTCGAAGGTCGCGTCGAACCGCACCACCTCGTCGGCGGTCTTGGCCAAGGTCGCGCACAGCGCGTCCTTGAACAGTTCACGGTCCGAGAAGCCAACCTTCGCCACCGTCAGGTGAGCGTCGATCGCCTCAACAGGCGAGACCTTGACGTCCGCGGCCCGCAGGGCCCGGAAGAAGTCTTCCAAAGCGCCCTGCATGGGATCAGGCCGCCGGCCGGCGGAGCAGTTCGCCGATCTGCGGCTCCACGGCGTTGATGTCCGGCTCGAACTTCAACAGCACGTTGAGGGTGTCACGCACGACCTCGACGTCGAGGCTGTCGGCGTTGAGCAGGATCAGCGCGCGGGCCCAGTCCACGGTCTCGGAGATCGAGGGCGACTTGCGCAGGTCCAGCGTGCGCAGCGACTGCACGAAGCCGACCAGCTCGGCGGTCAGCGTCGCCTCGATGTCCGGCACGCGGCTGGCGACGATCTTGCGTTCCAGCGCCGCGTCCGGCAGCGGGATGTGCAGGTGCAGGCAGCGGCGCTTCAGGGCGTCGCCCAGGTCGCGGACGTTGTTGGAGGTCAGGAACACCAGCGGCGGGGTCTTGGCCTTGATGACGCCGAGCTCGGGGATGGAGACCTGGTAGGCCGACAGCACTTCCAGCAGGAAGGCCTCGAACGCTTCGTCGGACTTGTCGATTTCGTCAATCAGCAGGACGCAGCCGTCGTCTTCCTTCAGCGCCTTCATCAAGGGGCGCGGTTCCAGGAAGGGCTCAGAGAAGAACAGGTCGCCGATGCCGTGCAGCCGGTCCATCGCCGCGTCCATGTCGGGGGCGTCGGCCAGGGCCGCGCCCATCCGGTCTTTCAGGATCTGGGTGTAGAGGAGCTGCTTGCCGTACTTCCACTCATACAAGGCCTTGGACTCGTCCAGGCCTTCATAGCACTGCATGCGGATCAGCGGCTGGTTCAGCAGGGTGGCGGTCGAGAGCGCCAGTTCGGTCTTGCCGACGCCGGCCGAGCCTTCGACCAGGATCGGCTTTTGCAGGTGGATGGCCATGTAGAGCGCGGTGGCGATGCGCTTGGAGGCGATGTAGCCGACGCTGGCCAGCCCCGCGATCAGGGCGTCCACGGATCCCAGGACGTCCGTCGGCGCGGCCTTAATCGCCGCGGTGGAAGAAAGGGTCAAAGTCTCGAACTTTCATAAGTGCGCGAAAACCGCGCCATGGCGTCTTCAATAATTCGCCAAGTGTGCAAGCCCCTCAGCCGGGACGCAAGCGAACGTTCAAACGTCTGTTGGAAGGAGGGGTGGAACTGCTACGTCGCGCCCGCGAAGAACGCCGCCAGGGCGGCCTTGGCTTCTGGCTCTTCGAGGGTTGGGGCGTGGCCCATATTGGGGATCTCCACGCGGGCCATGTGCGGGGCCGCGGCGCTCATCTTGCCGGCGATGTCGGCGTCGAGGATGTCCGAGGTCTCGCCGCGCACCAGCAGCAGCGGGCGGTCCGTGGCCAGGGCGTCAAACAGCGGCCAGAGGTTGGGGGCGCCCGCGGCCGCGGCGCCGTCGCTAGCCGGGGCGGCGGTCTTGAAGCCCTGGGAAATGGCCGGGTCGTAGTCGAGCGAGAAAACGCCATGGTCGTCGCGGAACACTCGGCGGGCGAAGCGTTCCCAATCAACGTCGGTCAGGTGGGGCAGGGCCTCGCCATTGATCGCCTTCGTATAGGCCGTGGCCTGCGCCCAACTCGAGACCGCCGGCGCGCCGCCGACATAGCTGGCTATCCGGGCGATGCCGGCCGCGCCGACTTCGGGTCCGATGTCGTTCAGCACCGCGCCGCCGATCAGGTCGGGACGCATGGCGCACAGCGTCATGGTGATCAGACCGCCCATCGAGGTGCCGATGAAGTGGGCGCGGCCCATACCCAACTGGGTCATCAGGGCGATGACGTCGGTGGCGTAGATCGCCGGGTTGTAGTTGGCGGGGTTCGGGTCGCGGTCGGAATTGCCGCGCCCTCGCACGTCGATGCTCAATACGCGGCGACCCTGAGCGGCGATCAGCGGGGCGACGACTTCGAAGTCGCGGGAGTTCCGCGTCAGGCCGTGGATGCAGATCACCGGCAGCTTCGCCGGGCCCGAGGCGGGGGCGTGGTCGCGGGCGAACAGGGCCAGGCCGTCGGCGCTGGTCCAGGTGCGGTCGGTGATCATGTGAACTCCAGATCGTTGAGCATATGCATAAAGCCCCGCTTATCCCGGCTTTCGCCGGGAAGAGCGGATGGTGGGTGACCCTATCCCAACCCATACGGCCGGTAAGGGCCGGCGATGAGCTGTTCAAACACCCCCATGCCGGTTTGCGGCGCCTCGCCGGGCGATGACAGCGTCACCCGTGACAGGGCCTGGATGTGGACGTTCTCCGGGCTGGCCATGTCGGTGGCGGCCAGGTCGATGTCCTCGCGCTCGACAACCAGTTCGCCCTTGTAGCCTCCATGCCGCCAGGTCGGCGCGCCATAGCCGATGCCGCGCATCAGGAAGGTCAGGAAGGGCTCGAAGGTGATGCTGGCGCTGCCCTGCGCCAACGGAACGTTGAGCGTGCCGCCGCGCGCATGGCGGGTGCCGGTGACCAGGCTGACATCCTCCATGACCGCCGCCTCGGTCTCATAGTGGCCGTCCGGGCCGGAGCCGTCGGGCGCGATGACGGCGCGGGTGTTCCAGGGCCGGCCCTCGGGGTCGGCGTTGACGTGGTAGAAGACGCTGCGGTCGGCGAAGTTCAGCGGCGTCCATTGCCAGAAGAACCCGCCCAGGGTCATCGGGACCGCCGGCTGGGGATCTGGCGCGCCGACCGGGCGGATGCCCCACGAACGGTCGCGGCTGCCCACCGTGCCGGCCTGCAGCTCGCGGCGAACGCCGTCGATCTCGATCCAGCCGGTGATACGGACGTTCTGGGTCAGGCGCGTGTAGTCCATGAAAGCGCGCGGGCCGATCCGGCGCATGAAGCGCGGCTCTTCGATGGGGAAGGCGCGCCCCTCGAAGACCAGTTCGGCGGCGAATCCGTTGGACGGATCGATGATGACCTTAAGTTTCTGCAGTGGCTCCAGCACCTCGATACGGATCGGGCCGCAGGTGAGGTCCATGCGCTCCATGTTCAGGATGCGGCTGGCGTGCAGGCAGTGCTGGACCCCGTCACGCACCACGGAGAAGTGGGCGTCGGCGATGTTGAGCTGGGGGTAGACCCCAAAGGCGACGGCGAAGAACTCGCTTCCGTCCGGCGCATAGCCGTTGAAGAAGTAGCGGTCGTAGAAATTCCGGTCCGTGCCCGCATAGGCGATCGGTTCGGGGGTCTGGTGAATCGGAAAATCGTCGGCCTTGGTCAGCATGGTGGCGTCCTCCCAGACGGTCTGAAATCGGCGCCGATCTTGTCTCGATCCGTCGACGGTATTGCGACGTCGCCTGTTCGCGCAGTATCAAGTGAACAAAGATAACAAAACAAGGGAGGATGCTTTTTGCTAACGTCACGTAAGGTTACGGGGCGTAAAGGCGAAGAGCTCGGCGCATCATGAGCAGCATCGGCGTTCGCATACCCGACGACCACGCGCGCAACCTGATTGACCCCACCGCCTACGCGGATGGGCGAATTCACGAAACCTACGCCTGGCTCCGGGCTAATAACCCCTTCGGACTGGCCGAGGTCGAAGGATTCGACCCGTTCTGGGTCGCGACCAAACATGCCGACATCCTGGAGATCAGCCGCCAGAACGCGCTGTTCCATAGCGGTGATCGCTCGACCGTCATCACCAACAAGGCCGCGGACACGGCGGTTCGGGCGATGATGGGCGGCAGCCCCCATCTGGTGCGCAGCCTGGTGCAGATGGACGCCCCCGATCATCCGAAATACCGCGCGCTCACCCAGGCCTGGTTCATGCCGCCCAACATCAAGGGGTTGGAAGACCGCATTCGGGGCATCGCCCGCAAGGCCGTGGACAAGATGGCGGCGACCGGCGGCGAGTGCGATTTCATCAGCGCCGTGGCGCTGCATTACCCGCTGCACGTAATCATGGAGATCCTGGGCGTTCCGGAGGCCGATGAGCAGCGGATGCTCACCCTGACCCAGGAACTGTTCGGCGCCACCGACCCCGAGCTTGGCCGCAAGAGCGACCGCGAGGCGGACCTGACCAAGCTGCTGTCCGAGGGCGTGGTCGCCGACTTCTACGCCTATTTCGCCAAGCTCTCGGCCGACCGCCGAGCCAACCCGACCGACGACTTGGCGACCGTGATCGCCACCTCCGAGATCGACGGCCAGCCGATCTCCGAGCTGGAGGCGATGAGCTACTACATGATCGTCGCCACCGCCGGCCACGACACCACCTCGTCCACCACCGCCGGCGCACTGTGGGCGCTCGCCGAGAACCCCGAGCAGTTCGCCAAGGTCAAGGCCAACCCGGCCCTGATCCCGGGTCTGATCGAGGAGTCGATTCGCTGGGTGACGCCGGTGAAGCACTTCATGCGGACGGCCACCGCCGACGCCGATCTGGCGGGCAGGAAGATCGCCAAGGGCGACTGGATGATGCTGTCCTATCCGTCCGGCAACCGCGACGAGGCGGTGTTCACCGACCCCTTCAAGTTCGACGTCGAACGCACCCCCAACAAGCACGTGGCCTTCGGCTACGGCGCCCATGTCTGCCTGGGCCAGCATCTCGCCCGCATGGAGATGCGGATTCTCTGGGAGGAACTGTTCGCGCGTCTGGAGTCGGTTGAATTGGACGGCGCGCCTCGCAACATGGCGGCCAGCTTCGTTTGCGGGCCCAAGTCGGTTCCGATCCGCTTCAAGATGCACTGAGGAAGTCGCGTGGCCCAGCCGTTCAAGACCTGGCAATGCCGCACCTGCGGCTACATCTATGAAGAAGAATTCGGCGATCCGGCGGAGGGGCTGGCGGCGGGCACGCGCTGGGCCGATATTCCCGACAGCTGGATCTGTCCGCTCTGCGGGACGGCCAAGGCCGAGTTCGACATGATCGAACTCTGAGCCCCGCCCGACGTTGACTCACTCGCCGCCGGCTCGTATATGCGCCGGCTCTTGTAGACACCCCCGGGCGAAAGCCTGGTCTTTAAGAAGATACGGTCATGAAGGTTCGAAGCTCGCTTAAGTCGCTCAAGACGCGTCACCGCGACTGCAAGCTCGTGCGCCGCAAGGGCGTCGTCTACATCATCAACAAGACCAACCCGCGCTTCAAAGCCAAGCAAGGCTAAGGCTGCGGGGCCCAGATGCCGAAGGCGGTCATCTGGGACGTTGGTAATGTGGTCGTGCGCTGGAGCCCGCGCACGCTCTACTCTCAGATCTTCCCGGAGCCGGTCGCTTGCGACCGGTTTTTGTCGTCGGTCTGCACGATGATCTGGCACGTGAACCACGACCTGGGCGTCACCTTCGCCGAGAACCGCGCGCCCCTGATCGCCCAGTACCCGGAATATCGCGAGCAGATCGAGGCCTGGGAGACCCGCTGGTGGGACATGTTCTCCGGCACCATCCCCGAGACCGAGGCCGCCATCGAGGCCCTGCACGCGGCCGGCGTCCCTCAGTACGGCCTCACCAACATGTCCGACGAGACCTTCGAGGGCACCATGGCCATGAGCCCGGCCTTCAAGCGGCTGGCCGACATCGTGGTTTCAGGTCGCGAAGGCATGATCAAGCCCGACCCGCGCATCTACGCCCTGACCTGCGACCGCTTCGGCCTGGCGCCGGGCGACATCTTCTTCGTCGACGACAGCGTGGCCAATGTGGAGAGCGCGCGCGCCTTTGGCATCGACACCCACCATTTCACCGATCCGGCGGCGCTGCGGCCGGCGCTTGCGGCGCGGGGACTGCTCTAGGCCGGAACTCTCTGTCCCGGCGCATGTTGTGCAGCGGTCCCATCACCTCAGGAGATCGCCC
>NZ_JAURWM010000114.1 GCF_030654915.1 Phenylobacterium sp. | reverse complement strand
GGCCAGACGCTGGGCCAGTTCATGGAGAGCCGGATCTTCAAGCCGCTGAAGATGACCGATACCGCGTTCAGCACCGGCCAGGCCAAGGCCTCTCGATTGGCGGCTGTGTATATCGCCAATCCGGAGACCGGGAAGATCGAGGAGGCCAAGACCCTGTTCGGGTCTCCCGTGCCGACCTACGTCAGCAAACCAGGCATGGAATCCGGCGGCGGCGGCCTGGTCTCGACCGCCACCGACTACGCCCGGTTCGCCCAGATGATCGTCAATGGCGGAGAGTTGGACGGAGTGCGCATCCTGGCGCCGGCCACCGTTGAGCTGATGGGGACGAACGTCATTCCGGAGGCCGCCCTGGTGTCCTCCAACGGCTCGGTGAGCAACAGCTTCAATCCGCACGTCGGCTTTGGCCTCGACTTCATGGTGGTCACCGATCCGCGCAAGGCTGGAACGCTGGAAGGCAAGGGCACGATGAGCTGGGGCGGCGCGGCCGGCACCTGGTTTTGGGCGGACCCGACCAATGACGTGGTCTTCGTCGGCATGATCCAGCGCTATGGCGGAACCGGCGGCGATGATCTGGGCGCCCTCACGCGGACCTTGGTCTATCAGGCCCTGACCGATCCGGCGAAATAGACGCAGCTCATGCTGAGCTCCTCTCCCTCGGGAGAGGCTAGGTGAGGGGGCGACGCGCAGCGGCGCATCGCCCCTGGCCGCATCGTCATGGGTCGGCCAGCCTTGCCTTGACTTTCCGGCCCCCACATGCGGTCTTCCGCGCCTCATTTTCAGCCGTTTGCGACTCCAAAATGCACGCCTACCGCAGCCATACCGCGGGCGCTCTTCGCGCCGCCGACACGGGTAAGACCGTCCGCCTTTCGGGGTGGATTCACCGTAAGCGTGACCATGGCGGGCTGGTCTTCATCGACCTGCGCGACCACTACGGCCTGACCCAACTGGTGATCAGCCCCGAAACCCCCGGCTTCGCCACGGTCGAGCGCCTGCGCGCCGAGAGCGTGATCCGGATCGACGGCGACGTCGTGGCCCGTTCGCCTGAAACCGTGAACGCCAACCTGCCGACCGGCGAGGTCGAGGTGCGCGTGCGCACGGTCGAAGTGCTGTCGGAAGCCGCCGAACTGCCGCTGCCGGTCTTCGGCGAGCCTGACTACCCCGAAGAGATCCGGCTGAAGCACCGCTATCTCGACCTGCGCCGCGACACCCTGCACAAGAACATCGTGCTGCGCTCGAAGGTCATCCATTCGATCCGCAACCGCATGATCGCCCAGGACTTCCTGGAGTATCAGACGCCGATCCTGACGGCCTCGTCGCCGGAAGGCGCGCGCGACTTCCTGGTGCCTTCGCGTCTGCATCCATCCAAGTTCTACGCCCTGCCGCAGGCGCCCCAGCAGTTCAAACAGCTGCTGATGGTCAGCGGCTTCGACCGCTACTTCCAGATCGCGCCCTGCTTCCGCGACGAGGACCTGCGTGCCGACCGCTCGCTGGAGTTCTACCAACTCGACGTCGAGATGAGCTTCGTCACCCAAGAGGACGTGTTCGCGGCCATCGAGCCGGTGATGCATGGCGTCTTCGAGGAGTTCGGCGACGGCAAGACCGTCACCCCGTACCCGTTCCCGCGCATCCCCTACCGGGAGTCGATCTCCAAGTTCGGCACCGACAAGCCCGACCTGCGCAACCCGTTGGTCATGCAGGACGTGTCCGAGCATTTCCGCGGCGGCGGTTTTGGCCTGTTCGCCCGCATTCTCGAAGACAGCAAGAACGCGGTCTGGGCGATCCCGGCGCCCAAGGGCGGCAGCCGTGCCTTCTGTGACCGCATGAACAGCTGGGCCCAGGGCGAGGGCCAGCCGGGCCTCGGCTACATCTTCTGGAGTGAAGACCAAGGCGCCTGGGGCGGCCCGATCGCAAAGAATCTGGGTGCTGAAGGCACGGACGCTGTGATGGGCCAACTGGGCCTGGGCCGTGGCGACGCGGCCTTCTTCGCCGCCGGCGACCCGAAGGTCTTCTATAAGTTCGCCGGCTCGGCCCGGACCAAGGTCGGTACGGATCTGAACCTGATCGACGAGACCCGCTTCGAGTTCGTCTGGATCGTCGACTTCCCGATGTTCGAAATGAACGAGGAGTCCAATCACGTCGACTTCTCACACAACCCGTTCTCGATGCCGCAGGGCGAGATGGAAGCGCTGGAAACCAAGGATCCCTTGGATGTCCTGGCCTACCAGTACGACATCGTCTGCAACGGCTACGAGCTGTGCTCCGGCGCGATCCGGAACCATCGCCCCGAGCTGATGCTGAAGGCCTTCGAGATCGCCGGATATGGCCCTGAAGTGGTCGAGGAAGAGTTCGGCGGCATGCTGAACGCCTTCCGGCATGGCGCCCCGCCGCACGGTGGTCTGGCCCCCGGTATCGACCGCATCGTCATGCTGCTGGCGGGTCAGACGGCCATCCGCGAGGTCATCGCCTTCCCGCTGAATCAGCAGGGCCAGGATCTGCTGATGAACGCGCCGTCCGAGGTGCTGGATAAGCAGCTCAAGGAACTACACATCCGTCTCGCCCCGCCGATCAAGATCTAGGGGAGGCTTCCACTGTGGTCCGGCAGCCCTGAAAGGGCTGTCAGGGCCTCAGTCGACCTGGACGAGGTAGCGCGGCGCGGCCGGCGGCGCTGGCGCCCTGGGCGGGGCTGGAGCGGCGTAGCGGACGCGCGGTCCGCCGCGGCAGCCCTTGGCCACCAAGCCCGAGGGAACCCTGGTCGAGGCGTCGGCGCAGGCGTCGTCCAGTTGATCCTGCTCCAAACCCCGCACGCGCGACAGATCCACGCCGATGATGTTGGCGGCGTTAAGACTGGCCCCACGGAAGTCGGCGCCGGCGAAGGTCGCGCCGGTCAGGTTGGCGGCGCTCAGGTCGGCGTCCCGGAACGAGGCGTTCTCGAACGCGCCGGCTGTGAAGATCGCACCCGTCATCGCGGAGTCACGGAAGTTCGCACCCCGCGCATTGGTCTTGCTGAAATTGGCGGCGGGCATTTCGGTCGCCTGCAATCGCGCGTCAGTCAGGTTGGCGCGGGAGAAATTCGAGCCGGCCGCCTCAGCATCTCGCAAATCGGCGCGGGCGAGATTGGCCGAGCTGAAATTGACACCCTTGGCCTCGACCGACCGCAGCCGCGCGTCGGCCAGCACTGCGTGACTGAAATTGGATCCCACCATCTGGGCGTCCGACAGATCGGCGCGCGAGAGGTCCGCGCCGGAGAAGTTGGCCCCCATGAAGCGGGCGTCGCGCAGGTCCG
The DNA here is from genome assembly GCF_030654915.1 of Phenylobacterium sp. Classification (GTDB taxonomy): domain Bacteria; phylum Pseudomonadota; class Alphaproteobacteria; order Caulobacterales; family Caulobacteraceae; genus Phenylobacterium. The sequence goes on along the minus strand of NZ_JAURWM010000114.1, from coordinate 5,697 downwards.
AGCCGACCAGCGCCGCGCCAGCGAAATTGGCGCCGACGAACTGAGCGCCGTTGAGTTTGCGGCCTGACAGTTCGCACTTGGCGCAGGCGCCGCCAAACGACACCATCCGCGCCACGTCCTTGTCGCCCATGCTCGCGCTGGCGACGCTGGGGGCGAGCGCCGAGGCGGCGCTAAAGAGTGCGGTCAGAGTAAGGGCGAAGCGGCGCAGACGCGGTGTCATGGCTCGGGTCGTTGGGTCCATGGTCGGAGATGTGCCCCCGGCGCAGGTCAAGTGCTACTTAATTCGCGGTAATTGTCAGCAGCTTAGCCGTGGCCGCGAACCTTTGAAGTCCCGGGTTCGGCGAGGCCATGCGCGGCGGAGCCGTATCGGCGACACGTCTTGTGCGCGGTCGCTCGCCATCAGGACAAAATTGATCGCCCTAGGCGTAGTGGCTGAGAAAATCGGCCTTGAGCCCTCAAGCGCCCGATTGGCCAATTTAGCCGGTCATATCCCCGCCGTGTTGGCCGGCGCGGGTTCCGCAGGTCTCGCAGATCAGGCTGGCGCCCTTGCGGACCACGGCGACGTCGCCGCAAGCCGCGCAGACGTCGGCCTCCACCGTTCCAGCCCCGGCCCCGCGTGAGGCGCTGGGCAGGAAGACCAGATTGTCGGGCGCCGCGCCTCTGGCGAAGCCGCGGGAGATGAAGTGGGAGGCTGGCTGCGGCTCGTCGGCTTCCTCGAACTTGCCGTGCCCCAGGCCGTCGGCGTTCAGTTCGCCAGGATCGATATTGGCCAGGTCTTGGCGCCCTAGATACGAGACGCCCAGCTCACGGAACAGATAGTCGAGGATCGAGGTCGCCGAGCGCACCGAGTCGTTGCCGGTCACCGGACCCGCCGGCTCGAAGCGGGTGAACACGAAGGCGTCGACGAACTCCTCCAGCGGCACGCCATACTGGAGGCCGATGGAGATGCCGATAGCGAAGTTGTTCATCAAAGAACGGAAGGCGGCGCCTTCCTTGTGCATGTCGATGAATATCTCGCCGAGCTCGCCGTCGTCGTATTCGCCGGTGTGCAGGTAGACCTTGTGGCCGCCCACCGCGGCCTTCTGGATGTATCCCTTGCGACGGTCGGGCAATTTGCGGCGCGTGCGTTCGCGCTCGACGATCCGCTCGATGATCCGTTCCTGGGTGGGGCGCTCTCCGGCCTCGGGTGCGGCTTCGCGTGTCGTCCGGGGCGCGGGCTCGGCGATCTTCGGCAGGTCCAGGACGAGATTGGCGGGCGCGGCGGCGCGGCGGACGCGGATGGCGGGCACGCCGGCCTGGGCGGCCAGCACCATGAGGTCGCCGGCCTCGGCCGGAGTGGTGTCCCACTCCAGTTCGACCTCGGCCATGGCTGGCATGGCCAACGCGTGGCCGATCGCGGCCAGCAGCGCGAAATAGGGCGCGGGGCCAAGGTCGTCCGCGGGCTGGAACACCGCCTGCTGGGCCGGGGTCAGGAAGTCGGCGTCGGCCAGCGCGCCCGACCCCAGCGCATAGTCCTCGGCCAGGGCGATCTCGGCCTCGGTGAAGCCAGCCTGTTTGAGCACGTCGAAGTTCGGATTGGCGAGGTCGGCGTCGGTCGCGCCCAGGACGTCGCATAGGAAGCCGGCGTCGATCCCGGCGAAGGCCTCGCGCAGGTTTCCGGCGAAGGGGAGGGCGGCCTCGGCCTGGGCGATCTCGTGATCGGTGAAGCCGCGCGCGTTGAGCGCGGCGTGATCGACGCCAGGGGCCTCCGAGAGGTCAAGGCGGCCGAGCAGGTGGCCGCGTGCCTGGGCGAGGTCCGCGCCGACGGCGGTCAGGCCCTGGAGGGCGGCTTCGGACAGCACCCGGGTCAGGGGGCCGTCCTCGGTCTGGGCGACGGTGATCGGGCCGAGCCACGGCGCGGCCGAGGGGCCGACGCCGCCGAGCCGTAGAGCGATCTCCGGGTCGTCGAACACGGCCACGCCGCCGTTGAGTTTGGAGCCCGAGGCGATGGTGGCCGAGGCCGCGCGGCGATAGAGATCCCGAGCGGCGTCCAGGCCAGCTTCAGACGCATAGGGCAGGCCCTGGGCCACCAGCCAGTCGGCGACGCCGGCTAGGCCGAGCGCGGCGGGGCGCTGGTCGCCGGCCACCGCGAGCGCGGTCGCCAGCAGAGCGACCGCGGCGTCGAATCCCGCCGTGTCGAAGTCCGATCCAGCCCCGAAGGCCAGCACATTGACCGCGCCGCGCACGCCACCGTAGGCGGCGGCTACGCCTCGGCCGGCCTCCGGCGAGAAGGCGGCGGCGACCGCGCCGGTTTCCCAGGCGGCGCCGGCCAGCGACGCCTCGGGCGCGCGGCTGGTGACGCAGATTAGGTCGAGTCCGTCGAGGTCGTTGAAAAATGGGAGCTTCGCGGCCCACTCGCTCTCGCCCGACTGCGCCAGGCTGATTGCTTCGAGGATCATCGCGTCGCTGGCGCCGGCGGTCCGGGCGGCTTCGGCGCTGCGGGCCAGATTGGCGTTCGCGCGTGGATCGGCGCAGGCGGCGGGATCGCCTTCGCAGCGCAGGACACTGTCCATCACCGCCTGTAGACGCACGCCCATCTGACGGACAGCGGCGCGCGCCATGGCCTGGCCGCGATGCTCGGCCCGCAAGCTGCCCAGCAGTCCTTCGAACTCCGGCTCGCCGGCCTGGACGACAGGAGGGTGCGGCAGAGAGCGTGGCCCGCTGAGGGTCAATTGTCCGGCCAGCATGGCGGCGGCGAGGTCGCGGCGGAAACCTGCGCGGGCCCTGGCGGTGTCGAACACGCCCGCGGCGTCGCCGCGCAGCACCAGATCCTCGGCGTAGCGGAATACGGCGGCGGGAAGGTCGGCGTCCTCGCCGAGCCAGTCGAGCCAGGCCTCGACGCGCGCGTCGGTCCATGAGGCTGGGGCCAGCACTTGCGCCACGCTGGCCGCGCGCTCCAGCGTCCGCCGTTCGATCCTAGCCGCCTCAATACGCATGAATGGCTCTCCTAGAACGTGAGTCTAGGCAGAGGCGCGCGGCCGGGCAATACATGTTGCGGTCTTGGGCCTGGCTATCCCCAACATATTGCGTCATTCGCGCCGCTGGACGCTCGCGGGTGGGACACCTATAGTCCGCGCGCTCTCTGCTCTGTCCGGAATTCCCAAACGTGCTCAAGAATATCTTCACCTGGTGGAACGGCGCGACCATCGGCATCCGTTTCACCCTAGGTCGCCGTGGCGTGTTCATCGGCAAGGACGAGCTGGGAAACAGCTATTACGAAGCCAAGGACACCAAGGATTCGTATGACGGCCGCAAGCGCCGCTACGTGGTCTACAACGGCTATGCCGAAGCTTCGAAGGTGTCGCCCGATTGGCATGGCTGGCTGCACCACACCTTTGAACTGCCGCCGACGGTTGAGCCGTTGAAGCGCCAGTCGTGGGAACGCGACCACATTCCGAACCTGACCGGCACCGTTCATGCCTGGCGTCCGCAGGGCTCCATCGCCCGCAGCGGCGAGCGTCAAAAGGCCACCGGTGACTACGAGGCCTGGCGGCCCGAATAGTCATGGCGCGGGTTCGCACCATCGCTGTCCTACTGGTCCTGAGCGCGACTTCCGCGGTCGCGCAGCCTGTCCCGGCGCCAAGCAGCCCATCACCGACGCCGCTCGCCCCTCCCGTCAGCGCCGCGCCGCCAGCCACCTCGGCTCCGGTTCCGACGCCGCCAGCAATAATCGCTCCGCCTGAGGAGGCGCCGCCGGTCAAGGTGATCGCGCCGCCGCCGGTCGTCGCGCCGCCCGTGATTGACGAAAAAGAAGTGACCGCCGCGCCGCCGCCCAAGGCGACGGTGGCGGTCAAGCCGGCGGAAGCCGCCATCAAGCGCGCTCGCTACGACGTGGCGGTGATCCACGCGTTGGACAAGATCTCGGCCGAATCGATTCGCTTCGAAGCCGCGGTCGGCCGCCCGGTTCGCTACAAGAACCTGGTCTTCACCGTGAAGGCCTGCGAACGCTCGGCCGGGGACGAGGCGGTCGAGGATGCGATGGCCTATATGACCGTCGAATCCCAGCCGCGCTCAGCCCCAGGCAAGCCCACGCCGCCGCCGCGCCAGACCTTCCGGGGCTGGATGTTCGCCTCGTCGCCCGGCCTGCATCCGCTGCAGCACCCGGTCTATGATGCGTGGTTGATCACCTGCAGAGCCGCCGCGCCCGTTCCTGTCGCCGCCCGCTGAAAGTCGGCCGCCACGGTCAGCGCCCGGGCGAGCCGGCGCTGATATTCGGCGCGAGGGATCTCCTGCGTTCCGAACTGCGTCAGATGTTCGGTGATGAACTGGGTGTCCAGCAACTGGAAGCCATCGGCGATCAGCCGCGCCACCAGATGGACCAGGGCGACCTTCGAGGCGTCGGTCTGGCGCGAGAACATGCTCTCACCGAAGAACGCGCCGCCTAACGATACGCCGTAGAGACCGCCTACCAACTGGCCCTCGTGCCAGCATTCGACGCTGTGGGCGTGGCCGATCTCGAAAAGCTGGGCGTAGAGGTCCTCGATCGCGCCATTGATCCAGGTCTCGGTGCGGCCGGGCTTGGACTCTGCACATTCCAGCACGACCTGCGGGAAGGCGGTGTCGAACCGGATGTCAAAGGGATTGCCCCTGACCGTGCGGGCAAGACGCCGGGAGACGTGAAACCCGTCCAGCGGGATCACGCCTCGTTTTTCCGGATCGACTAGGAAGACGCTTTCGTCTTCCCGCGCATCGGCCATCGGGAAGACGCCGCGCGCATAGCACTCCAGAAGATCGCGGGGGCCGAAGGTTTCCATGCGGCCTTGACGGCGATCCTCTAAGCCTCTGCCTGCGCCTTCATCCACCGTTCCAGCCAGTGGATGTCGTACTCGCCGGCCAGGATGTCGGGTTGTTGCAGCAGTTCTTGGAACAACGGGATCGAGGTTTCGATACCGCCGACCACCATCTCGTTCAGGCAGCGATTGAGGCGCGCGATGCATTCCTCGCGGTCGCGGCCATGGACGATGAGCTTGCCGACCAGGCTGTCGTAGTCGGGCGGGACCGAGTAGCCGGCGTAGAGCGCGCTATCGAGGCGTACCCCCAGGCCGCCGGGGGCGTGGAAATCGGTAACCAGGCCCGGCGAAGGGGCGAAGGTCTTCGGATTTTCGGCGTTGATCCGGCACTCGATGGCATGGCCTTCGAAGACGACGTCCTCCTGGCGGAACGACAGCGGCAGGCCCGCGGCGATGCGGATCTGTTCGCGGACCAGGTCAATGCCGGTGATGGCCTCGGTGACGGGGTGTTCGACCTGCAGACGGGTGTTCATCTCGATGAAGAAGAACTCGCCGTTCTCGTACAGGAACTCGATGGTGCCGACGCCCAGATAGCCGATGGCCTTGACCGCATCGACCACGACCTTGCCGATCTTGGCGCGAGCAGCGGCGTCGATGACGGGCGAGGGGGCTTCTTCGAGCACCTTCTGATGGCGGCGCTGCAGTGAGCAGTCGCGTTCGCCCAGATGGCAGACATTGCCGAACTGGTCGGCGATGACCTGGATCTCGATGTGGCGCGGGGTTTGGAGGTAGCGCTCCATGTAGACCGCGTCGTCCCCGAACGCCGCGCGGGCTTCGGCCCGGGCGGTGGAGACGGCTTCGTAGAGGTCTTCCTGGGTCTGGGCGACTTTCATGCCGCGACCGCCGCCGCCGGCGGCGGCCTTGATCA
>NZ_JAURWM010000091.1 GCF_030654915.1 Phenylobacterium sp. | reverse complement strand
CGCCAGCGACCATGCGCCGACCTGGATCGAACTGAAGACCGCGGCGCGGCGGGCGACGCGGCCGAACCCCAGCCCGACCGGCGCGCGACGACCCGTGGGCTCAGGGCCTCGCCCCCGGTCGAGGGGCTGAACCAATCGCCCTCCGAGAGGTTGCTGTAACCTACCCTGGAGAAGAGCATGGCTGAGCGACCCCAAAACCTGAGCGAACTTGTCGTTGTGATCGCCGGCGCCTCTAGCGGCTTTGGCCGAGGCGCGGCGCTGAAGCTCGGCGCCGAGGGCGGCAAGGTAGTGGTCGCCGCCCGCCGCAAGGGCATGCTCGACGAGGTGGTCGCCGAGATCGAGGCCGGAGGCGGCCAGGCCTTGGCTGTCGAGACCGACGTTAGCGATCCCGCCCAGGTCACGGCCCTGGCGGCCGCGGCGATTGAGCGGTTCGGGCGGGTCGACGTCTGGATCAACAATGTCGGCGTCGGCGCCATCGGCTACTTCTGGGACATCCCGATCGGGGACCATGCCCGTGTCGTCGACGTGAACCTCAAGGGGCTGATCTTCGGCGCCCACGCGGCGCTGAACCTGTTCCGCGCCCAGGGCTACGGGACTCTGATCAACACCGGCTCCATCGACAGCGAAACACCGCTGGCGTTGCAGAACACCTACGCCTCGACCAAAGCCGCCGTGCTCAGTCTCAGCCGTATCCTCAACGAAGAACTAAAGCTGGCCGGCGAGGAGCACATTCGGGTCGGAACCATCATGCCCTGGGGCGTCGACACCCCTTGGTGGACCCACGCCGCCAACTATACCGGCCATGCGCCGCGCATGGCGCTGCTCGACGATCCGCAGCTGGTGGTCGACGCCATCGTGCACGCCTGCCTGGACCCGAAGGAAGAGCAGCCAGTCGGCTGGAAGGCCAAGGGATCGGATATCTCCCATCACCTGGCGCCGAAGCTGACCGAATGGGTGTCGGCCAAGCTGTCGAAGACCGAGGCGGAGAAGGCCTCATTCATGCCGGAGACCCGAGGCGCCATTCATGAGCCAGTCGACGACGGCCTCCGGATCGATGGCGGGATCCGCGAACGGATGCGCCAGGAGGATGCGGGCGGGCATCACTAGCCGAAGACCTCGGGTCCGGACTTCTCCTGCCTGGACCTTCTGGCCTTCGCGAATTTACCTAAGCGATGAAGCGGCCAAGCTCGGGCAGCCAGAAGAAGGTGACGGTCGAGAACCGGGTGGGGCTCGGCGCCGAGCAGGGCCGGCCCCGCTGGCCGCCGAGATTGACAAACGAAGTGGCGAGGCGCTGTCGCTCGTGCTGCACCAAGCCGTCCAAGGCGAGGACTAGAGCAAGCTGCTCGACTGGGTGGCTCGCGACGGCGAAGCCTTGCGTGCCCATCCACTATTGCGCGTCGCTACCCTTAGCTACCCATGGACAGGCGGCCCCCTCAGGGCGAAAGTAGCACTAGGCGAATAGGGCAGGGGCCCATGAACGAGCGCTACGACATCAGACCCGACGACGAGTGCTATACGGTGTTCGACATCTTCACGGGCAAGCCGGTCGTGATCATGGAGGCTCCCCAGGTTGGCTTGGACATCCAAGACGCCAGCGACCTGGCTGAGCTGCTGGATAGGCCGGCGATGCGCGCTGATCGGAAACTGCGGCAGTAGGGCTTATCGGTGCGCAGGCCAAGGGTTTGGCCCGAGAGACAAAAGCCTCGCTTTGCCCAAGAAGTGCCCCAAAGCGGCGCAAGTTGGGGCGAATGATCGAGCGCTTTGATATCCGACAAGACGCCAAAGGCTGGACGGTGCTCGACGCCGGCACCAGTCGCCCAATCACGATCATGGACGTGCCGCAAGTCGGTTTGGATGTTCGGGACGCTCTCGACCTAGTGGATGCTCTGGAATGGCCCGCGATCCGAGAGCGCCGTACCTTCCAGGACTAGGCGCTTTTCACCACGCCAAGAACATCCCCAGCGCGGGACTTTCATTGGATATGCCAAAGCGTTCAATTCTCGCACCCGCCCCATGTTCAGCGGGTGGCATGCGCGGCCATCCGCATTCCACCAGGTTCGGATCCGAGATTGGCGAGCGCCGTATTGATGGCGTTGCGGGTCATGCGGTGATCGGCCCATCGGGGGCGGTCCGGGTGCTGGTGGCCACTAAGCGACTTGCCGTCGCACGCCAGCCGGTACGGCGCGCCGCCCTAATCGGGATGGGTCGCGCCGATCATCGCGAGGCGGCGTCGAGGCCGACGGCGGCCAAGCTCTTATGAATTTTAAGTATTTAGCGGCACCGTCATCACAACGGAGTGGCTTGGATTAGCGCAATTTTAGAGTCACTCTGCTGAAGCTGAGGGGACGCCTGTGCCCAAATCGAAGAATGAAAGCCCATCCCAAGCGCGACCGCTGGATGATTATCGGCTGCTTTTCGAAACGATGTCCGAAGGGTTCGTGCTTTGCGAACCGATCCGCGACGCCGCGGGCCGCTTGATCGATTACCGATTTCTCCAGGCCAATCCAGCGTTCCTACGGGGGTTCCGAATGGACGCTGATATCATTGGACGGCGGTTCAAGGAGCTCCGGCCCGACGCAACACGGGCATGGTTCGAGAACTTCGAAGCGACGCTTGAATCTGGCGAGCCGCGCCGTTTCCAGTATCATGATCGCGGTCGAGGCCGCTGGTACGAGGTGCATTGCACGCGCCTGTCGCCGACCTGCTTTGCTCAATTCTATATCGACGTCACCCTGGTGAAGCGGGCTGAGCAACATCAGGCGCACTTGCTCGATGAGCTCAATCATCGCGTGAAGAACAATCTCACCATCGTGGCCAGTCTACTAAGCCTGCAGGGACGCGACGCGCCGGCGGAGGTGCGCGAGCATCTGGAGGCCGCCGTCTCGCGCGTGCACGCGATCGCCGATCTTCACGCCGAACTCTACCGAAGCCGGGGGCACGAGCTGGTCGAGATGGATCACTATCTGGCCGACCTGGTCTCACGCCTCTCACGTTCCTTGGCGGGAGATCGCGTGAAACTGGTGGTCGAAAGCGACCCTCTGCGGATGGAGCTCGACCTGGCGGTCCAGCTTGGTCTGGTGATCAATGAACTCGTGACCAACGCCTTGAAGTACGCCTATCCCGATCCCGAACAGGGCGTGGTGACCATCAGCCTTTCCGAACAGCCCGACGCTGTCCGCCTGACCGTCAGCGATGCAGGACGAGGATTGCCTCCAGCAGACCAGCGCCGTCGCGGCTTGGGCAGCCGGGTCGTCGAGTCGTTCGTTCAGCAATGGGGAGGCACATTCCAAGCCTCGAGCGACAAAGGCGCGACGTTCACGATCGAAGTTCCGTGGCGACGGCCAGAGCTCGCTGAACCGCGGGCCCAAACCCTGCTCTAGCGCGAGATCCGCCGGGGCGAGCGGCCGCCAGCGCGCCCAGCGCGGAACTGTCGACGTCAGAGAGGATTGAAGTCGCAGCCTACACTTCAGAGGGACCGGCTATGTCGCATCTTCCACGACTGCTCGCACTTTTCGCAACGGCCAGCTTGGCCGCATGTGGCGAGCCCCCCGCAAAAGGCGCGGCCATCGTTGAGACGAACCCCGAAAAGCACGACGGGGGCGCGGCCGCCACCGCGGGGCCGGGACAGAACGGTCTGGTGGATGGAGGCGCCGGCCCCGCCGAAGCCGGCGCCGGCGCATCGGCTGTGGGGGGCGGACCGGCCGGGCAAACACCGGCGTACGGCGCGCCTGGCGGGGCCCCCTCAGAGATCCAGTCGTCGCCCGGCAACTCCAATTCCGCGACGAGCCGCTAAGCGCCCTTTTCGCCGTGAGCCCACGCGCGACCGTGTTTGCGCGAGGGACCCAAGCGGCAAAACCAGGTTCGGCCGCAAGGATAACGTCTCAAGGCAGCCAAGCTAGGACCTGGCGTTAGGCCTCCCTGCAACGCGGGGCCACGGCCGCGCGGCAAGGTCGGCTTTAAGTCAAACCGCTGGCGGCCGGGCGCCTGCCGCGCTGTTAAAACGCCAGGACGTGCACATCCCCGGGGGAGGGGACAGGGCGGTTCCGAGGCCGCTGCGCTCGTCCTGGTTTGCTCGCGGATTAGCGGGAAGCCCCGTTGATCAGGCGAGGCTAGAACCGACTGGTCGCGTCGAGCCAACCCTAGATGGCCGGCTCCAGCATGAACGTCAACGCCGTCAGGCGGTGAGCGGAGAGAACTGCCGCCATCGGCGGGCCCTAGGCCTCAAGGCCCGCCACGAGGCGCCTTCGGCCCTCATGGCCCCACGTCGACGTCTGAAGCCCGCGTCTCGCGCTTCATCGGCGCCGGCATTCCGAGCGCCGTCGCCAGCCGCTCATCCCACCCATAGATGTCGGGTCGGAAGGCGATCTCCCCGGACCGATCCACAAAGGCTGTCTGGTACATCAGGCGAACCGGCATGGCGGTTTGCAGCCCCAGCACCGCGGTCGCGCCCTTCGCGAGCTTGGCGTCGAACTCCGATTGAAGACCGGCCGCCGACGAAAGTCCGCGCGCATAGCCGACGGCGTCATCGACGCGGACGCATCCGTGGCTGCCATGGCGCTCGTTGACTGCAAACGCCCTCTTCGAAGGCGTGTCGTGCAGATAGATCGCGTGCGGATTCTGCATGTCGAATTTGACCCGTCCCAGCGAGGCCTTCGGGCCGGGACGTTGGACCACCCGGCCCTCGTCCACATACATGTCATGCTCGCGCAGATAGGCCGCGCCCTTTGGGAGGATTTCTCGCTCGGCGATACCCTGGGGCACACTCCACGGCGGATTCAGAACCAGGTCGCTGAAGGTTCCGGCCAGGTTGGGAGTGGCGGCGTCAGGCTTACCGACCACGACGAGCCGGAGATCGATGATTTTGCCATTTTCGTAAGTCGTCATCACCGCGGCGGCGGTGTTGACGTCGATGCGGGTGGCCGGAGGATTACGCTTCAGCCAACGCCGGACCTCCAGGTTCAAGGCGAGCTGCCGCGCCCGGTCGGCCGGGCCGGCGTTCAGAATCGCGATGGTGTCGCCGCCGATGACGCCGTCGTCATTGACGCCCTGCTGGGTTTGAAAGCGCTTGATGGCTTCGACAACGGCGGGCTCATATCGCTCTGAGGAGGCGGGCGCCTCTTTCAAATAACGACCCGCCACAAGCGCCGCGACGATCTGCGGAATGCGCCCATCCTGATCGCCCGGCTTGATCGCCTCGCCAGACGGTATCACGGCCGGTTGGCGCGAGGCGGCGTCCTTCAGGTATTCAAGATAGGCCTTTGAAAGACGGTCATATTCCGGGTCGTTGGGGGCCAGGCTCTTCAGCCAAGGCTCCAGATCGCCCGCGCTCAGCGCGGCGGCGAGCGTGCGGTCCACGTTCAGGTCGTTACGCTCCAGGCCGTAGACCTCGAAGATCTTGCTGGGATCTATCAAGCCATGCGCCAAAGCGTCGCCATAGGCCATCGCGGCCTTAGTCAGCGCGATCTCGCGCCCTAGCGGGTCCTTGGCCGCCAAGCGAGCGACAAACGGCTTGGAGTCGATCGCGTGGCTATCCAGCGTCTTGAAGGCGTCCTGAAGCTGGGCTGCACTCGAAGGCGACCAGGCCGGACGCCAATCCCTCGCAGCATAGAAGGCCCGAACACGCTCCTCCATTTGCGAGCTTTGAAGGGACTGGGCCGACACCTCGTTGGGGCGGACAAGGCTGTCGCCGCCTAGGGAGGTGAGGGGACCACACGCTGCGATCAGGGAAATTACCAAGGCCGCGGGCGCAAGGCGGGCGGCGGGAAGCTGCACTGTCATTGAGGGGGTAACGCCGCAGATGCGATTTGGTGCGACATTATCGCCCGCGTCTTCTTTTCGCCGGCCTGCGCGGGCACAATCGCCCGATGTTCAGGACCTGCTCAATCGGCGCGGCGGTTATCCTCCTGGCGCTGTCGATCGGCGGCGGGTCGCCGCCAGGCACGACCAGGGCGGCGGCCGCTGCGTCCATTCCAGATGATCGGAACGACCTGATCGGCGATCTGCTGGAGGCTCCGGTTCCCAGTTGCGAGGCGGCGAGCGGCTACGAACAGTCCGCGCGCCGCAACGCCGACAGTATACGGACGATGAGCTGGTCGCCGTTTGGACGCGCCGAGAAGGGCTGGGCGATCTATTCGGCGCACGTCGCGCGCGCCATCGGCACGACTTGCGCCCCGGACAGTCCGGGCTTCGCCGCGGCCCTGGCGCGTTGGCAGGCCAGCCGCGGGCTTTCAGGCGAAGGGCGATCAGATGTCGCCACCCTGATGTCGATGAAGGGCGAATGGCAGGCAGCGCGGCCCTACGTCGCCCTACGCGCCTCTGGCGTCTGCCCGGCGCCGCCGGTACCGACAGGCCTGACGCGCTTGAGCGCCGAAGAAGGCTATATGGGCAAGTCGGTCGAAGTGAGATCCGACGTCGCGCGCGCCTACCGGCGGATGGTGGCGGCGGCCAAGGCCGAGCTGCCGGACCTGGCTGAAGACCCGCAATTGCTCCGGGTTTTTTCAGGTTATCGCAGTCCGGCCTACGACGATGCGCGATGCGCGCGGGATGGTAACTGCGGAGGAATTGTCCGGGCCAAGTGTTCGGTTCACCGCACCGGGCAAGCCTTGGACCTCGTGGTTGGGGCCGCGCCCGGGTTCAGCGTCGACTCCAGCGCTGACGCCAACCGCCTGCATCAATCGGAGGGGAGGGCCTATCGGTGGCTGCTCGCCAACGCGGAACGGTTCGGGTTCGTGAACTACAGCTTCGAGCCCTGGCATTGGGAATGGATTGGCGAGGGCTCTGGCCCCGACTCCCCGCACTTGCAGCGAGTCGCGACGCGTTAGATGCAGCGTCGCGGATCTCGGCTCAGACAGCCTCGTTTTTCCTCAGGCCGCGAAAGCTTCTGGCGCGCCAGGCGGTTCAGCAGTTCGCGCGCGCCTTGCGGCCGGATCCTCGTGGCGCTGGCTTTGCTTGGCGCGATTGCGGCCGGCTCGGCCTGGCTGCTGCGGGATCGACTTTCCCCACGCACGCCGCAAGCGCCCCCCGCCGCGGCGCTGGAAGGAGCGTCCGCGGCCCAGGCGGCTGGGCCCGCCTTGCAACGTTCCTCCCTTCGCAAGGGGCCGGCCTCCCTCCAGGAGAGGCTCGATGCGATCGCCGCTCGCCATGGTGAACCGATCGGGATCGCCGTGGCGGACGTGGGCGCAGGTTGGGCCGTGGCGGTGGCCGGTGACACTTCTTTCCGCAACAAAGCGTCTCCAAGACCTGGGTGGCTCTGGCGGTGCTCGACGCCATCGATCGGGGCGACCTGGATCTGAAGAGCGCGGTGACCATGACCTTCTCCGACCGGAGCGTGTTCAATCAGCCGCTCGGACGCAGCCTCTCGGCTGAAGGCTTTGAGACCACCATCGCCGACCTTCTTCATCATGCCCTGGCGTTCAGCGACAATTCGGCCAACGACACCTTGATCCGCATCGTGGGACTTGATGCGGTCCGGGACGTTCTTGCTCGCAAGGGCTTGGACGGCATTCGCATGGGGTCCGATGAGCGCCATCTGCAGGCGTTGATCGCCGGCTTGGCCTGGCAGCCTTCGTATGGCGAAGGCCGCAATTTCGAACAGGCGCGCGCGAAGCTGGACCGGATTCATCGCCGCCAGGCCCTGAGCGCCTATCTGTCTGATCCTATCGATGGCGCGACGCCGATGGGCATCGTCGCGGCGCTCGTGGCCCTGCAAGGCGGGGAGTTGATATCGGCCACTTCTCAGGCCTTCCTGATGGAGACGCTCGCCGCGACGCGGACCGGGCCAGCTCGGCTCAAGGGCGGACTGCCGAGCGGCTGGAAAATCGCTCACAAGACCGGGACCGGCCAGGACTTCGAGGGAGGCTCGGTCGGCATCAACGACATAGCGCTCCTGACCGCGCCCGACGGCAAGACCTACGCGGTGGCGGTCCTGATGGGATTCACCCGCAAGCCGGTGCGCGAGCGCCTCGCGGTCATGCAGTCGGTGAGCCGGGCGGTGTCGCAGCAATGGGCCACGGAGATCGGCGACTAGTTTGGGTCAACCCAAACCCTCGTGATGCGTTGGGCTGGGATGGCTGGGCTGTTCGCAAGACCTCCGCGCTCGAGCAAAGAGCCGCACTTGAGCAATGAACCACGCTCTAGGCGGGGCCTAGACAAGATTGATGCTGCGATCCTGATGACCTTCGTTGCGTCGGCCGCGCTTGCGGCATGGGGTTGGGAACAGCCCTCGCCGCGTGAAAAATCAGAAGGCGATCGAGGCAGGCTGTCGGCCGCGCCCCGAAAGATCCCGCCCAAAGGCTGGAAGGACATTCTGGTGCGCAGCTATCGCGAGATCGGCGACGACGATGTTTTCTCGGTCGCGCGCAGCATCGCCTTCACCGGCATGCTGGCGCTCTTTCCGGCCCTTGCGGCCTTTGTCTCGATCTACGGCCTATTCGCAGACGTGAGTCAGGCCAGGGAACATCTCGCGGCCCTGGCCGGCATCGTCCCGGCGGAGGTCATGACCTTGATCGGCGAGCAAATGGTGCGCATCGCTGAAGCCAACAACGCCAGCCTGAGCCTCACCTTCTTGCTGAGTTTGGTGCTGTCGTTCTGGAGCGCGAATTCCGGAATGAAGGCGCTCTTCAAGGGCCTCAACGTCGCCTACGAGGAGCAGGAAACCCGATCTTTCCTACGTCTCAACCTGGTGACGATGGGCTTCACCACCGGATTGATCGCGCTGTTCGTCGTGGCCGCGGCCTGCGTGATCGGGCTCCCCATCCTCTTCCAGATGCTGCACATCGACCCGGCTCGAGTCCCGCTCGCCTGGCTGCGGTGGCCGATCCTGCTTCTGGTCGTTATGGGCGCGATCTCGCTGCTCTACCGCTTTGGCCCGAGCCGCGAGCAAGCAAGGTGGCGATGGGTGACGCCGGGAAGCTTCGCGGCCGGCGCGCTCTGGATCGCCGGTTCCAGTCTCTTCTCCTTGTATCTGTCACGGTTCGCCGACTACAGCGCGACCTACGGATCACTCGGGGCGGTGTTCGGCTTCATGATGTGGCTGTGGCTGTCCGCCGTCATCGTTCTCTTCGGCGCGGAGCTCAACGCCGAGATGGAACACCAGACGGCGGTCGATTCCACGATCGGCCCACCCCTGCCGCTAGGGGCTCGCGGCGCCCAAATGGCCGACACCGTTGGAGCGGCGCAACCTGGATCTCTCTGGAAAGCCCTTTTGCAGAAACGGCCCGGGCCATAGTCCGGCTGGCGGATCAAGCCCAGGCAAGGCGAGGGCGAGGACGGACGCCGTTGACGAACGAGCACGGCGTCCGACTACGCCGCTTTGGACGCCGCCGATGAGATATGTAGGCGCCTTCGCGATATCGCTTCCGACGTAGAACGCTTTGCGCACGCCCGCACGCCAAGGCCGGTCGGCGCCGAACAGCTCGTGGTTTTAGCTGAGGACCTTGTCGCTAGCGGCGCGGATGAGAGCCGCTGCAACCTGGTCCGACGTGTAAGGCTTGGCCAGGTTGATCGCATCGGGCAGGCCGGCCTCGTGCGATGCGCCTTGGTCACCGCTTGCGAAAATGATCTTCAAGCCTGGCCACTGCTGGATGGCCTGTCGCGCCAGGTCCGTCCCGGAGAAATCCGGAAGTCCGACATCGGTGATCAGGACATCGGCCGTCTTCTCCGCGAGGAGCCGCAGGGCGCTTTCGCCATCGCTCGCGCAGTTCACGGTGTGACCAAGCTCTGCAATCATGTCGGCTGTGCCGCTGCGGATCAGGTCGTCGTCCTCGACAAGCACGACGATCAGCTTGAGATCGTCACGCCGCCTCTCGTCATGCACGGGTGTCGCGCGAGGGCGTTCATGAACACTGCGTTGGGCCTGGTTGGCCAGGATATGCCGGATCCGGCGGGCCAACGCCTCACGGGAGTAGGGCTTGGACAAGAGCTCGACCCCCGGATCGAGGCGGCCATGGTGCACGATCGCGTTTTCCGTATAGCCCGAGGTGAACAAGATACCGATGTGCGGGAGGCGCTCCTTGGTCCGCCTCGCGAGCTCTGGGCTGCGAAGCGGGCCAGGCATAACCACGTCGGTGAACAAAAGGTCGATCGCGATCCCGCTGTCGACGACGTTCAGCGCGCTCTGTGCGTCCCGCGCCTTCAGCACCCTGTAGCCAAGCTCGGTCAGCAGCCCGACCGCGGTCTCGCGGACAGCGTCGTCATCTTCCACGACAAGGATGGTTTCCGTGCCGCCAACTACCGGCCCGGCGCTGATGTCGGCCAGGATGTCCTCGGCCCCCACCGCGCGCGGAAGGTAGAGCTTGATTGTCGTCCCTTCCCCCACCTCGCTGTAGATTTTGATGTGTCCGCCCGACTGTTTGGTCAGGCCATAGACCATGGAAAGGCCGAGGCCTGTGCCCTTGCCCTCTGGCTTGGTGCTGAAGAAGGGCTCGAAGACGCTCTCCATGATGTCCTTCGGAATTCCGGAACCGGTGTCGGTCACCGCGACCATGACATACTGCCCCGGCTTCAAGTCATCGTGCTGGATGGCGTAGCTGTCATCGAGCGAAGCGTTGCTGACTTCGATCGTGAGACGCCCCCCGTCCTGCATGGCGTCCCGGGCGTTGATGGCCAGGTTGAGGATGGCGTTCTCGATCTGACCTGGGTCGACCAGCGTGTTCCACAAACCCCCGCCGACGATGGTCTCCACCTCGATATCTTCACCGATCGAGCGGCGAAGTAGATCGTCCATGTCCTTCAAGAGCCGCCCGAGGTTCACCACCTTGGGCTCGAGGGGGGAGCGTCGTCCGAAGGCCAGCAATTGGGACGCCAGCTTCGCGCCGCGCGACACCCCGGCCAGCGCGTTCTGCACCCGCCTCTCAGCCCGGTCATTGCCCGCGATGTCGCGGCCGAGCAGCTGCAGGTTCCCGCTGATCACTTGCAGGAGGTTGTTGAAATCGTGGGCGACGCCCCCGGTCAGCTTGCCGAGGGCCTCAATTTTCTGCGACTGACGCAAGGCGGCCTCGGCGGCCTGCCGCTCGCGCGATTCCTGCTCTAGCCGCGCCAGCGCATCGCCGAGCTCCTCGGTCCGCTCACCGACGCGCTGCTCCAGGGTTTCGTTCAGCTGCTGAAGTTCGTCTTCGGCCTGCTTGCGATGGGTGACGTCGTAGCCATCGACAAAGATGCCGATGGGCGCCCCGTCAGGCCCTAGGATCGGCTGGTAGATAAGGTCCACGAAACGCTGCTCGAGCGGGCCCGCGGCCGTCCGCTGCAACATGACCGGCATATTGCGGCCGATAAACGGTTCGCCGGCGCTGAGCACCCTGTCCAGCAGTTCGAAGAACCCTTGGCCCACGATCTCCGGCAAGGCCTCGCGCACCGAGCGACCGATCAGATCCCGATGGCCGACAAGCTGCAGGTAGGCGTCGTTGATCAGGTCAAAGACGTGCTCCGGGCCCATGAGGATAGCCATGAAGCTGGGCGCCTGCTGGAACAGGGTACGAAGATAATCGCGCTCTTGCGTCCGCAGCTCGACTTCCGAGGTCAGTTGAAGATTCGCGACCCGGAGGGTCTCGGCCGCCTCCTGGCGCAGCCGAACGGCCTCGGCGAGTGCTTCGGCCCGCTGACGTTCGACTTCGTAGGCTTCGGCCCCGGACAACCCCGCAGCGATCTGACCGGACAGCAGCTTGAGAAAGCCGGAATAGTCGTCGTCAACCGGCCGATAGGGATTGGTCCCGACGATCAGGGCGCCGCGCGGGCGCTCCGCGCCCTGGTGCGCCAGCGGCTTGATGCGCACCGATTGGGGCGGCCTGTCCCAAGCGCCGGTGGGGAGATCGCAGCGTTCGGAGACGTCGAGCGGGAATGACTCTTCACCCCGCCATATCCGGGTCAGATCCCAAACATCGTTCTGAAGCGTCAGCTCGACGGGCGCTAGGGCGTGCCCCTGGGCGATGCCGGAAGCGGCGGCCAGCACCGCCGAGCCATCGTCGCGGAACAGATAGATCAGCGTGAAGGGCAGGTCGAAAGGGTTCTCAGCCAAACGCTCTTCGACCGCCTGGAGGACCTTGACGCGCGAGTCCGCCGTGGTCAGCGCCGCGCCCAGGCTGCGGAGCGAGCCCAAACGGCGCTCAGCGATCACCCGGGTCGTCTCCTCGGTGACCGCGCAGAACACCCCTTCGACCTCTCCGGTGTCCCCCATCAGGGGGCTGTAGGAGAAGGTATGGTAGGTCTCCTCGGGATAGCCGTTGCGCTCCAGCAGGAGCAACAACCCGCGATCCCACGTCGCCTCGCCGTTGTGATAGACCGTCTCAAGACGGCCTTTGATGTCGTTCCAGATCTCAGGCCACAGCGCCTGCGTCGGCATGCCGAGAGCCTGCGGATGCTTGATGCCGAGCGTCGGACGATAGGCGTCATTGTAGAAAAAGTGGATGTCCGGGCCCCAACCCAGCCACATCTCGAACCGTGACGTCAGCAGCAGACGAAGGGCGACCTTGAGGCTGGTTGGCCAGGATTGCGCTGGACCAAGGGGGGTCGAGGCCCAATCGTGTGCACGCATCAGCTGCGCCATTTCCCCATCACCCACGAAGATGTCGTCCAAGGATGTGTGGATACTCGTCGCCAATGCTCACTCTCCAATCACGCTCTTGCGGGTTTAGCGAGGTTGGAGGTCGGTCCCTAGATGAATGCCGAGCCGGACGGGGTCACGTCCGCAGCCTGCGGCCCCCGACCAATGTGACATCGTCTCAAAGACTTCGAACTCGGCGCCCCGCCAGATAAACCCCGCGATGTTCGCCGGAACGCCAGGATTTGACCGCCAGCTGGCGCCATCGCAAGGCCTCAATTGAGACTGCTCCAAGTTGAGATCTCAGTCTGTCGGGGATCCGACTCCGGCGCCCTCCATTTCCACTTTTTGACCGAGGCTGTGTAAAACGCGAAGCGCCGTAGACTCTTGATGCAGCAGCGTTGGGGGTTTGGATGTCCCGTTTCGTTGAAGGTGAAGACCGCTTCCGGCTTCGCACCCGAGGTCGGGTAATGGCGCCAAGCGGACACGCCGGTAGATGCGCTCGGCTATCGCAGATCAGAGGGCCGTAGCGAGCGCGTAGTTCTCGGCGCTTTCCGAGCCGGCGCACCTTCGCTAAACTGCGACAGTGTCGCTGACTCCAAACTCCGCGACCGCACTTCCGCTGTCAGTCACATGTCAGCCTGACTCATAACCATGCGACTGACTCAATAAGCACGAGTTTTGACTCCAAACTCTGCGACTGAGATTCGCACGGTTTTTGAGTCATTGCCTCGGGGCAAGCGCGCTGGCCTGTGCCAATGGCTGGAGCAAGCGGGGTGCCGCCAGGCGAGCACGCTAGGCCCGGCGCCAGCTCTCAAGAATGTCGCTTACCTCTCTGGCGACGATCAGTCTCGCCTCGGCGCGTTCCATACCTGCGATCGCCAGGAGCCGATCATAGTCGGTGAGCTGATGCCGGACGAAGGTCGAAGCGACAATACCGACGACCTTGCCAAGGGATGCTTCTGTCCATTCCTTTGCCAAAATTCTCTCGGACAGGATCTCACGGTATACCGGCGGGCACCCGGGATGATGATTGCGAAAATGCCGTTCAACCGTTCGGCGCGTGAAATGAGTGCCTTTCTGCATGCGATGCCTCCGAGCCGAGGGTCACATCTGGCTGCGACTGAACCGGTCGTAATGATTGAGCTGATAGTCGCAATTCCCCGTATGGGGTGGTGCTCTTGTTGTCTTGGGCGTCTCTTGGAGATCGATAGGCGGAGCGTTAGTCGCCGATGCGGGGGGAGCTCACTCGTCGTGCCCCACGACAGCAACCAAGCCCTCATGGCCTCGTGACTGATGATCCGCCCCGCATCAAGGTCGGCGAGCCCCTCGGCGATGGCCGCCGCCTCGGCCCCGTTGGGGCCGTCAAAGATGCCATGTTCGGATTCCACGCAGGCAGACATAGCTTATGCTTGCTCCGAACGTCAGGCTCTGGGCTATCGACGAAGCTGCGGGTTCGGGCGGCGGTTATGACTGAGTTGGGCTCATAGGAGCATTTGGCGGTGTCCGCTTTGGGGAGCACCTCGATCAGAATACGGCGGGCAGGAGGGATCTCACTGGGGCCTGGATCGGTCATTCATGTCCGGTCAACGGGCCAGTTCCTACCTCTGCACGCCGGTCAAAGCGGCTTAGCGGATTGCCTCATGCGCACTGTCTAGCGAGACGCGCGCCTTGTTCCTCCTGGCCGTGCTAGGACCAAGCGATACCGGAGAAATCAACCCATGGGGGAATCGAAACAGCCGCTCTTTGCTTACGTCGATGAGTCAGGAAACACTGGCAAGAACATCTTCGTCGCCAGCAGGTAGCGCTTCTCG
>NZ_JAURWM010000090.1 GCF_030654915.1 Phenylobacterium sp. | reverse complement strand
CGACGTTCAGACGGCGGCGGCGTTGAACGCCGCTAAGGCCGCCGGAGGACGCATCATCTGCGTTGGCACCACCTCGCTGCGATTGGTCGAGAGCGCCACCGGCGAGGATGGGGTTGTCCGTCCCTTCGCGCAGGAAACGGCGATCTTCATCACCCCTGGCTACCGGTTCCGCGCCGTCGATGGGCTGATGACCAACTTCCACCTGCCGAAGTCGACGCTGTTCATGCTGGTCTCGGCCTTTGCGGGCTACGAGGCCATGCGCGCCGCCTACGCCCATGCGATCGAGGACGGCTACCGCTTCTATTCCTATGGCGACGCCAGCCTGCTCTGGAGGGCCTAGTGGCCGCTTTTCCGTTCGAGATTTCCGCCACTGAGGGCGCGGCGCGCACCGGCGTGCTCAAGACCCCGCGCGGCGATATCCGTACTCCGGCCTTCATGCCGGTCGGCACGGCCGCGACGGTTAAGGCGCTGACCGTCGATCAAGTCGCCCAGACCGGCGCCGACATTATCCTGGGCAACACCTATCACCTGATGCTGCGCCCCACCGCCGAGCGGATCGCACGGCTGGGCGGACTACATCGCTTCATGCGCTGGGACCGGCCGATCCTGACCGACTCCGGCGGGTTCCAGGTGATGTCGCTGTCCAAGATCGCCAAGGTCACTGAGGAGGCTGTCGCCTTCCAGAGCCATATCGACGGATCACGCCACATCATGACGCCGGAACGCTCGATCCAGATTCAGGCTGATCTGCTCGGCTCCGATATCGTCATGCAGTTGGACGAGTGCGTTGCTTGGCCCGCAGAGGAAAAGCGCGCGACTGAGGCCATGCAGCTCTCGGCGCGCTGGGGCGCCCGCTCCAAGGCCGCGTTCGGCGAGCGCGAAGGCCAGGCCCTGTTCGGCATCCAGCAGGGTTCGACTTTCGAACACCTGCGCCGCGAGTCAGCTGATCGGCTGATCGAGACCGGCTACGACGGCTATGCTTTAGGCGGGCTGGCCGTGGGCGAGGGGCATGCGGCGATGTGCGAGGTGCTGGACTATGCACCCGCCATGCTGCCGGCCGATCGGCCGCGCTATCTGATGGGGGTCGGCAAGCCGATCGATCTGGTCGAGGCGGTGGCTCGGGGCATCGACATGTTCGACTGCGTGCTGCCGACGAGATCTGGGCGTCATGGCCAGGCCTGGACCTGGGAGGGCTCCGTCAATCTGAAGAACGCCCGCTTCGCCGAGGACGACAGTCCGTTGGACGAGGACAGTGATTGCCCGGCCTCGTCCTATTATTCGAAGGCCTACCTCCACCATCTGGTGAAGTCCGAGGAGATCCTCGGGCAGGTGCTGTTGTCCTGGCACAACATCGCGCACTTCCAGGCCCTGACCTCGGCGATGCGTGCAGCGATCGCCGAGGGCCGGTTCGAGCAGTTTCGGCGGGACTTCAAGGCCCGTCAGCGCACCGGGTAGCGGGGACCCTGAGTCGGGACCAGATTGTCGGGACCCGTACGAACGTGCGAGGCCGTCGCCGGCGGCCGGCAGCTCTTCGCCTCGCCTAGACCCTTCATGTAGGCCCGGCGCACAGCGCCAGCCAGGACGGCGTCGGTCACCAGGCTGTCGTGGCGCTCGGCTCCGCTGAGCTGCCGCACCCAACTGCGGAACGGGATTACGCTGGAGGCGAGGCCGGCGACCGCGCCCAGCGCCGCGCCCTTGCCCTTGTCCATTATGTCCTGCTCGTCCTCAGACGGATGATCGAGGTCCGCCCCCAGCGCCTCGTTCAGCGGAACGATGGCGGCTGCTATTCCGGCGCATGTGGCTGGATTCGGCCGTTGGTAGGGATCGGCCATGGCCTCAAGCAGGATTGGCGGGATCTTTGTGCGCAAGACGTTGACGTCCCGCAGGGGAGAGGCGACCGCGCCGGTGATGCTTTCGCGCTTGGCTTCGGACGTTGTCTGTACCTTCGGCGATCCGTCGGCGGGGCTTGTGAGGCAGGCTGACAGCAGGAAAAGCAGCGGCAACGGGTAGATGACTTTATGCATAAGGCGAAGGTACGCGGAGTCACTCGATGAAGGAAAGCTGACACGCGCCCTTGCCCCGGTGAAGGCGCCCGCATATGGTCCGCGCCGCTTCGCAAGGCGCGTTCAGCGCGTCGTGTCGGGGGCCGGTAGCTCAGTGGTAGAGCATTCGACTTTTAATCGAATGGTCGTGAGTTCGAAACTCACCCGGCCTACCATCCTGTCTTTCCAGCATTGATATTGCTGGACTTTTCGGGGTGTTTTCAAGCCAGCGCCGCCTGGGCTTGATTCAGGATGTCCTCAGTTCGAGACGCTTCGTCGCCCTCGCCGGTGAAGAGGGCGTGAGTCTCGAAGCACCTGATGAGGGGCGCCGTCCGACTCAATTCAATCAACAGGAGAATCCCGGATCAAGGTTGCGCCGCGTGTCGTAGAACGTCGGTCTGTGAGCGGGTGGGTGAAGCGCAACCAAAACGCGAGGTGGGACAAATGAAACTGAGTTTGTTTTTCGCCGGGATCGCTGTCGCGGCGGTCACGGCCGGTGCGGCCCAGGCCGGGATCCTGGTGACATACGAGGCGCCGGGCGTGACGAATACGACGGCGACGTTCGACGTGCTGGGGACTGAAAACTTCAACACTCGGGCGCTGGGCGTTGGAGGGTTCGCCACGAATTTTGGCGGCAACGGCGTGATCAGCGGCCAATACAGCTCCACGACCCAGGTGAACGCGGGCGACCAGTACGGTGGCGAGGGTGGAAGCAACTACGCCGTCACCTTCGGCGAGGGCGGCTACAGCCTGGACATCACCAGCACGCAGAATGCGGCAGGCGTCACCTACTTCGGCTATTATCTGCCGGCGCTAGACCAGGGGAATGTCCTGGAATTGTATTCCGGCGCCACGAAGATTTTCACCTTCAACCCAGCGACGGTGCTCAGCGCGGTCGGCGGCAATCCGCTCTACTTCGGCAAGCCTGACGCCCCTCATCAGGGACAGAACAGCGGCGAGCCCTATGTGTTCGTGAACTTCTACGGAACCGCCGGCACTCACTTTGACAGGGTGGTCTTCCGGGAAACGCCAGCTGGCGGCGGTTACGAGAGCGACAATCACACGGTCGGCTATTTCAAGACCATCACCGGCACCGGCGTTCCTGAGCCGGCGACCTGGGCCATGATGATCATCGGCTTTGGTGCGGTGGGCTCGATGGTCCGCCGTTCGCGTCCGCGCGAGGCGGCTCTCGCCTAGCTTGACGACCGACAGGACCCGCTCCCCTCCGGGGGCGGGTCTGTCGTGCTTGGCCGGCCGCTGTGCGCCGATAGGTTCGCAGGGCAGCGATGGCGTGAGCCGAGGCGCAATTCGCCTGCGACGGCACGTCGCTTCGCAGCAGCCTCGGAGCGTCCCCATCTAACTGACTGTCGCAACACGAGCCCATCGGGAAGCGACGGAATGCTGGCCAAACTCCAGCATACGCGGGGCGGTGTCCTCTCTCACCGTCCCGCTCCCCATTCGGACGCGACCCTTTGCCGGGGTAGGGCGCCGTCTTCTCCACTCACCGCCATCCGACGAACGAGGTTCCTCACTGGCTAACCGCCAGTTGCGCTCAGCCTTTCCGCCGTCGCCCTCAGAAAAACTATATTGTCGATAGGTGCGCTGGGAATTAGCGGTGGCGTAAGCCGAAGCGCAGCTATCCGCGTGTCTCGGCGTTTATGCGTTTGAACCGGGGCCGCTTGAATGACCGCGACCGAAACCTCCGAGATCGTCGCGGCGCGCCGGCCGATGATCCGCCGTCGTTCGGCGATCCCGGGATTTGCGCTCACCATGGGCGTGACGTTGACCATCCTTTCGCTGGTCGTGCTGATCCCGCTAAGCGCCGTGGCGCTCAAGGCGGCTGAACAGACCTTCCCCGAGTTCCTGGACGCCGCCTTCAATGAGCGCGCTTTGACGGCCTATCGCCTGTCGTTCGGCGCGGCCTTGATCGCCGCGGTGATCAACGGGGTGTTCGGCGTGCTGACCGCCTGGGCGCTCATCCGCTATGAGTTTCCATTCAAGAGCCTGGTGAACGGGATCATCGACCTGCCGTTCGCCCTGCCGACGGCTGTGGCGGGGATCGCGCTGGCCACTCTCTATGCCCCTAACGGCTGGATCGGCGCGCTGTTCGCGCCGGCCGGGATCAAGATCGCCTATACGCCGCTGGGCGTGGTGATCGCCCTGACCTTCATCGGCCTACCGTTCGTGGTGCGCACTCTGGAACCAGTGATGCGCGATCTGGCCGCCGACGTCGAGGAGGCGGCCGCCAGCCTGGGCGCCAATCGGTTCGACACCATTCTGCGCGTGATCCTGCCGGCCCTGGGTCCGGCCTGGCTGACCGGCATCGCACTGGCCTTCGCGCGGGCTGTCGGCGAGTACGGCTCGGTGATCTTCATCGCCGGCAACATGCCCTACAAGTCGGAGATCGCCCCGCTGCTGATCACCATCGAGTTGGAGCAGTACGACTATGCCGGCGCGGCGACCATCGCGGTGGTCATGCTCGCGGTCTCGTTCCTGATGCTGTTCGTCATCAACGCCATCCAGGCCTGGGCGCGGAGGCTCGGCCAATGAACCGCCTTCGTCATCCCACAGAGGACCCCGTCTGGGCCAAGGCCATCATCCTGACGCTGGTCGGGCTGTTCCTGGTCTGCGTTCTGATCCTGCCTTTGGTCACGGTGTTCTTCGAGGCGATGCGCAAGGGGCTGCCCGCCGCGCTGGAGGCGATCCAGAATGAAGATGCCCGGGCGGCCATCAAGCTGACCCTGATCACCGCGGCGATCACCGTGCCGTTCAATGTGGTGTTCGGCCTCTGCGCCTCGTGGGCGATCGCCAAGTACGAGTTTCCGCTCAAGCCCTTCCTGATCACCCTGATCGATCTGCCGTTCTCGGTATCGCCGGTGGTCGCGGGTCTGATCTATGTGCTGGTGTTCGGCGCCCAGGGCTGGTTCGGCCCCTGGCTGCTGGATCATGACATCAAGATCATCTTCGCGATCCCAGGCATCGTGCTGGCGACCATCTTCGTGACCTTCCCGTTCGTCGCCCGCGAGTTGATCCCGCTGATGCAGGAGCAGGGCGTGGACGAGGAGGAGGCGGCTGTATCGATGGGCGCCTCAGGCCTGCGCACCTTCTGGAGCGTGACCGCGCCCAATGTCCGCTGGGGCCTGCTGTATGGCGTGCTGCTCTGCAACGCCCGCGCCATGGGCGAGTTCGGCGCGGTGTCGGTGGTCTCGGGTCACATTCGGGGCCTGACCAACACCATGCCGCTGCATGTGGAGATCCTCTACAACGAGTATGATTTCGTCGGCGCTTTCGCCGTCGCAGCTCTGTTGTGCTTACTGGCCATCGTCACCCTGGTGCTGAAGGCTCTGCTTGAACTCGTCCAGCCGCAGTCGCGGCCCGGCCGTCACTGAAACCTTTGAGTTGTCGCGTGACAGTCGCCGAAACCGGTGACCACTTTGGGCTGTCACGCTCAAGAGAGACGCATCTGCGATGACCATTTCCATCCGCTCGGTGGAGAAGACTTTTGGCCGTTATCCGGCGCTCGATAGCGTGAGCCTGGAGATCGCCGACGGCGAGCTCCTGGCGCTGCTGGGTCCCTCTGGCTCGGGCAAGACCACGCTGCTGCGGGTCATCGCCGGCCTGGAGTTCCCGGAGAAGGGCCAGATCCTCTACGGCGACCAGGACATGACCTTCACCAGCGCCGCCGCGCGCCGGGTAGGCTTCGTGTTCCAGCAGTACGCACTGTTTCGCCACATGACGGTGGCCAAGAATGTCGCCTTTGGTCTCGACGTCCGCAAAGGACAGGCCAAGCCGTCGAAAAATGAGATCACGGCTCGGGTCGATGAGTTGCTGAAGCTCGTGGAGCTCGGTGAACTGGGTAAGCGCTATCCGGCCCAGCTGTCCGGCGGCCAGCGCCAGCGTGTTGCCCTGGCGCGCGCCCTGGCGGTGAACCCCAGCGTCTTGCTGCTGGACGAACCGTTCGGGGCCTTGGACGCCACGGTGCGCAAGTCCCTACGCAAGGAACTTCGCCGGATCCACGATGCGACCGGCGTCACCACGATCTTCGTGACGCACGACCAGGAAGAGGCCTTGGAGCTGGCTGACCGGGTGGCGATCCTGAACAAGGGCGTGATCGAACAGGTGGGCGCGCCGCATGACGTGCACGACAATCCGGCCGGCGCGTTCGTGTGCGGGTTTGTCGGCGA
This sequence comes from Phenylobacterium sp., assembly GCF_030654915.1. Lineage (GTDB taxonomy): Bacteria > Pseudomonadota > Alphaproteobacteria > Caulobacterales > Caulobacteraceae > Phenylobacterium. The sequence goes on along the minus strand of NZ_JAURWM010000090.1, from coordinate 15,836 downwards.
ATCCAACCGCTTCGAAGGCGTTGCGAAGGGCGGGCGTTTCACGGCCCCCGATATCGCATTGCCCGCGCCCGGCGTAGCCGATGGCGCGGCGGTGGCCTTTGTCCGGCCCCACGAGTTCGTGCTGACGCCGGCGGGCCAGGCGAACCTGAGCATCGTGACCGAGCGGATCGCCCCGCAAGGCGCGGTCGTGCGGGTGGATGGCGCGACGGCCAGCGGCCAACGGATCGAGGCGGCCTTCGCCCGCCAGAACGCCGGCGAGTTGCAGCCGGGGGTGACCCTGCACCTGGCGGCCGACCGAGCCTACGTGTTCAGCGCCTAGGACCTACTGCTGCTGTTGCTGCTGTTGATCATAGGCGATTCCGCCTGACGGGCCGCGGCGGCGGCCACTACGCGAGAACGACGGCTGGGCGATGCGGATGAACTCCGGTTCGGTCAGGGCCGCTCGTGCCCTGCGCACCGATACGCCGACCGCCAGTTGGCTTTCGGCCTCGCCCTTGTAGACACCGCGCGATGGCGGCACGTCGTTGTAGTCACGGCCGACCGCGGCGGCGATGTGGCGTTCCCCGGCCTCGACGTTGTTTGTTGGGTCGAACCCGATCCAGCGGGTAGAGGGCAGGAACACCTCGACCCAGGCGTGGGTCGCGTCGGGATCGGAGCGGTCGCCAGCCTGACGGTCGGTGAAGAGGTACCCCGAGACGTAACGAGCCGGGATGCCCCAGGAGCGGCAGATGGCGATCATGATGTGGGCGAAGTCCTGGCAGACTCCGCGCTCGGCCTTTAGCGCCAGATCGATGGGGCTGTCGGCGCGGGTTACGCCAGCCTCATAGCCGAATGACGAATAGATGGTCTCCGACAGGCGTCGCACAGCCGACAGCGGGTCTCGCCGGCGAAGCTCGTCGAGCTGGTGTTGGGCCACATAGGCGCGCAAGGCCTGCGTCTCGATGGCGAAGCCGTGGTGGGTGAGGAAGTCGAAGTTCTCACCGCGCACGAAGTCGCTGCGCAGCCGGTCCCATTCGCCTTGGTCCAGGGCGTCTGGCAGCGGCGGGGGCGTCTGTGTCTCGACCGCCGAGCGGGCGACGATGTTCAGCCGATCATGGGGCTGAGGCACGTCGAAATGATAGACCGCGTTGCCGAACGGGTCGGCGTAGGAAAAGAGCTGGGCGGCGGGATCGAGTTCCAGCTCGAACGAGACCAGCCGCTGGCGGATTCCCTTTTGGGGTTGCATCCAGACCTCCATGACGCTTTCGCGCACGGGTTCGGCGTAGTGATACTGGGTGACGTGACGGACTTCCAAAAGCACGGTTCTGGTCCTTACGCCGGCAGACGCATTTCAAGGGAATAGGCGACGAAGGTGTCGTAGATCGCCTGATGCAGGGCCGCGCACTCGTCGAGCACGGTGGAGATGAGCGCGCTTGCGCCGGCCACCTCCATCTCGTCCATGTCGGCGTATTGCAACCTGGCCCGCAGCCGGCCGGCCAGGCGCTCGGGCCCGGCGTGGCCGGCGGCGTCGACATAGCGCGCAGTGGCGCTGAGGTGCTCCTCGATCCGCGCCGTGGCGAAGCGAATGGAGCGAGGGAATTCCTCGTCGAGCAGCAGGAACTCGAGGATCTTGCGCGGCTGGATGTCGGCGGTGTACCGGCGGAGATAGGGCTCCAGGGCGCAGCTCATCCGCAGCACGCCCATCAAGGCCATATGGTCGTCGAGGGGACGACGACGCCCGTCGCCGAAACAAACCCCCAGCAGCCGACCGACCAACTGCGCGCGTTCAAGATAGACGCCCAGCAGCAGGAACCGCCAACCTTCGCCGTGGCTCATGGTGGCGTCGGCCGCGCCCTTGAACAGGTGCAGGTCGGCGATGATTTCGTGCAGGAAGGTCGAAGGGCTGTCGGCGAACGCCTTGGGCGCTTCCGGACCGGTCATCCGCAGATAGATAAGGTTCAAGCGCTCCCAGGTCTCGGTCGTGATCTGATCGCGCACCTGGCGGGCGTTCTCACGGGCCAGGGCCAGCGAACTGGCGATCGACCCACCGTCCTCGCGGTCGAGGGCGAGCGCGAAAGCAAGATCGTAGGGGTTGGCGGCGCGGACCCCGTCGGCGTCGCCGACGGCGGCCAGAACGATCCGGGTGGCCTGGCTGGCGGCCTCGGTGCGGTCGAGGGTGGCGTTCAGCATCACGTCCGACAGGCGGCACATGTGCTCGGCGCGTTCCACATAGCGGCCGATCCAGTAGAGGCTGTCGGCGACCCTTGCGAGCATCATGGCTGGGTCTCCTGCGCTGCAGCCTCTTCGGGTTCCAGGATCCAAGTGTCCTTCGAGCCGCCGCCCTGGCTGGAGTTCACGACCAGCGAGCCCTTGCGCAGCGCGACCCGTGTCAAGGCCCCAGGCGTCACCACGATGTTCTCACCCGAGAGGATGAAGGGGCGCAGGTCCACGTGGCGCGGCTCGATCGTTCCGTCGATCAGGCAGGGCGCGGTGGACAGCTGGATGGTCGGTTGGGCGATGTAGTTGGCGGGATCGGCCTTGATCGCTTCGGCGAAATCCTCGCGCTCCTTCTGGCTGGCATGGGGCCCGATCAGCATGCCGTAGCCGCCCGAAGCCCCCACCGCCTTCACCACCAGCTTGTCCAGATTGCCGAGCACGTGATTGAGCTGCGAGGCTTCGCGGCAGAGATAGGTCTCGATGTTCGGCAGGATGGCGTCCTCGCCGAGATAGTAGCGGATGATGGCTGGCACGTAGGCGTAGACCGCCTTGTCGTCGGCGACGCCGGTTCCCGGCGCGTTGCAGATCACTACATTGCCGGCGCGATAGACGTTGAACAGGCCCGCTACGCCCAGGCTGGAGTCGCGCCGAAAGGTGAGGGGGTCGATGAAGTCGTCGTCGACCCGACGATAGATCACGTCGATGCGCCGCAGCCCCGTGGTGGTCCGCATGTAGACCATGTTGTCATGCACAACGAGGTCGCGGCCCTCGACCAATGGGCACCCCATCAAGCGGGCGAGATAGGCATGCTCATAATAGGCCGAGTTGTAGACGCCGGGCGTCAGCACCACGATCTGCGGGTTGGGCCGCCAGTCGGCCGCCATGCCCTTCAGCGTGGCCAGCAGCAGGTCCGGATAGCGGTCGATGGCGCGGACGCCAGCGGCTCTGAACGTGCCGGGAAAGGTGCGGCGCGAGGCCTCGCGATTGGCGAGCATGTACGAGACGCCCGAGGGCACTCGCAGGTTGTCCTCCAGCACCGCGAAGGCGCCGTCAGGCTGGCGGATCAGATCCGAGCCGCAGACATTGGCGTAGGCTTGGTGCGGCACATACAGGTTCTGCATCTCCCGCCGATAGGAGGGCGCGCCAAGCACCAGCTCGCGGGGCACCACCCCGTCCATCAGGATCTGCTGATCGCCATAGATGTCGGAGAGGAACATGTTCAGCGCGCGCAGCCGCTGGGTCAGGCCTGCTTCGATCGTCGCCCACTCCACCGCCGGAATGATCCGCGGCAACAGGTCGGTGGGGATGATCCGCTCGGTGGAGCTTTCGCCGCCATAGACGGTGAAGGTGATGCCTTGCAGCAGAAAGAAGCGCTCGAGCGTCCGTTGCCGCTCCGACATTTCGGCCGACGCGAGGGTGGCGATCCGGCGGTCCAGGGCGGCGTAGTGAGGCCTGACCTCGCCGAGAGCCGCCAGCATTTCGTCGTAGGCCACCGGGTCCGCCGGGGTCGGCGGCAGGTGAGAAGCCCCCGAGAACGCGGTCGCCTCATCGGATCTGTGCGCTGTCGTCACACCGTACTCCACAGCCAAGTCCTTTCGCACCGAAGGGAGCATTGAGCTTAGGAAGGAGGCGATGGAATCGAGCCGCTAATCGGAAACGGAGTTCGTGCTGACGGCGCTCGCACAGTATTTAGGCAGTGATATGCCTCCGATGGTGCAGCTTGACGCCATCGGCATGGGTGACATCGCGCCGCGACGCAGTTTAGATCAATCAACGGGGCGCGATTAAAGGGATGGGCGTGGGACGATTGGTCGTCGCGGTCGCCGCCTCGGCGGCCATGTGTGTATCTGGGACGGCCCGGGCTGAGTCTCCGCGGGCGACCGTCGAGGGGGACCTCAACACGGGTCTACGCAACGCTATCGTCAATGCTATCGGCGAGACCGAAAGGCCGGTCGCCAACCGCTTCGAGGCCCGTCGGCGTGCGGTCGCGGCGGGCGAGGACGCTATTACGGTGCTGCGCTCAGAGGGCTATTACGGTCACGACGTCGAGGCGGATGTCAGCGAAACCGAGCCACCCGTCGCGATCGTCCGGATACGTCCCGGGCCGCGCTTTACATTCATTGATCCGCAGATCGACTGGATCGAACCCGCGCCGCTGCCTGAGGTCCGCCAGGCCGGCGAGGCGGTCCTGGGTTTGGCGACGGGCGCGCCTGGTCGAGCCGTCGATGTCGTCAACGCCGAGGGGCGGATCGTCGCGGCGGTGCAGAAGCGGGGCTATGCCGACGTCGCGCCGGCGCCGCGCGTGGTCACCGTCGATCATGCCGACAGCACGGTGCAGCCGACCTACAAGATCATCGCCGGCGACATCGTCCGGCTTGATGCGCTCAAGGTGCTGAACGAGGGGCGGACCAAGCGAGCGTGGCTGGATCATCTGACGCCATGGCGTTCGGGCGACGTCTACAATCCGGACGACGTGGGTGAGTTGGAACGCCGTCTGCTGGACACCGGCGTCTATGACTCGGTGACGGTGTCGCTGGCGCCGAAGGACCAGATCACCGCCGACGGGTTGCGGCCGATCGTCGTGAGCCTTGTCGACCGAAAGCCGCGGACCCTGGAGCTGGGAGCGAGCTATTCCACCAGCGAAGGCGTCGGGGCCGACGCCCGTTGGACACACTTCAATATCCTGGGCCGCGCGGACACCATCGCCGCCTTGGCGCGACTATCGAGCATCGACAGCCGGCTTGGCGCGGAGATCACCCTGCCTCACTGGCTGAAGCCTCAGCAGACGTTCAAAGCCGGTGGTGGCGGGTATCGCGTCCGCACCGACGCCTATGACGAAACGGGCTTTGGTGTTCGAGCCGACATGACCCGGCGGTTCCGCAAGACCTCGTACCTCACCTTCGGCGGTTCGGTGGACTACGGGAAGACCGAGGATCAGCAGGAGTTTCTGCGGAGCCCGCTGGGGGACAACCTGTTCACGATCGCGGGCCTCGCGGCCGGCGCGCTCGACCGCTCCGACGACCCGTTGGATCCGCGACGGGGTTGGCGGTTGGAGGTTCGGGCCGAGCCGACCTATCTCATCGGCGATGAGACACTGCCCTATCTGAAATTGCAGACCCAGGGCACGGTCTACGTGCCGTTCGGCGAGAAGGCTCGCACGGTCCTTGCCGGGCGCCTGCGCGTCGGCTCCATGATCGGAGCGACCGTCCCGGATGTCCCGGCTTCCCGGCGCTTCTATGCTGGCGGCGGCGGGTCGGTGCGCGGCTACGCCTTCCAGGCCATTGGCCCACGGTTTGACGACAACACTCCGCAGGGCGGCGCTTCCTTGCTGGAGACGTCGATAGAGCTGCGCCAGAAGATCGGGCAGCGGTGGGGCTTCGTGGCGTTCGTCGACGCCGGCGCGGTCGGCTCGGACGAGATTCCCACCGGTGATGATGTCAGCGTCGGGGTGGGTGTCGGGGTTCGTTACGACCTCGGCTTCGGACCAATCCGCGCCGACATCGCCATTCCGCTCGACCAGCGCGAGGGCGATCCCGCCTTCCAGATCTATCTCAGCATTGGGCAGGCGTTTTGAGCGAGCCGCCCACACCCGTCGAGGAAGCGACCGAGGCGGTCGCCAAGGTCGCGAAGAGTTCGGTCCTGCCGAAGATCATTCTCGTGGTCTGCGCAGTGCTGGCCCTGTTGATCGGCGGCGTGGCGCTGACGGCGCGCTACGGCGTGCTGCTGCCACAGGGGCGGCTGCTGATCGAGACCAGGACCAGCGGCCTGAAGATCGGGCGGTTTGGTCGGTTGAAGATCGAGGGGCTCGGCGGCGACGTCTGGCGCGAGTTCACTGTGCGTCGCCTGACCATAAGCGACGAAAAAGGCATCTGGCTGGAAGCCAAAAATATTGAAATGACGTGGAGTTACGCCGCTCTCTTCAGGCGTAGATTCCATGCCGAAGACATCGTGGCCGAGAAGGTCACGGTGCTGCGGCGGCCGACGATGGCGCCCAAGACCGAGTCCGCCGGTCTGCCGATCTCGATCAATATCGATCGCGCCGTGACGCGCCTGGAGCTGACTCCGGAGTTCAGCGTCGCGCGCGGGGTCTATGACGTTGTCGCTAATGTGGACGTCCAGAAGCGCAACGGCGGCCAGAACGGCAAGGTGGCGATCACCAGCGTCCTGACGCCCGGCGACCACCTCAACGCCGAGTTCGATTTCGGCGGCGGCCGGCCGTTGTTGGTCATCGCCGACGCGGTGGAGGCCAAGGGCGGCGCCCTGGCGGGCAGCCTGGGTCTGCCGTCGGACCAGCCGTTCTCGCTGCAGGTCCAGGCCAAGGGGCAGGGCTCGCAGGGGCGCTTCACCGCCCTGGCGACCTCCGGCGCGATCACGCCCGTGGACGCCTCAGGCGCCTGGACGAAGGACGGCGGCGGGGCGCACGGGAAGGTGCTGCTGAGCGCCTCGACCCTCACCAAGGATCTGGTCGCTCGCCTTGGGCCGGACGTGCAGTTCAGCATCAAGGGCGCCAAGGCTGCTGCCGAACTCTACGACCTGGACGCCCAGATGACCTCGGCCAACCTCGCGGTCACGGCGAAGGGGCAGGCGAATCTGGGCGAGCGGCGGACGGGCCCGGCGGGGCTCGCGATCAGCGCCGCGGCTCGAGAGCTTTCCAAGGTCACCGGCGGGCCGCCGATGGGGCTAGGCCGAGTGGACGGTGTCCTGACCGGCTCGATGGACGATCTGCGGTTCGCCGGCACGGCTGACGTCGCTCGGTTGCAGTTGGGCGACTACGCGCTCGACCGGGCTTCGGGGCCATTCACCTTCACCCGCCGCAATCGCGTGCTGGCGATCGATGGGCGGATCACCGGCGCCGGGGGACGGGGAGCCGGCCTGGCCGCGGCCCTGCTGGGCGCGCGGCCGACCGCGGCGTTCGACGCCGCCCGGCTGGCCGATGGCCGTTTGTTGCTGCGTGACCTGCAGGCGACTGGCGCGGGGCTGAAGGTCAACGCAAGCGGCGGACGAAATCTGCTGGGCGGGCTGAACTTCAAGGGACAGGCGCAGTTCTCGAACCTCGCCGCCGCTCGTAGCGGCGCGAGCGGTTCGCTATCGGCCGACTGGTCGGCGGTCCAAGCACGGGCGGGGCGGCCATGGAACCTCAGCCTCGACGCGAGAGGCGCGCGCTTCGCGTCCGGCTTCTCCGAACTCGATCGCCTGCTGGGCGCAGCGCCGAGGTTGCAGCTGAAGGCGAATGTCGAGGGGCGCAAGGTTTCGGTGTCGAACGGGACCTTGAACGGTGCGGCGCTTCGGGCCGAGACGGCCGGCGTGCTGGGGGCGGACGGCGCGCTGCGCTTCAAATTGGACTGGTCCGCAGATGGGCCATTCCGCGCCGGGCCGGTGGAGATCACCGGCAAGGCCAAGGGCTCCGGCGCGATCACTGGCAGCATCGGTGCGCCACGCGCCGACCTGTTGGCCAATTTCGAGGCCATTGATCTGCCCCGTCTGCCGTTGAAGGACGCCAATCTCACACTGAGTTTCCTGCGACGCGCCGACGGTTCCAGCGGCGTCGTCGCCCTGACAGCGACCAGCGACTACGGACCGGCCCAGGCCCGCTCGGCGTTCCGGTTCCCGCGCGGCGGGGTGGATCTATCCGAGCTGCTGGTGAACGCTGGCGGGTTGACCGCGGAAGGTTCGGTCGCACTCCGGCGCAGCACGCCGTCGGCGGCCAATTTGCAGCTCCGTGTCGTCGAGGGCGCGTTCCTGGAGAATGGCGTGGTGTCCGGCGCGGTGAAGATCGTCGATGTGGCCGGCGGCCCGTATGCGACCTTGAACCTGACCGCGACCGACGCTGTTCTGCCGGGCGCGAAGTTCGCGGTTCGCAAGGGCAGCTTGACCGCTGACGGCCCAATGGCGCGTCTGCCCTATGCTATCGATCTCGAAGGCGTCGCCAGCAGCGGCGAATGGGGCGTGCAGGGGCGCGGATCGTTGGCCGCCGTCAAGCCCGGCTTTGCGCTGAGCTTCGATGGCTCTGGCAATGTTGGCGCGCGCGTCCTTAAGACCACCGAGACCGCGATGGTCCGGTTCGGGGGCGATGAACGCAGCGCCAAATTGCGACTGGCGGCGGCGGACGGCGGACGTATCGACCTCGATGCGCGGCTGGCCAAGGACGTCACGAGCATTCGCGCCCAGGTCGAGAAGCTGGGCCTAGACATCATTAATCCCGACCTGACCGGCCGGGCCGACGGCGTCCTGACCCTGACCGGTCGCGGCAAGGCGTTGGAGGGCACGCTCAGCGCCGAGCTTGACGACGCCCGTGGTCGTGGTTCGCCTCGCGAACTGGGCATGGACGGTGTGGTGAAGGCCCGGCTGCTTGGTGACAGCGTTACGCTGAACGCCGCTGTCACCAACGAACAGGGCCTGCGCGCCAACGCCAATGTGGTCCTGCCCGCCGAGGCGAGCGCGAATCCATTCCGGATCGCGATCGTGCGCAACCGTCCGATCCGCGGGGACTTCTTCGCCGATGGCGAGGTCAAACCGCTGTGGGAGCTGCTGGCCAGCGGCGAGCGCGAACTCGCCGGGCATGTGCAGCTCAAGGGAACCCTGGGCGGCACGCTCAACGATCCGAGGGCGACCGGTACGGCGCAGGTGGACGGCGGGCGGTTCGTCGATGGGGCGACCGGCCTGGTGCTGACCGAGGTGGTTTTGCGCGCGTCCATGGCCAACAACGCGATCGACATCACCCAGGCGACCGCGGCCGACGGTCACGGCGGAGCGCTTTCAGGCGTCGGCAGGATCAGCCTGCTTCGTGAGGGGGCCTCGACCTTCCGCCTGGATCTCAAGGGGTTTCGGCTGATCGACAACGACATGGCTACCGCCTCGGCCTCGGGGCAGGCGTCCCTCGACCGCGCCGCCAATGGTCAGGTGCGGCTGGGGGGCGACCTGACCATCGATCGCGCTGACGTCTCGCCGAACATGTCCACGCCGGCCGGGGTGGTCACTATCGACGTGGTGGAGATCAATCGCCCCAAGGACCTGTCGCAATCGTTGCAACCGGTCGCTCGAAGGGGCTTGGCCGTGGCGCTCGACGTGCGGCTGCGAGCCCCGCGCCGGATCTATGTTCGGGGCAGGGGGCTCGATGTCGAACTTTCTCTCGACGCGCATGTCAGCGGCACGACCGCCCGGCCTAACCTGACCGGCTCGGCGCGCGTGGTTCGCGGTGAGTACGATTTCGCGGGGCGACGCTTCGAGTTTGACGATCGGAGCGTGGTCCATCTGGGCAGCACGCCGCAGACGATCCGGCTCGACTTGACCGCTACTCGCGAAGACCCGTCGTTGACCGCCGTGGTGCGGATCCAGGGCACGGCGGCGCGGCCTGAGATCACCTTGAGCTCCACGCCGGTCCTGCCGCAGGACGAGGTGCTGTCGCAGGTGCTGTTCGGTCGCTCGGCGGCCCAGCTGTCTCCGCTTGAGGCCGCCCAACTCGCCTCGGCCTTGTCGTCGATGGCCGGCGGCGGGGGCTTCGATGTCATCGGAAACCTGCGCAGCTTCGCCGGGCTCGACCGACTGGCCTTGGCCGGAGGGGATGAGTCTGGCGTCACAGTTTCCGGCGGCAAATATCTGACTGAGAACGTCTATCTGGAGATCACCGGCGGCGGCCGCGATGGGCCGTCGGCGCAGGTCGAGTGGCGATTTGGACGCAACCTCTCCATTATTTCCCAGATCGCCAGCCAGGGAGACGGCAAGCTCGCCATCCGCTGGCGCAGGGACTACTGAGGCCGACATGCGCAGGCTTTTGCTGGGATTGGTCGCGAGCGCCGGGCTCTTCGGGTGCGAGAAGCCGCTGACCGCGCCAGGCCATCCAGGCGTCTGCTGGCGGATGGTCGAGGGCATGAATGGCAAGCCTGACTTCAAACCCGTCGCGCCCAACGTCGATACGCTGGAGAACTGCGCCGTGCGGCTGGAGGGTATCCGCATGGCCTATGGTCAGCCGGTGACCGGCGCCTTCCAGGGGCGCTTCATCTATGTGACCGACGGTGAGATCAGTGCGGCGTCGGGCCCTAAGGCTCAGCACTATCGGGTCTTCACGCCCGCCCAACGGCTGGAGATCCAGAAGGGCATCGAGACCTTGATGGCGCGGGAAAAGGCCGGCGGCTAGGCCGACGCCAGCCGTCCGCCCGCCAGGGCGTAGGCCTGGGTGCCGCAGGTGAAGACCCGATCGCCCGGCGCCATCTCGTCGATGGCGATGTCGGGCGCCTGGCTCAGGCGCTCATAGATTGGCGCGAAGTCCTGCAAGGTGGCCTTCAACAGCGACTTCAGCGACGGGATCACGAAATAGACCTGCTGGAAGTCGTCGATCCGGTAGGGGGTGCGCATCACCCGCTCCAGGTCGAAACCCAGCCGGTTGGGTGAGGGATCATCCAGGGCGAAGATCGATTCCGCCAGGCTTGAAACGATCCCGGCGCCGTAGATCCGCAGGCCTTCCGGGGTTTCGAGCAGGCCAAATTCCACCGTGTACCAGTAGAGCCGGGCTAGATTATGCAATTGGCCGCGACCCAGCGCGCGCATGCCGCCCTGACCATAGGCCTGCATGTAGTCGGCGAAGGTGGGGTCGGTCAGCATCGGCACGTGGCCGAAGACGTCGTGAAAGACGTCGGGCTCCTGCAGGTAGTCCAGTTGGTCGGCCTTGCGGATGAACCGGCCAGCGGGGAATCGGCGATTGGCCAAGTGCTCGAAGAACACCTCGTCTGGCACGAGGCCCGGCACCGCCACGACGCTCCAGCCGGTGAGCCGAGTCAGCTCTTCATTGATGCGTGAGAAGTCGGGAATGCCGCCCCGGTGCAGATCCAGGGCGTCGAGGCCTTTCAGGAAGGCGTCGCAGGCGCGGCCCTGGAGCAGCCCTGCCTGGCGCTCGTACAGCGTCGTCCACACATCATGCTCGGCCTGCGAATAGGCCGACCAGTCGTGGTCGATGGTCCAATCGGGCCTTGCGCCGGGCGGCGGGCCAGCGGCGATGTGATCTGCGCTCATGCCGATAGAATGAGCGCAAATTCGCGAAAGTTCCGTGCGAACTGTGCGCCGAAATCCAGGCGGCCTGGTGAAAGTTTGCGTCTACCGGGCCGTGGTTGAAACGCCCGTGCGGACCGCCCTAGTGGCTGATCCGCGGGCGCAGCGTGTACTGGCCTTCGTTGAAGGATTCGAAGATCAGCGACGCTTGGGGATGGCCCACCGGCTCACCGCTGTCGTCGGGCACCAGGTTCTGCTCGGAGACATAGGCGACGTAGGCGTTCTCATCGTTCTCGGCCAGCAGATGGTAGAACGGCTGGTCCTTGCGTGGCCTGATTTCCTCCGGAATGGAGAGCCACCACTGCTCGGTGTTCGAGAAGGTGGGATCGACGTCAAAGATCACGCCCCTGAAGGGGTAGTGACGGTGTCTCACGACTTGGCCGATGGCGTACTTCGCCAAGCGCGGCTCGGCGAGAACCGCCGGCGGCGTGACCGTGTCGCTTCCACGTTTTTCTATACGAGCGTCCATAGAAACGATTCTAGACCTTGGCGCCTAACTGGGAGGTGAACGTACCGCTCATCTTCGCATGTGCAAGGGCGTGCCTTCCGAGAGGCGAACCAGCTTGCTACAGTCTCTCCTGAAATGAGGTGTCGTGTCGGCGCCTCAAAGGGACGGATGGCGGTCAATGACTGCGACGCTGTTGAGCGTGTTCTTGAAGAACGCGCTCCAGATCCTTGATTTACAAGCGTTCCGGCCACCAAGCCGGTGACGATGGCGCTTGATCTCGAGACGGCTACAGGAGCCGAAAAGCACAATTCAGCCGAAGCGGCCGAGTCGCCCTGCTACGGCGCACTCGATCTCGGTACGAACAATTGTCGCCTGTTGATCGCCACCCCGTCGGGGCGCGGCTTCCGAGTCGTCGAAGCCTATTCGCGCATCGTCCGGCTGGGTGAAGGGCTTTCACAGACCGGTCGGTTGTCCGACGCGGCCATGGATCGCGCGCTCGCGGCCTTGAGGGTCAGTGCTGAGAAGATCCGTCGCCGCAAGGTGGTGAAGCTAAAGGCGATCGCCACCCAGGCCTGCCGGGGCGCGGAGAACGGTGCTGAGTTCGTCGCCCGCGTGGCTGCCGAGACCGGTCTCCAACTACAGATCATTACGCCGCGTGAGGAAGCTCAACTCTCCGTCGCGGGGTGCTTGAACCTGCTCGACCGCAAGGCCGAGGCGGCTCTGGTGGTGGATGTCGGCGGCGGGTCGACTGAACTGTCCTGGGTCGATCTGACGGCGGGCGGGCTAGAGACGGAGTTGGCGAAGTTCGCCGCTGGCCGATTGCCGATCAAGGCGTGGCTCTCCATTCCCATTGGGGTCGTCACGCTGGCCGAGCGCTTCCCCGAAGGGCCGGTGGCCACCGAGACCTGGTTCCGAGCCATGGTTGAGACCGTCAAGGATGAGATCCGCGAGTTCCGCCACGCCGATCCTCTGCGGCCGATCTTCGATGAGGATCGCGCGCACATGGTCGGCACCTCGGGCGCGATCACCAGCCTCGCCGGCATGCACCTGGGACTGCGTCGATATGACCGCAGCCAGGTCGACGGGATCTGGATGACCCGGGGCGAATGCGACGCCGCCGCCCAAACGCTGCTGGGACTGAGCGCTCAGGAGCGCGCCGAGCAGCCGTGCATCGGTGCGGACCGGGCCGATCTGGTGTTGGCTGGGGCCGCGATCCTCCAGGCCGTGCAGGAACTCTGGCCCTGTTCACGGGTGCGGGTCGCCGACCGTGGGTTGCGCGAAGGCATACTGATGTCGTTGATGTCGGGCGAGGGAACCAAGCGCAAGCGGCGGCGTCGGCGTCGCGGCCGTAGATCGGGCGGCGCTTCCCCTGTAAACGCCCCTGAATGACAGAGCCGCCCCGCAAACGCATGGTCAAGCCACCCACGGGTGGATCCGAAGAGGGCCGGGTTACGCCTAAGCGCCTCAAGACCGCGAAGGACCGGACGCCGTCGTCCCAGGCCTGGCTGTCGCGCCAGATCAACGATCCATTCGCCGCCAAGGCCCGCGCCCACGGCTACCGCAGCCGCGCGGCCTATAAGCTGACCGAGCTCGACGACAAGCTGAAGCTGTTGAAGCCGGGCGTGCGGGTGATCGACCTGGGCCTAGCCCCTGGCGGCTGGACGCAGGTGGCGATCGAACGGGGCGTGACCAATATCGTCGGCGTCGACCTGTTGCCGGTCGATCCGCTCTCGCCCGCGCATATCCTGGAGATGGACTTCACCGATCCGGCCTGCGGTCCGATGCTGATCGAACTGCTTGGCGGACCGCCAGACGTGGTGCTGTCCGACATGGCGCCGAACACGGTCGGCCATCGTCGCACCGATCACCTGCGGATCATGACCCTGATCGAGACTGCGGCCGACTTCGCCGTCAGCGTCCTGCGGCCGGGCGGAGCTTTCCTATCGAAGGCCTTCCAGGGCGGCGAGACCCACGAGATTATCGGCGAACTGAACCGCAAGTTCGACGATGTGCGCCACATCAAGCCCAAGGCCAGCCGCGCTGACTCATCCGAGGTCTACCTCGTGGCGACCGGCTTCAAGGGTCGATAGACGGGAGCAGGGGGCGTCTTGCCGCCCTCTGTCACCAGCCACTTGCGGAACTGATCCAGGGCGCGGCTCGACGCGCCCGGCGCCGCCAGCAGCGCAAACGCGCTCTCGGCCTTGCGGAAGCCGAACGGGGCGACCAGCCGGCCGCTGCGCACATAGTCCGCCACCAACGGCCAAGGCATGACCGCGACACCCAGCCCGGCGATGGCGGCGTCGATCGCGAAGTGCAGATGGGCGAAGGGCTGCTCTGGCGAGGGCGGAAGCTCCATGCCGACCAGCGCAGCCCAGATCGCCCAGCCCTGCTGGTGGGTCTGGGCCGACAACCGTGGCGCCTTCAACGGATGGTCGGCGAAACGTTCGGCCAGGGCCGGGGACATCACCAGGCCTAGGTGGCTCTGGATGAAGCTTGTGGCGTCGGGGTCGGCCAGGCGGCTGGTCGGCACCATCCGCACGACCGCATGCGCCCCGCGATAGGATGTGGCGTGCGAGGGCAGCTCGGCCAGATGCAGGCGCACGCTGGGATGGGCGCTGGCGAAGCCGCTTAGCCGCGGGATTAGCCACTTAACCGAGATGCTGGCGTTGACCGCGACGTGCAGGTCCTCGCCGCTGCTGCGCGTCTGCCGAACCGCCGTCGCGATCTGATCGAAGGCTCCGGTCAGCGCCGGCAACAGGCCGCGCCCCGCCTCCGTCAATTCCAGCCGGTGCTTGGGTCCAGTGAACAGCCGAACGCCGAGGGTTTCCTCCAGCGCCTTGACCTGACGGCTGACCGCGCTGTGCGTCACGTTCAGCTCCTGGGCGGCCAGGGTGGCGCGGCCGGTGCGCGCCATGGCCTCGAACGCGCGCAGGGCGTTCAGCGAAGGTAACGGCGCTGATGTGAGATTTTCGAACATCGAGGAACGAATATGTCGGTTTCCTCAATTCTTCAAGCGGCGCACAAGCTCGGAATGGCGGAAAAGCTCACCGGACCACGCGCACCCCAGACAGCGATCATGCTGGTGTTGGGCCTAGCCAGACCATCGCCTTCGCTTCGAGCGCTCTACGGATTCGCCCTGGCCGAGTCGCCGCGCATGGCGCTCGCCCTGTCCGCCGGGCTCTGCCTGGTGATGTTTTCCATGACTTTCGGCCTCGAAAGACGGCTCCAACCCCAAAAAGAGGAAGCTGCGGCATGATTACACTGGAACCTGCCCTTGCCCGAGGCGCCCCAGAGGGCTTATACGCGGCTCGCAAAATGGAGCCTTACATGGACATTCGCGAAGGTCTCACCTTCGACGACGTTTTGCTGGAACCGGGCGCATCGGATGTGATGCCAACCCAGGTGGATACGACCACCAAGTTCACCCGCGAAATTAGTCTCAATATCCCTCTCGTGTCCTCCGCGATGGACACGGTCACCGAGAGCCGTCTGGCTATCGCCATGGCTCAGGCCGGCGGTCTGGGCGTGCTGCACCGGAACCTCACCGTCGAGGAGCAGGCCGATCAGGTCCGCGAAGTGAAGCGGTACGAGAGCGGCATGGTCATCAATCCGCTGACCATCCATCCCGACACCCCGCTGCGCGAGGTTCGGGAGATCAAGGCGCGCCGCAAGATCTCGGGCTTCCCGGTGGTCGAGCGCGGCTCGGGCAAGCTGGTCGGGATTCTGACCAACCGCGACATGCGCTTTGAAGGCCGCGACGACATCCCGGCCAAGGAACTGATGACCAAGGACAACCTGATCGTTGTCCGCGAAGGCTGCACCCAGGCCGAGGCTCGGGACTTGCTGCGCAAGCACAAGATCGAACGCATCATCGTCGTCGACGACGACTATCACGCGGTCGGGCTGATCACCGTCAAGGACATGGAGAAGGCCCAGGCCTATCCAAGCGCCGCCAAGGACGCCCAAGGGCGCTTGCTGGTCGGCGCGGCCTCCACGGTCGGAGACACCGGTTATGAGCGCTCCATGGCCCTGGTCGATGCTGGCGGGGACGTGGTGGTGATCGACACCGCCCATGGCCATAACGCCGACGTCTCCCGGGCGGTCGAGCGTCTCAAGCGCGAAACCAACCGGGTGCAGATCGTCGCTGGCA
>NZ_JAURWM010000089.1 GCF_030654915.1 Phenylobacterium sp. | reverse complement strand
CGGCCAGACCTACGATTGGGACATGGGCTCCACCTACGTCCAGAACCCGCCCTACTTCGAAAACATGCAGATGGAGCCGGCGCCGGTCACCGACATCGTCGAGGCTCGCGTACTCGGCGTGTTCGGCGACTCGATCACCACCGACCACATCAGCCCGGCCGGGTCGATCAAGGCCTCCTCGCCGGCCGGCGAGTACCTGCGCGATCACCAGGTTCCGACCTCGGAGTTCAACCAGTACGGCGCGCGGCGCGGCAATCATGAAGTCATGATGCGCGGCACCTTCGCCAACATCCGCATCCGCAACAAGATCACGCCGGAAATCGAAGGCGGCGTGACCAAGCATTTCCCGTCGGGCGACGTCATGTCGATCTACGACGCGGCCATGCGCTACCAGGGCGAAGGTCGTCCGCTGGTGGTGTTCGCGGGCAAGGAATACGGCACCGGTTCGTCGCGCGACTGGGCGGCCAAGGGCACCAAGCTCCTGGGCGTGCGCGCGGTGATCGCCGAGAGCTTCGAGCGTATCCACCGCTCGAACCTGGTCGGCATGGGCGTTCTGCCGCTGCAGTTCACCCAGGAAGGCTGGCAGAAGCTGGGTCTGACCGGCGAAGAGATCGTCACCATCCGCGGCCTGACGGAGCTTTCGCCCCGCAAGCAGCTGACGGTGGAGATGTATCGTCCGTCGGACGGCCGCATCGCCCGCTTCCCGGTCCGTTGCCGGATCGATACGCCCACCGAGCTTGAGTACTTCAAGAACGGCGGCGTCCTGAACTACGTCCTGCGCAACCTCGCGCGTTCGGCGGCCTAAGGCCGATGCCGGACCCCTCCCGCACCTGGGAGGGGGACGACGAAATGGTGGAGGGGGTCCGCCGTCGCGGGCCCCCTCCGTCGTTTCCAACCCTTGATCCTCAAGCTGGTCACACCTTGTTGAAGCCCAAACCGCAGGGAAGTCCGCTTAATTGCGCCACGATGCGTAAGGCCGCGCTTTTCAGCCTCCTCCTGTGCGCCCTGCCGCTTGCCGCGACTGCGAAGTCGCCGGTGGTGGTCGAGTTGTTCACGGCCCAGGGCTGCGCCTCCTGTGGGGAGGCCAACGCCTATCTCGGCAAGCTGGCCGAGCGGCAGGGCGTCCTCGCGCTCACTTTCCCGGTCGACTATTGGGACTATCTCGGCTGGTCGGACACCTTCGCCAAGTCTGAGTTCACTGATCGCCAGAAGGCCTATGTGGCGCGCCTTGATCTGCGCGAGCCCTATACGCCGCAGATGGTGATCGACGGTCACGCCCAGGCCGGCGGCCTGCAGACCGAGAAGGTCGACCGCCTGGTCGCCCAGGCCGCGAAGTCGGACATCCCTTCACCTGACATGGCTTTCATCGGCGCGCGCCGCGTCGACGTCGGATCGGGACGGGTTCCGCGCGGCGGGGCCGAGGTCTGGCTGGTGCGCTACGAGCCGCGCGAGCAGGACGTGGTGGTCAAGAAGGGCGACAATCGCGGCCAGACGGTCGCGCACCATAATGTGGTCCGTGAGATCCAGCGCCTGGGCGCCTGGCGCGGACGCCCCACCGCCTACCGTCTGCCAAGCGCCGGCGACGATGGCCTGGCCACCGTGGTTCTGGTCCAGGCCAAGGACGGCGGCCGCATCCTGGGCGCCGCCCGGAAGAACTAGGGCTGCGCCGGGTTCCGGCCTGCATTTCAAGAAACGTATAGGCCAGACACAGCGAAGCCCGCGCGGGAGGGGGGAGGGACCGCGCGGGCTTGCATTGGGGTGTGCTCTATGAAGAAGCGTCGGCTGGCCAAATCCCACGATCCAGGGGGGCTGGGGGGGCTGTTCAGGATCCGGGACCAGCAGGTTCCGACCAACCGACAATGAGACTATCGGAGCCGGATCAGGCGGGCGAAGGACCGAAATAAGGTCTTTCCAAGGCGAGACATTACGGTTGATTTAGAATTCGCCGACGCCGTGTCGTTGGCGCAACGGGGTAAAACCCGCGGGGCGGCAGATTGTCGGACTGCGCCGATTGGGTCTAGGCTCCAATCCGATGGCGCTCGATCCGCAATATCAGCCCCCAAGGGCGGCTCCGGTCTTCTTCGAACGCCGGGAGTTCAGCCGTATCCTGACCCTCTACGGCCGCATGGTCGCCGCCGGCGAATGGCGTGACTACGGCATTGGCTCGACCACCGAGGCCTGCGTCTTCTCGGTGTTCCGCCGCGCCTCGGAGGCGCCGCTCTATCGTATCGAGAAACGCCCCGCCCTGGCTCGCCGGCAGGGCGCCTGGTCGGTCATCGGTCAGGGCGGCATGATCCTGAAGCGCGGCCACGAACTGGAGCAGGTGCTGCGGTTCTTCGACAAGGGCCGCTTCAAGGTGGTCGACTAAGGGCGCCGAGGCCCATCCCTCTCCCTCGGGAGAGGCTAGGTG
>NZ_JAURWM010000086.1 GCF_030654915.1 Phenylobacterium sp. | reverse complement strand
CCTCGACATCGACTCGCGCCGCGCCCTGCTGGACGCGTTGAACGAGTACGAGGGCGCCGTCATCCTGATCACCCACGACCGCTCGCTGATGGAACTGGTCGCCGACCGCCTGTGGCTGGCCAGTGACGGGAGCATCGCGCCGTTCGACGGCGACATGGACGACTACGCCAAGTTCGTCATCGACCGCGCCAAGCAGGCCGGCAAGGCCCCCACCCAGGTCCGCACGGCCGAACCGATGGAGGTTCCCAAGCCCCCGCCCCCGCCCAAGACCAGGGTTCCCACCGGAACGGCCCGCCGCCGCGCCGAGTCGGCCGAGGCCGCCCTCGCCCGCGCCACCGCCGCCGTCGCCGAGTTGGACAAGGCTCTGACCGACCCCAAGGTCTTCACCGAGAACCCGGCCAAGGCCGCCGAACTCGGCCGCAAGCGCGAGCAGGCCCAGGCCACGCTCGAAAAGACCGAGCAGGAATGGCTCGACGCCGTGGAAGCCTACGAGGCCGTCAAGGTCGACGCCTGAGGCGAAAATTCCTCTCCCGAGGGAGAGGTAAGGTGAGGGGGCGGCGTAGAGCGGCGCATCGCGCCCCTCCCTGTCACCGGGTCCGGGGGAAATTCACTCCCCACCGTGACCATCGAAATCTAAGGTGGCCTCATGTCCACTGACGCAGAGTCGCTTCCCGATCCTGGAAAACGCCGCCGCGCGCCGCGCATCAGGGCGCGGCTGCACGAACTCTATTTTGGCCACTCGGCCAAGTCGGTCCGGTTTCGCCTCACCGTGATCGCCATTGACCTGGTGATGATCGCCTTCTTCATCGCCACGCCGCTGCTGCGCGAGACGCCGGCCTTCCTGTTCATAGACTATACGATGGCGCTCATCCTGGCGGCAGACCTCGTGGCCCGCGCCTTCGCGTCCGAAAAAATCGACGAATGGCTGAGGCGGCCCGTCACCTGGATCGACATGTTCGTCCTGCTGACCCTGCTGTTCCCATTCTGGCTCTTCAACCTGGCCTTCCTGCGGGTGCTTCGGCTCTGGACTTTGGTCCACTCCGATTTCTTCTGGCGGACCATTGGCCGGCGCTATGACGAGACACGCTGGGAAGACGTGACACGGGCCGCGGCCACCCTGATCACATTCATCTTCGTGATGACCGGCTTCGTCTATACGAGCTTCGCCCGCACCGAGGGCATCGACGGCTATATCGACGCGCTCTACTTCACGATCGCCACCCTGACGACGACCGGCTTTGGCGACATCACTCTGCCCGGAACCTGGGGACGTGTGATCTCCATCGTCACCATGCTGACGGGGATCACGCTCTTCGTGCGTTTGGCCCAGGCGCTCTTCCGGCCCTACAAGGTACGCTTCCCCTGCCCGACCTGCGGCCTGCAGCGGCACGACGTCGACGCGGTCCATTGCAAGGCGTGCGGGGTGCTTCTCAACATCCCCAACGACGACGAGCACTGAGCCCATGCCCGACGAAGCCCGTATCGTCTATCTGCTGCTGGTGCTGATCCTGCTCGCCCCCGCGGGTATCGCCGCGCTCAGGCACATCTTCCGCAAGCGGAAATAACTCGCTCGCAAGAGGCGGCGCCGAGCCCCACCTCTTGCGTCACGAAGTTTTAGCCGCAGGTGACCCGTTTCACGATGCCGGTGTCGGCGTCGTAGAAGAAGTTCAGCCGGTCTTCGCGGAAGTCCATGGTCGCCATACAGGTCGTGCAGAGCACGCGCTGCTTGTCCGGGCGCACCGGCACCGGAATCTCGCTGCGCGGACGGCCGACGAACTTCTGCGCCGCGGCGGCGCCGCACTGATCCTTGGAATCGGTCGGCGGCGGAGTCGGCGGGCTTGGCCGCGGCGGCGGCGGCATGGGCGGCGGGGCCGGCGGTTCGCTGACGCAGCCGGACAGCGCGATCATCGCCGCGCCGATCATCAGTATCTTCTTCATGCCTGCTTCTCCCATCCTCGAGCCTGCTGCCTCCAATAGGAGGCCGGGTGCCCCTTGGCCTTCACGGCGCTCCATTGGGTTCGCGCGACGGCGAGCTGAGCCTCGTCGCGGCCATCAAAGAGCACCACGCAACGGGTGTATCCGGCAAGCTCTCCCGGGTCCGCACCATCAACTAAAAAGAGTGCGTCGGCGCCGTTCGCGTTCTCGAAACCTGTGGTCAGCAGGATAGGCTGACGCGCGGCGCCCGGCTCGCTGTCGGGCGCGTGCGGCAGGAAGCTCTCCTCGCGGTACGCCCAGAGCCAGCCGTCCAGATGGTCGATCCGATCCGTCTGACGGGTCCGCACCACGGCCTTCCAGCCGCGCGACAAGGTCCGCTCCAGAAGCTCAGGCAGCACCTCGTCCAGGTCCGACCGCTCCAGATGGTAGAACCAGACATCGCAGGGGGTTTCGCTCATGCCGCCCTCAATCCCAACAGCCGCATCAGCGCCAGCAGAGCTAAGCGCCCCCGCCCCTCCCAGGCGGGAGGGACAGGGACCGTATTTAGCCTTCGTACTTGTCCTGGACCATCCGGTTCAGCAGGCGCACGCCGTAGCCGGTCGCGCCGTCGGGGATGGTCGGCACGGTGGACGGCTTCTTCCAGGCGGTCGAAGCGATATCCAGGTGCGCCCAGGGCACGTTGTTCACGAAGCGCTGGATGAACAGCGCCGCGGTGATCGAGCCGCCCGGACGACCGGCGGCGTTCTTCACGTCGGCGATCACCGAGTCGATGTTCTTGTCGTACTGCGCCGGCAGCGGCATGCGCCACAGCGGCTCGCCCTCGACGTCCGAGGCCGCTAGCAGGTTGCCCGACAGTTCGTCATTGTTGGAGAACAAACCCGCATAGTCGTTGCCGAGGCTGATGATAATCGCCC
The DNA here is from genome assembly GCF_030654915.1 of Phenylobacterium sp. Classification (GTDB taxonomy): domain Bacteria; phylum Pseudomonadota; class Alphaproteobacteria; order Caulobacterales; family Caulobacteraceae; genus Phenylobacterium. Next base: position 1,949 of record NZ_JAURWM010000086.1, on the reverse strand, counting down.
CGGTCAGGGTCGCCAGGTCGACCATGAACTTCGGCTTGAAGCGGTCTTGGCAGTACCAGATGGCGTCGGCCAGCACGAGGCGGCCTTCAGCGTCGGTGTTGATGATCTCGATGGTCTGACCCGACATCGAGGTGACCACGTCGCCGGGGCGCTGGGCGTTGCCGTCGGGCATGTTCTCGACCAGGCCGAGGATGCCGATGGCGTTGACCTTGGCCTTACGGCCAGCCAGCACGTGCATGAGACCCGCCACGGCGCCCGCGCCGCCCATGTCCCACTTCATGTCCTCCATGCCGTCGGCCGGCTTGATCGAGATGCCGCCGGTGTCGAAGCAGACGCCCTTGCCGACGAAGGCGATGGGCTGGGCCTTGGGATCGGCCGCGCCGTTCCACTTCATGATCGCCAACTGGCTGTCGCGGACGCTGCCTTGGCCGACGCCCAGGAGCGAGCCCATGCCCAGCTTGGCCATTTCGGCCTCGCCGAGGATTTCGACTTCGAGCCCCAGTGTCTCAAGCGCCTTCACGCGCCGCGCGAACTCTTCCGGATAGAGCACGTTCGGCGGCTCGGAGACCAGATCGCGCGAAAAGGCGATCGCGTCGGCCAGGGCCGCGAGCGGCGCGAAGGCGGCGCGCGCCGCGGCCTCGTCGCCCGTCACGACCTGGATCTTCACGATCGACGGCTTCTTGTCCGCCGCCTCCTTGGTCCGGTAGCGTTCGAAGCGATAGGACCCCAGCCGCACGCCCAGCGCGGCGCGGGCGGCCAGTCCGGCGTCATCGGACGGCAACGCCACGCGCAGGGTGGTCAGGCCCGAGGCCTTCACCGCACCATAGGCCGAGGCCGCGGCGTGCTCAGCGGCGACGTCGTCAAAGCCGTCGGCCTTGCCGGCGCCGACCAGCAGCACCCGGGCGGCGTCTCCGCCAGCCCCCAGCACATCGAGCACCTGCCCCTTGGCGCCGCTGAAGCGCGCGCCCGCGATGGCGCGGCCGAGCGCGCCGCCGGTCTGCGTATCCAGTCGCCCCGCCGCGCCTGACAGCAGGCCGCCTTCGAAGACGACCAAGGCCAGGACGGTTTTCTCGCCAAGCGCGGCGCCGGCCGCAACGAATTCGATCTGCATGATCCCTCGAACTCCAGACAAATTAGGGGCCGCGTACAAACAAGGATCGAGCCTGGCCGCGGGGGCGGGCCAGTCTCGATTTGTCCAGCCGCGCGAGCGGCGGTTGTATGACGCAGCGACGCATGATTTAGAGCAGGTTCACGTTCGGGGCGCGAATAATCCCTGGGTGAACCCTAAAAAATGCACCTGATCGACCGCTATCTGTTTCGCCAGCTCTTGGGACCGACCGTGCTGGCCACGGCGGCCCTGACGGCTGTCGCTTTGCTGAGTCAGAGCCTTTCGGCGCTCGACATCATCGTCAGCCAGCGGCAGAGCGCTCTTGTCTTCGCCAAGGTCACCCTACTGGCGATGCCCCAGTTGCTGAACATGGTGCTGCCCATCGCGGTGTTCGTCGCCGCGCTGGTGGCGATGAATCGCTTGCACACCGAGCAGGAGATCGTGGTCTGCTACGCAGGCGGCATGAGCCGCTGGCGGGTCATCTCCCCCGCCCTGCGGCTGGCCAGCATCATCACAATCATCGCCCTGGCGGTGAACCTATGGGTCCAGCCGATGGCGGCGCGCGAGATGCGCCAGACACTGTTCAATGTCCGCACCGATCTTGCCTCGACGCTGATACGCGAGGGCGAATTCACCAATCCGGCGCCCGGACTGACGGTCTACGCCCAGTCGGTGGACGCGACCGGCCTGATCCACAACCTCTTCATCCACCACGAAAAGAGCGGCAGCTCGGCCACCACCTATACGGCCGACGAAGGCCGGCTGGAGAAGCGCGGCGACCGCGCCGTACTCGTGATGCACAAGGGCTCGATGCAGGAGTTCAGCGAATCCGACGTGCTGA
>NZ_JAURWM010000083.1 GCF_030654915.1 Phenylobacterium sp. | reverse complement strand
AAGCGCGCCTCGGTCTGGCGGTCGAAGGCGTTGAAGATGTCGGCCATCATCTCGTGGCTGTCGCGCTTGGAGGTGCGCGCCAGGTTGGACATGAACTCGGTCCGCAGCGTTTGTTCGATCTTGTCGAGGATCTCGCGCTGGACCGGCTCCATGCGCAGCATCCGGGTCACGCACTCCAGCGCGAAGTCTTCCGGCAGCGCGGCCAGCACACGGGCGGCGTGCTCGGATTTCACCTTGGACAGCACCACCGCGACCGTCTGGGGGTATTCGTTCTTCAGATAATTGGCGAGGACCGCTTCGTTCACGTTGCCGAGCTTGTCCCACATGGTCCGACCCGCGGGACCGCGGATCTCCTCCATGAGGGTGTCGACCTTGTCCTGCGGCAGGAAGGCCTGGAGCAGGCGCTGGGTCTGCTCGAACGACCCCATGATCGCCCCGGCGCCGGACATGCCGGAGATGAAGTCCACCAGCAGTTGCTCGACCACGGCCGACGAGACGGTGCCGAGCCCCGCCATGGCCTGAGAGATCTCCTTGATCTCCTCGTCGTCGAGTTGTTCCCAAATGGTGCTGTGGTCCTCGCCCAACGCGAGAAGGACAATGGCGGCCCGCTCGGGGCCGCTTAGCTTAGCGGGGTCGGTAATGGCCTTCATACGCGGGTTCATGTTGTCTCATGCAGCCAGGCGCGCAGGAGGGAGACCGACTCCTCCGGGTGGTTTTCGACGAACTCGGCGACACGCTTCACCGACGAGGCCTTCACCTGGCCCTCGATGCGGGCGATATCGATCCGCTGCTCCAACTCGTTGGAGGGGTTGGGCAGGGCGAGCGATTGGCCGGTGGCCGGGTCGACCTCGGTGGTGACCAGGCGCGTCACGCCCGCGCCGCCGGCGGAGGCCAGGGCCGGCAAGCCGCGGCCAGCCGGAGGCTTCAGCAGCGGGCGGACGATGAACAGGATCATCAGGATCGCGACGATGGCGATGATGGCCAGTTCGACAGCGCGCATGATGTCGTTCTTGTCGAAGCCCATCAGCGGATTGGCGGTCTCGACGCCGCCGCCCGCCTCGGCGACCGGGAAGCGGACATTGACCACGGTCACCTGGTCGCCGCGATCGGCGTTGTAGCCGACGGCCGTGCGGACCAGTTGTTCGATGCGCTGCATCTCCTGGGCCGAGCGCGGCGTGTAGGCGCCTGGCTTGCCATCGACGCCCGGCGCGGTGATCCCGTCGATGGCGACGGCGACCGACAGGCGCTTCATGTCGCCCGGTTCCTGGATCTCGGTCCGGGTGGTCTTGGAGATTTCGTAGTTGGTGGTCGACTCGGTCCGGCCGCTGGCCGACTGGTTCAGGGTCTCGCCATTGGCGCCGATGCCGCCCGGGATGTTGGCGCTAGCCGTCACCGCGCCGTTGGCGTCGGGCTGGTTCTCGCGGCTGTTCTCTTCGTTGACCGATTCCGAGCGCACCACCTGGCCGTCCGGATCGAAGGTTTCCTGCTGGACGGTGATGCGGGCGAGGTTCAGGTCGGCGGTGACGTTCACGCGGGACTTGCCGGCGCCGACCACGCCCTCGACCAAGTTCTTGACGGTCTTGGCGATGCGTTGCTCGACCTCGCTGCGCCGACCGTCGGCGGCCTGGCCGCCAAAGCCGTCCTCGCCGGTCGACAGCGTCTTGGCGTGCTGGTCGATCACGGTGACGCGGCCGGGCTTGAGATTGGGTACGGCGCTGGAGACCAGGTTCTGGATCGCCTGGACCTGCTCTGGCGAGGGAGGGCGTCCGCCGACCGTGATCGTCACCGAAGCCGAAGGCTGCTCGGCCTGTTCCTCGAAGAGCTGGCGCTTGGGCAGCACCAGATGAACGCGGGCCGAGGTGAGGCCGTCCAGGCCGCGAATTGTGCGGGCCAGTTCGCCTTCCAGGGCGCGCTGGCGGTTCAGTTGCTGCACGAAGTCGGTCTGGCCGAGGGCGTTGGCCTCGTCGAAGATCTCGTATCCGACGGACCCCGAGGTCGGCAGGCCCTTGCTGGACAGCAGCAACCGGGTGGAGGCGACCTTGTCGCGGCCGACCATGATGGTCGATCCGTCGCCCTTGACCTCGTACTTGACCCCGGCCTGGTCGAGGGCGGCGGTGATCGAGCCGGCTTCCTTGATGTCGAGGTTCGAATAGAGGAGCGCCTTCGGCTCGCCCAAATTCATGGTCAGGGCGACCAACGCCGCGGCTACGCCGGCCCCAATCCCGAGGAATGCCGCCAGCCGTCCGATACCGAACTTTTGCAGGGCGGCGACGAAGCTATTCAACGCGGACGTCCTTCCCGGGGATGTGCGGAAGAGACGCCTACTCGCCCGCCGCTAGGCAGGATTTACCCAGTGCTTGGTAAACGACGTGTTTAAGTTTTGCCGCCTTAGCGCCTCAATTCGCGAGGGAATTTCTAGGCTCGATCAGAGAAGCTTAGCCATTCCAGGGGGTTAGGGTTCCCCAGAGCCCCAGGATGAGTGAAAACGCCGCATAGACCAAAACCGTAAAAGTAAACGACGCCTTGCGCAGGCCGCTCCACGAATCAACTCGGCGCCCGCCACGCCAGATCGCCGGCAGCATGATCAGGCTGAGCAGGGTCAGGAACGCGGCCACCAGGACGCACGCCGAGGCGATGATCAGCGAGCCGCTCGGCCAGCCGAACATGACGCTCGCCAGATCACTCGTCCCCGAAGCCCAAAGCCCAAAGAGCGCGAGCGCGGCCAGCCAAAGCACGGCCTGGCTGGTCTGGATCAGACTGGCCTGTCGCTGGACCGGGGTTTCGCGGAACTCACGCCGATTGCGCAGGAAGAGGCCAGCGATGGTCACGATCGCCGCCGCGCCGCTCAGAAGCGCAAACAGGAGCAGGGTGATCGGGCGCTTCCAGAACCCGGACCGCTCGAAGGTCTGTTCGCCGAGCGGGGTCTGGAAGGCGTAGGCGCGGCCGCCGGACATCGAGAAGGCGAGGTGGTCCGCGCCGGTGGTCGAGATGAAGCGGCCTTCCGACAGATCGCCCTGGGGGACAAAGGTGCGCACCTTGCCGCCTGAAGCGACCGCAAGACGGCCCTCCGGCGTCACCGCCACATCGACCCCGCCGATCAGCAGGCCGACCATGCCCTCCAGCCCGCGATAGGCGCGGCGCGTTCCGACATAGTAGCCGCTGAAGTCGCCGGCGCGATCCCGGAGCGCCGTTGAACCGGCGCGGGGAAAGGGTTGCGGCGGCACGTAGAACTGCTGAACCACCTGCGCGGCGAGCCCGTTGGCGAGTTCGCCCCCGGTCTCGGTGTTGGTGCTGACGAAGACGCCAAGATTGAGGTCCGGCGCGACGACCATGTTGGACAGGAACGAGAGCGTGCCGCCGGCATGCCCAAAGCCCTTATGGTCGCCCGGCAGATTGTACTCGATGAAGCCGTGCCGCCAGCCGTTGATCCCAGCCGGGGTCTTGCGGATCGGGGTGTTGAAGGCCTGGGCCGCGCGAGCGCCGTAGATGATCGCGCCGTCGAGGGTTCCGCCATTCAGCAGGAGCTGCATGTAGCGGGCCATGTCGGCGGCGGTGGAGGAGGCCGAGCCGGCCGGCGCCACCTGGCTGATGAACTCGAAGGGCCGCTCGGCGAAGCCGGTCGGGGTCCAGCGGTAGCCGTCGGAGATGTTGGCGGCCAGGCGCGGGGGGATCGGGGCGGGCAGACCCGCCTTGACCGGATGAGGTTCGCGGAAGCTGGTGTTGGTCATGCCGAGAGGCTGGAAGATGCTCTCATCGATCAGCCGTTCGAACGGCTTGCCCGATACGTAGGACACCGCCTGGCCGGCCAGGGCCGCGCCGTAGTTGGAATAGGCCGAGGCTTCGCCCGGCGCGCGGACGCGGCGGGGCCGTTCCTGGCGCAGGTACTCGGCCATCGGCCGCACGCGCTCGAAGTTTTTCTCGAACAGATGACCGAGCGCGCGATCCTCGAACCCGGGCGAATGGTCCATTAGGTTGATCACCCGCACCGGCGTGCGGAAGCCCTGGTCTCGGACCTGGATGCGTTCGGGCAGGTAGAGGTTGATCGGGGCGTCCTGGCGGATGCGCCCCGCCTCGATCTCCTTCATCAGCGCGATCCAGGTGAAGGTCTTGGAGATCGAGCCGATGCGGAACAGCGTCTTGTCCGGATCGACCTTGCGGGCCGGCGACAGGCTGGCGAAGCCGTAGCCCTTCTTCAGCACCACTTGGCCGTTCTGCACGACCGAGACCGTCACGCCGGCGATGTGCTCGCGCGCCATGGCCTCGCGCACCACGCCGTCCACGAAGGCTTCAAGTTCGGCCGGCGGCAGGGCTTCACCGGGCGCCAAGCGCGCGCCGCTTGGAGTGACGGGCAGGGCGGGGATCGGGGCTGAGCTTGTCGTCGCGGGGGCCGCAGCCGTCGTTGGCGCGGCGGCGACGAGCGCCTTCGGGCGGGGCGCGGGCGAGCGCGGCAGACTGGTGTAGGGAACGGGTCCGCCCGCATTGGCGCCGGCGGCGGGCGGGGGCGGCGCCTGGGGCGCGGGAGGGCTCTCCTGAGCTACGCTGGATGTGGCCGAGACAGCCAGGATCGCGGCGAAGACCGCCTTGAAGATCAAATGCATGGACGAATACCCGCTGGCCCCATTGTCCAGTGAGTCCCTTTGTAGGGCGCCTCACGCGCAGCACGCTAGAGCGGTTCGACTTCGGCGGTGAACGGGGCTCAATCGCCCGGCGGCGGGCCTGTGGGGAAGGCATAGAGCGGCAGCATGGGGCGCAGTTCGCCGCCGATCCAAATCTGCGGTTCAGAGGGCGGCTTCATGCCCTCGGCGGTTTCGCGCTGGGCCACGCACGTCTTCACCGCCGAGGCCAGGGCGACGAAGTCGCGCGCTGTCTTGCTCGACTTCAGGACGCAGTCGTCGAAGAATGGATAGGTGTTGTCCTCTCCGCAGCCGAACGAGGTGCGGTCGCGCCGGGCGGCGGTCAGGATCATCCGGTTTCGGCTGGCCAGCGGCCTTACGAACGTGCCCGAGAAGCAGGCCGACATGACCACCACGGTCGGACGAGCGCCGCAGGTGGCGTCCAGGATGCTGTTTAGCAGGTCGGGCGTCAGGATCTTGTCGTCGACCAGCACGCCTTCGGGTAAGCCGTGCGAGGTGAAGTAGACTAGGCAGCCGGACTTGGCCCTGTCCGACAGGTCATACAGGGTCTCATAGATGATGCGCGGGTCGGCCTTCAGCGGCCGATCCTTGTAGCGCCCCGGCCTGACCGAGAACTGGCGCATGTTAGCCGGCGAGAAGCCGATCCGCTGAAGCTCCCTGAAGACGTCGCGGCGGGCGTTGTCGAAGACTTCGGTGCGACCGCCGTTGCTTCCGTGGAAATCTCCGGCGACGACGACCGCGGCCCAGTCGCCAAAGGTGCGGTTCTCGGCTGGCGGGGCGGCGAACGCCGGGCCGGCCCAGCTCAGGGCTAGGGCGAAGAGTGCGCTGGCGAGGCCCGCGCGCCCGGGCATGCTAGCTTTTGTAACGCTGGAAGGGGGTGGGCACCGCCGTCCCCGTCGCCTTGGCCAGCAGTCGCCCGTCGGCGTCGTAGAGCTCGCCCTCGGTGAAGGCGATGGTCCGGCCCCACTTGGCCACCCGGCCGATCCCCTTCAGCTTGCCCGGCGCGCCGGGGCGGAAGAAGGTGGTCTTCATCTCGGCGGTCGGAGCGACATGGGTCATGCCCGAGGCGACCATGCAGGCTACCGACATCGCCTCGTCCAGCATGGCGCAGAGATAGCCGCCCTGGATCTGCTTCATCGGATTGAGCAGCAGCTCGGCCTTGGCGTCGAACTCGACCTCGACCGACTTGTCCGCCTGGCTGACCGCGACGATGCGGAAGCCGAGCGTTTGGGAGCCGGTGGGCTGGTTCTTGGAGCGCTGGAAACGGGCCAGGATGGCTTCGTCGGTCAGGACTTCCGGTTCGGGGGCGGCGACGTCGGTCATTCGCGCGGGCTCACTTCTTCCGGAAGGTGTCGAGCGAGACGACGTTCGGGGCGTCCGGATCGGTCTCGGCCGGCGGCTCAGCCGGCTCTTCCTGCGCGACCGGCAGGGTCGCGGTGTTGGAAGTGGGCGTCTCGAACTGCAGCAGGAACTGGACGCTGGGGTCGTAGAACCGGGTCACTGCGGCATAGGGCACCGACACCCGCTTGGGCTGGCCGCCGAACTTCAGGGTGATCGAGAAGAAGGTCTCGCCCGGCGCGAGGTCCCAGTACTGGTGCTGCAGGACGATGGTCATTTCGTCCGGGTACTTGCCCAGCAGGTCGTTCGGACCGGACACGCCCGGCGCCTCGGTCTTGAACGTGATGTAGAAGTGGTGGGCGCCGGGCAGGCCTTCCGGCGCGGCGGCGCGTTTCAGCGCGGCCTTCACCACGCCGCGCAGGGCCTCTTGGGCCATGGCTTCGTACTGCATCTGGTCTTGGGCCGGCGGGTCCTGGGCCATCGAAACTCCGGGGGAACAATTCTGGCGCGGAGGGTAGCGTTTCGGCGTCCGCGCGCAAGGCGGCTCGCGCGCCAGATGAGGGCAAATCGCTGAGAATTGTAAGGAAAGTGGAGGGGTTCTGTTGGAAGGCCCCCTCCGGGCCCCGCCTAACGCTGCTAAGACGTTAGGAGTTTATGTCGAAATCTGTCGGGTCGCTTACGCGGCCAAACGGACTTCTTCAGCGAAGTTATCGTTCGCATTTAGATTAAGGCCCGAAACGGTGGGCCAAGCCGAGAGAAAGCAACACCTTTAGACGTCTGTCGATGCTGATCGGCCCCATGCTTACCGGCGATAACGACCGGGGAAGATTGGTGGAGCCGCCGGGAATCGCACCCGGGTCCAGTCCGCTTATTATGTGCGCGTTTATCCCTATAGTCGGGCCGAAACCCGACATGACTAGTATAGGGTGGCGGCGATGGTTTTTGAAGGGCTTCTGGAATTTGACGCCAGATCCTTCCGCCGCGCCCCGCCGCTAGCGCACCACCAGCACGGGCAAGGGGCTGCGCGTCACCACCTCGGAGGTCTGGCTGCCGAGCAGCAGGCGCCCCAGGCCGCGGCGGCCATGCGAAGCCATGACGATCAGATCGCAACCGCGGGCCTTGGCGGTCTCGATGATCGCTTCAGCGGGTTGGGCATTGCGGATGTGGACGGTCTCGACGGCGATGCCGTGTTGCTCGGCGGCCTGCTTTGCGGCCGCGAAGACGCGGTTCGCGAACTCGTCCTGAACCTTGTCGTAGTCCGCCATCTCGATCGGAACCCAACCTGCGCCGACCCCGGCGCCCGCGCTGGCATAGACCGGGAAGGACTCGGTGACGGTGATGATGGACACCTGAGCGCCGATCGCCTTCGCCAGGGCGAGGCCATGATCGAGGCCCTTCTGGGCGACTTCCGAGCCATCGGTCGAGATGAGGATGTGCTTGTACATTTTGACTCCCTAGGTGCGCTTATGCGTCGCGCTGATAATCAAATGGGGCGGTCTACCGCTTCAGCTTAGCAGTCGATCCGTGGTTCGTGCGAGTGCGCTATCTCCGATCTCAACCATGAGTTAGCCTCGAATCAAATTGGAGGCACTCTCATGCAGAAGTTCGTCGCTGAATTTGTCGGTACGCTTACGCTCGTGCTCTTTGGTTGCGGCGCGGCCGTATTGGGCGCGGAACATGTCGGCCAGCTGGGGATCGCCCTGGCGTTCGGCTTCGCCATTGTCGCCATGGCCTACGGGATCGGCTCGATTTCCGGATGCCACATCAATCCCGCGGTCAGCCTGGGGGTCTTCATCGCCGGGCGGATGAGCGCTCGTGAAATGCTCGTCTATTGGGTCGCACAGTTCAGCGGCGCCCTGGTCGGCGCCGGCATCCTGGCCTCCATCGCCGGCGTGGCGAGCGGCCTTGGTCACAACGGGTGGGGACCTGGCTATCTGGGCGAGTTCTCGATGCAGGCCGCGTTGATCTTCGAGATCGTGATGACCGCGATCTTCCTGATCGTCATCCTCGGCTCCACCTCGGCGGAGGCCCCAGTGGGGTTCGCGGGCCTGGCCATCGGCATCACCTTGGCCGTCATCCACATCGTCGGCATCCAGGTCACTGGGGTCTCGGTGAACCCGGCGCGTAGCTTCGGGCCGGCGGTGCTGGTCGGCGGCCAGGCGCTCTCGCAGCTCTGGCTGTTCTTCGTCGCTCCGGCCATTGGGGCGGTGATCGCCGGCGCCATCTATCGCTTCCGCGTCCTGCGCTAGGGCGTCGAAGCTTTGTCAGGCTCCTCGACCGCCGGCGGCTGGAACGTCGGCGGTTGTGGTCGCGAATGGGGGGCGGGCTTCAGTTGTCCGCCCTCGGCGATCAGTTGCCGATAGGCCGAGCGGGCGGCCGTGAAGCTGGCCCCGGTCGGATAGATCACATCGAAGCGGGGCTCATGGCCCAGCGCCGCGCCGAACGCGGCCTCCAGCACGTCAGCGGCCTGGCCGACCTCGGCGCTGTCGCAGGCGCGCCGAACCGAGCGCGACTTCCCCGGCGCCACCAGCGTCAAGTCGTAGGACGTGCCGTCGATGCACAGCGCGTCGGCCGAGTCCGCCGCCTCGGCGACCCTGACCTCGCGCGGCGCCTCCCATAGGGGGTCTGCGCGCAGCGCCAGGAACTTCGCGGCGGAACCGGCCGGCAGTTCGGCGTCAAACCCCACCCGACGTGCGATGCCGGGTTCGCAACATCCGAGCCCGGCCCTGGCCTGAACGAACGTCTTGCCGTCGCGCCGCACGATCACCCGGATCAGGCTCTGGCGCGCCGAGGTCGAGGGACGGATCGCGACTTCGAGGATCATCTCGCCCCCGCGTAGGATCTGGTTCTGGAGGGGGGGCAACGCCCAAAGGCGGTAAAGCAGCGGATCGTAGCCGTTGTCGATCGCAATGACCGGTTCGTTGCGCCCTAGCCGGCGTCCGGCCAGTGGATCGGCGGCTTCAGCCGGGACCGGCCATTTCTCGTCCCACCAGCTCTTTGGATCAGGCGGGGGCCATGGCCAGGCGTCGGCGGAGGCGGCCGGAGGGGCAGGCGTTGGAGTCTGCGCCCAGGCCGGAACTGCGAGGCTGAGCAGGCTTAAGATGGTCGCAGGCACGCGGACCAATCTGCGCCCTCCCTACATGGCGTCGACGCCCCTTGTGATGGAAAGCACGCCGGTCCGCGAGAGTTCCACCAGGCCCAGCGGGCGCATCAGTTCGACGAACTTGTCGATCTTAGTCGAGGCGCCGGTCATTTCGAAAACGAAGCTCTCGATGGTGGTGTCCACCACCTTGGCCCGGAAGATGTCGGCGATGCGCAGGGCCTCGACGCGGTCGGCGCCGGTTCCCTTGACCTTCACTAGCGCCAGTTCGCGCTCCAGGCCGTTGGGATCGCGGGTGATGTCCTGCACGTGGCGGGTGGCGACCATCTTCTCGAGCTGGGCTTCGATCTGCTCCAGCACGTGGGGCGCGCCGCGGGTGACGATGGTGACGCGGCTGGTGTGGGCCCGGCGATCGGTCTCGGCGACGGTCAGGCTTTCAATGTTGTAGCCGCGGGCGGCGAACAGCCCGACCAGCCGGTGCAGCACGCCTGGTTCGTTGTCGACCAGGATCGCGAAGGTGGCGAGATTCTCGACCTCTTCGGTGTGGCTAAGATCATAGACGGAGGCGGGCTGGGCGTCGGACATGCGGGCTCTCTAAACGTCGGTCGCCGAGGACGTCTCACATGCGCGCGCGACGGGCAAGCCGCGACTGGTCGAGCCGGGACGCGCGCACTTGCGCAGAACGTCGTTTGGTGACCGGAATCGGCGGGCCGGGTCGCTCGGTCCGGTCCCAACCCCGGAGCTGACAGTCATGAGCACACAAGACATCGCCAACGACCTCGTCGCCCTCTGCAAGGCGGGCAAGTTCAACGAGGCTGGCGAGAAATACTGGGCCGACGACGTGCTGAGCGTCGAGGCCATGCCCGGCGACATGGCGCAGATGCGCGGCAAGGAGGCCGTGCGTGGCAAGGGCGAATGGTGGGCCGACGCCCACGAGATCCATGCCTCGGAAGTGGAGGGGCCCTATGTGAACGGCGACCAGTTCGTTGTGCGCTTCAAGATGGACCTGACCCAGAAAGCGTCCGGCGAGCGGATCAAGATGGACGAGGTCGGGGTCTACACCGTCAAGAACGGCAAGATCGCCGAGGAACGGTTCTTCTACAGCGAGTAGAGCGCGGTCGTTGGCCGGCGCACGAGGCGCCGGCCAAGGGCGTCAGACCAGCCGCTTGCCGGCGTCGTCGATGATCGTGCCGAGGTCGCGGGTGTCCTCGGCCATGATCATTTCGTTGTGGGCCTTGCCGGACGGGATCATCGGGAAGCAGTTCTCTTCCTTGGTGATCCGGCAGTCGAACAGCACGGGTTTGCGCACGTCGATCATCTCGCGGATCTTGTCGTCCAGTTCGTCGGGGGTTTCGGCGCGCAGGCCGACGCCGCCGAACGCCTCGGCCATCTTCACGAAGTCCGGCAGGCTGGACGAATAGGAGTGGCTGTAGCGCTCGCCGTGCAGCAGCTGTTGCCACTGGCGGACCATGCCCATCCATTCGTTGTTCAAGATGAAGATCTTGATCGGGAGGTCGTACTGAATGGCCGTCGACATCTCCTGCATCGTCATCTGCACGGAGGCGTCGCCGGCGATGTCGATGACCAGGGCGTCAGGGTGGGCCATCTGCACGCCGACCGCGGCCGGCAGGCCATAGCCCATGGTGCCAAGGCCCCCGGAGGTCATCCAGTGGTTGGGCTGCTCGAAGTGATAGTACTGCGCGGCCCACATCTGGTGCTGGCCGACTTCGGTGGTGATGAAGGTCTCGCGGTCCTTGGTCAGTTCGTACAGTCGCTCGATGGCGTACTGCGGCTTGATCAGCTTGGTGTCGGGCCGATAGCGGAAGGACTGGCGCGCGCGCCAAGCTTCGATCTGCCGCCACCAATCGTCCATGGCCGCCTTGTCGGTGGCCAGGTTCCGCTGCTTCCAGACCGCGATCATGTCCTCCAGCACGCTGCCGGCGTCGCCGACGATGCCGATATCGGCGCGGACGTTCTTGCTGATCGACGAGGCGTCGATGTCGATGTGGATCTTCTTCGAGCCGGGCGCGAAGGCGTCGAGACGGCCGGTCACCCGGTCGTCGAACCGTGCGCCGACAGCGATCATCACGTCGCAGTCGTGCATGGCGTTGTTGGCTTCGAAGCTGCCGTGCATACCCAGCATGCCGAGCCATGCGGGATCGGAGGCCGGGAAGGCGCCCAGACCCATCAAGGTCGAGGTGACGGGCGCGCCGGTCAGCTTGGCGAAGTCGCGCAGCAGCTGGGAGGCCTTGGGGCCCGCATTGATGACGCCGCCGCCGGTATAGAGGATCGGCTTGCGCGCCCCGGCGATCAGGGCGGCGGCCTCGGCCACCTTGTTCACGTCGCCCTTGGTGCGCGGGCTGTACTCGTGATTGTGCTTCACCGCCTTGGGGCCCTGATAGGCGCCGCGGGAGAACTGCACGTCCTTGGGGATGTCGATGACCACCGGGCCCGGACGGCCTGAGGTCGCGATGTGGAAAGCCTCGTGCATGATGCGCGGCAGCTCTTCGACCGACTTCACCAGGTAGTTCTGCTTGGTGATCGACCGCGTGATGCCGACCGTGTCGCACTCCTGGAAGGCGTCGGTGCCGATCAGGTGGGTGGCGACCTGGCCGGTGATGACCACCATCGGAATGGAATCCATCAGGGCGTCGACGATGCCGGTGACTGCATTGGTGGCCCCGGGGCCGGAGGTGACCAGGACCACGCCGCACTTGCCGGTGGAGCGCGCATAGCCCTCGGCGGCGTGGGTCGCCCCCTGCTCGTGGCGCACCAGCACGTGCTGCAGGCGCGTCTCCTCGAACAGGGCGTCGTAGATCGGCAGCACCGCGCCGCCCGGATAGCCGAACAGCACCTCGACGCCCTGGTCGATCATGGCGCGGACGACGATCTCAGCGCCGGTCAGGGTTTCAATATCGGCTTCGATGGTGGTCTGGTGGGCGGTCATTTCGGGGAGCCTGGTGTGGGGCAATAAAAAAGGCCCTCTGGGGGCCCGGTGCAAGCGACCTTGTTCAGACTGACGTGATCGTCAGTCCGCGACAGGTCGCCATACAAGTACAAGAATCTCGCGCACGAGCATTCTCCAGAAACGAAGGTCCCTGCTGATGCCATGCCCCCGTCAGGGCGTCAAGCCGGGGTTCAGCGCAAGAAACTGCCTCCACTGGTCGTCGGGGTCGCTCGCCGTGACGCGCGGCCAGTCGCTCATCTGCCCCCGCTGCCAGGTGGACTGACGCTTGGCGTAGCGGCGGGTCTCCTGCTGGGCGGCGGCCAACGCGCGGGCCGGGGTCAGTTCACCGCGCAGCTGAGCCGACAGTTCCCGCACCCCCACCGCCTTCATGATCGGCAGGGCGGGGTCCAGGTTCCGGGCCATCAACTCGGCCACCTCTTCCAAGGCGCCGGCGGCGATCATCGCCTCCAGCCGAGCGTCGCATCGGTCGTAGAGCGCCTTGCGGTCCGGCTCCAAAGCGACGGCTGAATAGCTTCCGGCGGGGAGGGCAGGGTCGGTCCTCCCCTGCCAGTCGGTCAGCGAGACGCCACTGGCGGCGAACACCTCCCAGGCCCGCACCAGCCTCTGCCGGTCGCCGGGGCTGATCCGCGACGCGGCGGCGGGATCGGCCTCGGCCAGCCGACGGCGGAAGGCGACCTCGCCCATCGTCTCGTAATCGATGGCGGCCTGGTCGCGCACCTCCGGCGGTGTCGGCGGGATCTCCGCCAAGCCGTGGGTGAGGGCGCGGAAATAGGGCCCGGTGCCACCGACCACGACCACTGCCTGTCCGCGCCCGGTGATCTCGGCGATCTCCTGGCTCGCCGCCCGTGACCAGGTTCCCACTGACCAGCCGTCGGCGCCGTCGACGGATCCCACCAGGTGATGCGGGACCCAGGCCTCCTCCTCGTGGGAGGGGCGGGCGGTCACCACGCGCAGGTCGCGATAGATCTGCAGGGCGTCGGCGCCGACGATCTCCGCCCCGATCTTCTGGGCCAGGCGCAGCGCCAGGGCCGACTTGCCGCTTGCCGTGGGCCCGGCGATCAGCCAGATGCGGGGCTCCATGCAGCTCGCCCTTACCCTCGTCAGTCCCACGCCAGATGCGGCCCAGGCCGCCATCGGCCCGATCACCACAGCGCTCGCAGGCGCCCGCGCCCGCGTCAAGGAGCCCCGCGTCCTGGGCCCCGGCGCCATCGACCTCTCGCTCGAGGCGGACGCCATCGCGCCGGTCCGCATCGCGGTGGCGAACGCGCTGGAGGGCCTGCCCATCGACGCCTGCGTCCAGCCCTGGAACGGCCGCCGCAAGCGCCTGCTGATCGCCGACATGGATTCCACCATCATCGGCTGCGAATGCATCGACGAACTGGCCGATTTCGCCGGCGTGAAGGACAAGGTCTCGGAGATCACCGAGCGGGCCATGCGCGGCGAGCTCGACTTCGAATCGGCCCTGCGCGAGCGGGTGGCCATGCTGAAGGGGCTCTCCGTCGACGTCCTGCAGCGCTGCTACGACGAGCGGG
>NZ_JAURWM010000079.1 GCF_030654915.1 Phenylobacterium sp. | reverse complement strand
CCCGCTCGTTGCCCTTGGGGATGACGCGGCTGTAGTCGGGGAAGTTGCCGTCGATGACCTTGGAGGTCAGGGCCGCGCCGCCGAAATCAAGCCGCAGCTTCTGCGGGCTGACCTGCAGGTCCACCGATTCACCGGCGTCATCCAGCAGGCGGCGGATCTCGCCGATGGTTTTGCGCGGCACGATCACGCCGGGCGTCCCGGCCGAACCTTCCGGCGCGGGCATCTCGGCGAGCGCCAGGCGGTGACCGTCGGTGGCCACGGCGCGCAACTTCTGGACACCGTTGTCGACCACGGTGTGGAGATAGAGGCCGTTCAGATAATAGCGGGTCTCCTCGGTGGAGATCGCGAACCGGGTCTTGTCGATCAGCCGGATCAGGTCGCCGACATCGACGGCGATCGCGGCCGAGAGGCCGTCGGACGACATCACCGGGAAGTCGCCGGCCGGCAGCACCGGCAGGTTGAAGCGCGAACGGCCGGCCGCGACCGTCAAGCGCGGATCCTCGCCCGTGAAGCTCAAGGAGACGTCGGCCCCCTCTGGCAGCTTGCGGACGATTTCGTAGAGGGTGTGGGCCGGCGCGGTGATCTGACCAGGCTGATCAACCTGGGCCAGGGCCTCGTCGATGATTTCCATGTCGAGGTCGGTGGCTGAGAAGGTCAGCCGGTCACGTTCCGCCGACAGCAGCACATTGGACAGGATCGGGATGGTGTTGCGGCGTTCGACGGCGCTCTGCACATGCCCCAGCGCCTTCATCAGCGCCGCCCGTTCGATCGTAAGCTTCATGGTCTCGTCCGAATCTCCATGCGCCGACGCATCTATGCGTCGTCGCCCCCAACGCTGGAGGGACTTGCGACATTAGCCAAAATCCCGGCGCGGGAAAGGGGCTGTCGGCAACTGATAGGGGATGATCAGCCAGATGCTATGTCGAAGCGCACCGCGGAACGTCCGAAGTCGACGGCGACGGTCGTGAACTGGGTCAGCAGATCGATGCCGAGCATGATGGTCGGGGTGTCGTGCAGGTCCCAGAGCTTGAAGATCGGCATGTCGGTGAAGACCACCGGAACATTGCCGAGCGTCAGCCCCCCTAGCCGGATGAACGGCAAGGCGAGCTGCTCGCCATGGAAGGACTCCCCGGCGATGGAGATCATCCTGACATTGACGACGTTCTGGCGAGCGGTCGGGTCGATCCGTTCGATCAGCTTGCGCAAGGCGGTGTTGCCGAGCGAGTACTGCGAGCCGGAATCGATCATGGCGCTGATCTTCCGGCCACTGATGTCGGCGTCGACGATGGTGAGCTGCCCCGACTTGCGGCGGGCCGGGACCACCACCCGGTTGTGGCCGCTGTTCTCGTGGCGCGATTTCGTGATCTCGAGGGTGTTCCCAGCGAAGCTGAACACCAACCGCTGGCCCTTCAGCCAATCGATCCCCAGCACGCCGTCAATGTCGAACCCGCCCATCGGCAGCACCGGCGCCTCGACGTTCTTGCGGCTGCGCGTGCCGATATCGAGTCGATCGATCATCACGCTGGGCCGAGCACGGCGCCCGACAATCGTATTGACCATCAGTTCGCGTCCGCGTGGCAGGGCCTGCGAAGCCGCCAGGCTCTCGGAGACGCAGGAAACATTGGCTCCGGTGTCCACCATGAAACGGAACGGCCCCTTGCCGTTGATCATCACCGGCGCGGTGACCTGCTCGAACAGCTCCCGGGTGACCGCGATCTGGGTGGGGGGCTCGTCGGGATCGGCGGCAAGCGCCGGAGCCGCGGGCGGGACCGGCGCGAGCGGAATGGCGGGGATCGGATCCTGGGCGAAGGCGACAGCGCGGCCCGCCAACAGAACACCGCCAGCCGCGGCGAACTGCCCAAGAGCACGTCGGCGAGTCTGTGACCCAGCCAGCACGTTTCCGATCCCTTATGACCTAGGGCGGAGCCTACGCTCGTGCTCGAAATCGGTCAATTTTTCTAACGCGTTAGATGCGCGTCAGCCCCCCTCGTCCTGACTTCGTCAGGGCGAGGGGGGTCTGGCTAGTCGGGTGGCGAGGAGCCCTCTTCCGTCGCCATCAAGGTCTCGGCGATGGCGCCCATCAACAGGCGTTGATTGCCCTCGGGAAGGGCCTCGACATAGTCCATCAGCCGGCCCGCTAGCTCCTCGAGCCGGACATCGGCCTGCTGGGTGTCCTTGGACACCGTGCCGACCAACTCAATGGCGACGAGCGCCACAACGTCGGCGACCTCGCGGACCGTGACCGTGGTGGTGTCGAGATCAACCACGGCGTTAAGCGCGGGTGTCGATGGAGCCGCCGGCGCCTTCGCCGTCATTGGCCGCATAGGGGTTGGCGCCGCTCGAGCCGTCGCCGGTCGGACCTTCGCCGGTGGAGCCCTTGGCCGCGACCACCACCATGGCCGGGCGGATCAGCCGGCCCAGCAGGTCATAGCCCGGCTGCAGCACCTGGATGACGCCTCCGGCGGCGACCTCGGTGGAGGGTTGCTCCATCACGGCCTGATGCTGGTGCGGGTCGAACTTCTCGCCCTTGGCCGGGTCGATCTTCTTCAGGCCGTTGGTTTCGAAGGCGTTTTGCAGCGCCTTCTCGGTCATTTCCATGCCGACCACGAAGTTCTTCAGCACCGGATCGGCGCTCTCGTGCGGAGTCGCCAGGGCGCGGGCCAGGGTGTCGGCGACGGTCAGCAGGTCGCGGCCAAACTTCTGGATGGCGTAGGCGCGAGCGTCATTGGCCTCGCGCTCGGTGCGGCGCTTGGTGTTCTCAGCATCGGCGGCGACCCGCAGGATCTGATCCTTCAGCGCCTGGTTCTCGGCGCGCAGGGCCAGCAGTTCTTCGGCCGCGGCGTCCGCGATTTCGTTGAACTCTTCGGCCGGCGTTTGATCGTCGGACATCTTCTAATCCTCTACGTGTTCGTCACCTGGGACAGGACGCGGGCGGTATAGTCCACCAGCGGGATGACCCGGGCATAGTTTAGGCGAGCGGGACCGATCACGCCGATCGCGCCCAACACCTTTTGTCGGCCCGTCATATAGGGCGCGGCGATGACGGCGGAACCCGAAAGGGAAAAGAGTCGCGTTTCAGCGCCGATGAAGATCCGCACGCCCTGAGCCTCGCGGACATCATCCAGCAAACCGATAAGCTGTTCCTTTTGTTCAAGATCGTCGAACAGCATTCGCACGCGCTCGAGGTCATCAAGGGTCTCGGGCTCGTGCAGCAGGTTGGCCCGGCCGCGGACGATCAGCGCGCGCTGGGCGTCTTCGCCACCGCCCCAGGCGGCCATGCCGTCCTCCACCAGCCGGGCGGCGGCTTCGTTGAGCTGCCGGCGGGCCGCGTCCAGTTCGGTGCGGATCTCCGCCCCAGCCTCGCCCAGCGTGCGCCCGCGCAGCCGAGCGTTCATGAAGTTGGACGCTTCCTGCAGGGACGAGGGCGTGACCCCGGCGGCCAGCTTCATCAGCCGGTTCTCGACGACGCCGTCCTCGAAGACCATCACCGCCAGGGCCTGCTCGGCCGACAGCGAGACGAACTCCACATGCTTGACGCCGGCGTCGCGCACCGGGCTGACGACGACGCCCGCGCCGCCCGCCAAGCCAGACAGAATAGCCGTAGCCTCGTTGAGCGCCTCTTCGAAGTTGCGCCCCTTGGCCGACAGCCGCGTCTCGATGGCGCGGCGATCGTCCTCGGCGATGTCGCCGACTTCCAGCAGGCCGTCGACGAACAGCCGCAAGCCCGCATGGGTCGGTATTCGTCCGGCGCTGACATGCGGCGCGCCCAGCAGACCCAGCTGAGTCAGGTCCTGCATGGTGTTGCGGATCGAGGCGGAGGACAGATGGACGCCGCCCTTGGACAGGGTGCGCGAGCCGACCGGCTCGCCGGTCTCCAGATAGCCCTCCACCACGCGGCGGAAGATCTCGCGGGCGCGTTCGTCCAACTCGGCGAGCGACGGGCCGGGGAAAAGCAGCGGTGTGGTCACGACAGGGGACGGCGCTCGGTCAGAGCCATGGACTGAACCTCTTTGATCTAGGATAAGCCCGCCGGCGCAAGACGCCAGACCCAACGCCAAGGTTTCCCAATGCGCCCCTCAGAACGTGCCGTCGACCAGCTCCGCCTCGTGACCCTTGAAACCGGCGTCAATCGCTATGCCGAAGGCTCCTGCCTGGCGACGTTCGGCCACACCAAGGTGCTGATCACCGCCAGCGTCGAGGACCGGGTGCCCGGCTTCATGCGCGGCCGAGGCCAGGGCTGGGTGACGGCGGAATACGGCATGCTGCCGCGCGCGACCCACACCCGCGGCCGCCGCGAAGCCTCGGAAGGCAAGCAGTCGGGCCGCACCCAGGAAATTCAGCGCCTGATCGGCCGCTCGCTGCGCGCCGTGGTCGATCCGGTCGCGCTGGGCGAGCGCCAGATCTCGCTCGACTGCGACGTCATCCAGGCCGACGGCGGCACGCGCACCGCCGCCATCACCGGCGCCTGGGTCGCCCTGCGCATGGCGACCAAGTACCTGATGGAAGAGGGTCTGATCACCACCGACCCGATCCTCGACCAAGTCGCCGCCATCTCCTGCGGCATCTTCAAGGGCGTGCCGGTGCTGGACCTGGAGTACGAAGAGGATTCCAACGCCGAGGCCGACGCCAACTTCGTGCTGACCGGCAAGAGTTCGATCGTCGAGGTCCAGGCCACCGGCGAGAAGCGCGGCTTCAGCCAGGAAGAGTTCGACGGCCTGTTCTCGCTGGCCCGCAAGGGCATCAGCGAGCTGTGCGTCCTGCAGCGGCAAGCCACCGGCGGCTAGTCGCAGAATCAAAAACGCCGCTCCGGGGGCGGGAGCGGCGTTTCATCATCAATCAGTACGGCCGGCGACGAGGGTCGCCGGATGTCGTTCTTAGAAGCCGTTCAGCAGATAGCGGAACGACGAAGCCGGCATGCGGGCGAGTTCGCGAGCGAACGGACCCATCAGACGATCGATGAAGCTTTCAACGGCTTGAGCCATGTCCTTCTCCTTTGTGCGATGCAGCAATTGTTGCAGCGCATATAGAAGGCTGACGCTGGGTTATCAATGGTTACGCCTGCATTTTTGACAGGTGCGCTGCAATTTTTGGGTGCGCATGCCGCGATGCGGCATAAAGGCCACGCTTCGGGACGACCGAGGCCGTCGCCAACCATTCCTACAGTTTGCGGCCGAGGTATTTTTCCACCTGCCGCTGCTCCCAAGCGCCGTCCAGGAATGGAATGGCGCGGAATACCGAGGCGCCATGGGCCACAACCCCGAGCCCAGGGGGCCATCGCCGTCACGCCCCAACTCCCTCACGACCTATGCTCTCGGCAAGCTGAAGCTTGGAACGATCGGCGCCTAGTCCAACTCGTCGTCCGACGGACCATCATCGGGGCCAGGCTCGTAGATGAGCAAGTCGCCCGGCTGGCAATCGAGCTCGCGGCAGAGCGCGGCCAGGGTCGAGAACCGCACGGCGCGCGCCTTGCCGGTCTTGAGGATCGAAAGGTTGGCGATGGTCACGCCGACCCGGTCGGCCAGTTCGGTCAGCGACATGCGGCGGTCGAGCAGCACGCGGTCGAGGTTCACACGGATCGGCATGGCTAGATCGTCAGCTCCGCTTCACGGCGCAGGCGGGCGCCTTCGCGGAACACCTCGGCCAATACGAACACCACCAGCACCGAGAACCAGGCCGTCGGGCTGAACTCCGGCCGCTGGATGTCGGCGTCTGGCAGCGCCCACATGCCCAGGCCATAGATCACGTAGCGGCCGATCTCCAGGCCGGCCAGCACCAGGCCGATCACCCGCAGGCGGCGCACGTTCTCAGGATGGAAGGGATCCCCGGCGGTCAGGGTCGCGAAGATCTTGCGCAGCCGCTCAACGATCACCAGCACGCCGGCCAGGTAGAGGCCCGCCGCGGCCAGGCCGCCCAGCAGCACCGGCCCCCGCGAGACGATTTCGGCGTCGCCGGCGCGGATCGAGAAGTTATCGATCAGGTCGGGATTGAAGCTGAACAGCAGGGCGGCGAGCATCATCAGCGCCACGGCGCCGAGGCCGATCCAGAGTGCGACGAAGACCACATCCAAGATGATCTTCAGGAAGCTCGACACCGAGCCAGGCCCCAAGGCGCGCATCGCGGCCCTCCGTCCAAGAAACATGGCTGAGACTAGGCGATCACACCGGCGCCGACCAAGGCCGGCGCGGGCGCGGCGAGATCAGGTAGGTTCATCGCGGGGCGGAACATCGGGCTCTCCATGAGCGGCCGGGGCGTAACGTGCCGCAATCTGCCTTTACTCGATATGGCCGCATCGCTTTTCGATCAAACTAATTATCGAAAAACGATGTTAAACTTTTGCAATGCAACGGAAGCCCGGGCGGCATATGGTCCGCCGCCCCCGCATTTCAGAAGGTTTTCCAATGGCTCTGAAGCTCGAACCCGGCGCGAAGCTGGTGGTCGCCACCCACAATCCGGGCAAGGCCCGCGAACTGGCCGCGATCCTCGACAACCGCTTCGAGCTGGTGACCGCCGGCAGCCTGGGCCTGCCTGAACCCGAGGAGACCGAGGCCACCTTCACCGGCAACGCCCTGCTCAAGGCCCGCGCTGCCGCCGAGGCCTCGGGCCTGATCGCGCTGGCCGACGATTCGGGCCTGTCGGTCGCCGCCCTCGATGGCCAGCCGGGCATTTTTTCGGCGCGCTGGGGCGGGCCGGAAAAGGACTTCGTCGGCGCCATGAAGAAAGTCGAAGCGCGGCTGGAGGAAGCCGGCGCCGAGGACTTCTCCGCCTGGTTCACCTGCGCCCTGGCGCTCGCCTGGCCGGGCGGCCCGGCCGTGGTGGTCGAGGGACGCGTCGACGGGACCTTGGTGTTCCCAGGCCGCGGCGAGCGCGGCCACGGCTATGACCCGATCTTCCAGGCGCTGGGCCACGACATCACCTTTGGCGAGATGGATCCCGACAAGAAGGACGCCATCAGCCACCGGGCGCAGGCCTTCGCCAAGCTCAAGGCCGCCCTGCTGTGAGCGAGGTCGCGCAGACCGAGACGCCGCTGGGGCTCTACATCCATTGGCCCTACTGCGCGAAGATCTGCCCCTATTGCGACTTCAACGTCTTTCGCGACCGGGGCCGCAAGGCCGAACAGGCCGAGTTGTTCGCCGCTATCGCCGATGATCTGCGCGCCCAGCGCGAGCTGACCGGCGGCCGGCGGCTGGTCTCGATCTTCCTCGGCGGCGGCACGCCCTCGCTGATGGACCCGGCCTGGGCGGCCGAACTGATCGCCCTGGCCCGGTCCCTATGGTCGCCGGACGATCCCGTCGAGGTGACGCTGGAGGCCAACCCCACCGACGCCGAGGCCGATCACTTCGCCGCCTTCGCCCAGGCCGGGGTCGACCGACTGTCCCTGGGGCTGCAGGCCTTGGACGACGCCTCGCTGACCCTGCTCGGACGCAATCACGACGCCGCCTCGGCCCGGCGCGCCGCCGCCCTGGCGGCCAAGACCTTCCCGCGCCTGTCGCTGGACCTGATCTACGCCCGGCCAAACCAGACGCCGCAGGCTTGGCGCGAGGAACTAGGCGAAGCCATCGCGCTGGGAGCCGAGCACCTGTCGCCCTACCAGCTGACCATCGAGGCCGGCACCGCCTTCGACCGCGCGGTCCGACGCGGCCAGCTGGTCCCACCGGGCGAGGATGTGGCCGCCGAACTGTTCGAAACCACCCAATCGGTGTTGGAGGCCGCCGGCTTCACCGCCTACGAGGTCTCCAACCATGCCCGTGGTCAGGCCGCGCGCTCGCGCCACAACCTCGTCTACTGGACGGGCGCGGACTATGTCGGCGTCGGCCCCGGCGCCCACGGCCGCCTGACCCGGCAAGGTGTGCGCATCGCCACCCACGCCCACGCCAAGCCCGCCGACTACATCGCCGCCGTGCGCGAGGACGGCACGGGGTTCGCCACCCAAGAGCGGCTCACCCCGGTCGAAGTCGCCGAGGAGCGGCTGCTGGCCGGCCTGCGGATCGAACAGGGCGTAAGCTTTGAAGAGGTTCGCGCCCTGGGACTTTCGCCGGTCCATCTCGAGGTCCGCGACCTGATCGCCGCGGGGCTGCTGGCCCCCGATCCCGACCGCTTGCGCGCCACCCCCGCCGGCCGTCTGATCCTGGACCACGTGACGTCCAGGCTTGCGACCTGAGCGATAACCGGCGAAGCGTTCCCCATGTCGCGTCACCCGCCCCCGCCCGCCCTGTCCGAGAACCCGCTAGATCCGGGGCTCTACATCGTGGCGACCCCGATCGGGAACCTGCGGGACATCACCCTGCGGGCGCTGGACGTGCTGTCGGCCGTCGACCTGGTGTTGGCCGAGGACACCCGCGTCGCGGCCAAGCTGCTGACCGCCTACGGCCTGTCCAAGAAGCTCGAACGCTATGACGAGCACACCGCCGAGCGTGGCGGCCTCAAGGCCCTGGCGGTGCTGGCCGAGGGCGGGCGCGTGGCGCTCGTCTCCGACGCCGGTACGCCCCTGGTCTCCGATCCCGGCTTCCGGATCGTTCGAGAGGCGGTGGCGCAGGGTTCGGCCGTCTATCCTATCCCCGGCGCCTCGGCGCTGCTGGCGGGCTTGTCGGTCGCCGGCCTGCCCACCGACCGCTTCATGTTCGCCGGCTTCGCGCCGCCCAAGAGCGCCGCGCGCCGCACCTTCTTCGAGGAGTTGGCCGGGATCCGCACCACCCTTGTGTTCTTCGAGAGCGGTCCGCGCCTCGCCTCGAGCCTGGCCGACATGTCCGCCGTGTTCGGCCCGCGCGAAGCCGCCGTCGCCCGTGAACTGACCAAGCTCTACGAGACCGTGATCCGCGGAACCCTGCCCGAGCTCGCCGCCGATCCGCGCTGCGACACGCCCAAGGGCGAGATCGTCATCCTGGTCGGCCCCGGCCGCGAGGAAGCCGCCACCGCCGCCGACGCTGACACCGCCCTGGCTGACGCCCTGACCCGGCTGCGGCCGGCCGAGGCCGCCTCCGAGGTCGCCAAGGCGCTGGGCCTGCCGCGCCGCGACCTCTATCGGCGGGCCATGGAGCTCAAGCAGGAGCGACCCGCTTGAATCCCGACCGGCAGGCGCGCGGCGCCGCCGCCAGGCGGGCCGGGCGGCGAGCCGAGGCCTGGGCCGCGTTATGGCTGATGCTCAAGGGTTACCGGATCCTCGGCTTCCGTCTGCGCACGCCGCAAGGCGAGATCGACCTGCTGGCCCAGCGCGGCGGCGTGCTGGCCGTGGTCGAGGTGAAACAGCGCCAGACCCTGGAGGCCGCGCTCGAAACCGTGACCCAGATGCAACGCGACCGCCTCCGTCGCGCCGGACAGGCCATCGCCGCGCGCCGGCCAAGCTTGCAAAATCTGGCGGTTCGCCTCGATCTGGTCGCCCTGGCGCCAGGCCGGCTTCCCGTTCACAGCCCCGACGCCTGGAAGGGCGCTTGAAACAGACCCCATGACCCGCGAGGACGCCGAAGGAATATTGAGCGAGGCTGGGCGTGCGCCCGAGGGTGAGTTTCCGCTGCTGGAAGCCGCCATCGCCTGCTCCGTCCACGACGATCCCGGCCGTGACCCCCAAGTCGCCCGCGACCTGGCCCGCCTGGGCGTGGAGCGCCTGACCGACCGCCTGCGCCTGGAAAGTCCCGAGGAAGCGCTGGCCGAGGCCATGGCAGGCGACCTGGCCCTGACCGGCGACCTCTTCACCTATGACGACCCCGACAACGCCTGCGTGATCGCCGTGGCGGAGCGGCGCAAGGGCCTGCCGGTCACGCTTGGGGTCTACTACCTGCACGTCGCGCGCAAGTGCGGCCTGACCGTGCAGGGCGTCGATTTTCCCGGGCACTTCCTGCTGCGCATCGACACCATCGAAGGCCCGCTGGCGATCGATCCGTTCAGCGAGGGGCGCGTGGTGCTGCCCTCCGAACTGACCCGCCGCGCCCTGCATGCCGGCCTGACGCCCAACGTCGCCGACCGCCTGGATCACCTGATGGCCCCGGCCTCGGACCGCGCCGTGCTGATCCGGCTGCAGAACAACGTCTTCGCCCGCGCCAGCGCGGCCGGCGACTTCGCGCGCGCCGAGCGCGCAGCCTTGCGCCGGGCCCTGCTCGATCCCGCCGACCACCGCCCCTGGCTGGACGTCGCCGCCGCCCGCGAGGGCCAAGGCGCCCTGGCCGGGGCGTTGTTGGCGCTGGCCCACGCCAGCACCTTGGACGGCGGCGCGGCCCTGGCCGCCCGAGCCCAACGCGAACGGGTCCGCCTAAGGCTGAACTGACAGCGGGCCCAGGCCTTCTGGCTGGCGCTTTAGGTCCCGCCGAACTATCTCAGACGCCTTGGCCTTGGCGCCTTGGCCGTAAGGAGCACTCCCCATGCCGTTGAAGGTCGCTGTCCAGATGGACCCCCTCGAGGCCGTCAACATCGAGGGCGATACGACCTTCCTGATGTTGCTGAACGCGCAGGAGCGAGGGCATGAGCTGTTCGTCTACACCCCCGAGCGCCTCGCCATGGAAGATGGCCGGGTCACCGCGCGCGGACGCTCGGTCACGGTCCAGGCGGTGAATGGCGAACATGCCAAGTTCGGCCCCTGGGAGGTTCGCGACCTGGCCAGCTTCGACGTCATCTTGCTGCGCCAGGACCCGCCGTTCGACATGGCCTACATCACCTCGACCCACTTCCTGGACAAGGTGCACCCGGCGACCCTGGTGGTGAACAATCCAACCGAGGTGCGCAACGCGCCCGAGAAGCTGTTCGTCACCGACTTCCCCGGCGTTCAGCCGCCGACCCTGATCACCGCCGACGTCGAGGCGATCTACGACTTCCGCGCCCGGCACGGCGACATCGTCCTGAAGCCGCTCTACGGACTCGGCGGCTCGGGCGTGGCGCGGCTGCTGGCCGACGACCCGAACCTCGACGCCATGCTCGACCTGCACCGCGGCATCAGTCGCGAGCCGGTGATCGCCCAGAAGTTCCTGCCGGCGGTCTCCAAGGGCGACAAGCGCATATTGCTGGTTGACGGCGAGCCGGTCGGCGGCATCAACCGCGTGCCGAAAAAGGGCCAGATCCGCTCCAACCTGGCGGTCGGAGGGACGGCCGAGGCCGTCGAGCTGTCGGCCCGCGATCTGGAGCTCTGCGCGATCATCGGCCCGGAGCTGAAGCGCCGCGGCCTGATGTTCGTCGGCATCGACGTGATCGGCGACTACATGACCGAGATCAACGTCACCTCGCCGACCGGCGCCCAGGCGCTAAAGCGGTTCAGCGGTATCGACGCCACGGCGATCATGTGGGACCGGATTGAACAGATCCGCGCAACGGCTTAGTTTACAACACAAAGAGACACGCATAAGTCGCGGAAACGTCTCAACTTCTCCAAAAGTTCTATTTTTGTTCTTGATCTGCCCCGCCCGCCATGGTGGGGTTGTGGATAAGTTGAGCCATTTCTAGGGGT
Source organism: Phenylobacterium sp. (assembly GCF_030654915.1). GTDB lineage: Bacteria > Pseudomonadota > Alphaproteobacteria > Caulobacterales > Caulobacteraceae > Phenylobacterium. The sequence goes on along the minus strand of NZ_JAURWM010000079.1, from coordinate 26,505 downwards.
TGGCATGGCGTCTCGAGTCGTGACGGTGGCCTTTCAGGGCGTCGAGGCGCGTCGCGTGGACGTCGAGGTTCAGCTCACCGGCGGTGAGATGAAGTTCATGCTGGTGGGGCTCGGCGACAAGGCGGTCGCCGAGAGCCGCGAGCGGGTGCGGGCCGCCTTCGCCGGGCTTGGCCTAGCCATGCCGTCCAAGCGGATCATCGCCAATCTGGCGCCCGCCGATCTTCCGAAGGAAGGCAGCCACTACGACCTGCCGATCGCCTTGGCGGTGATGGCGGCCATGGGCATCCTGCCGCCCGACGCCCTGACCGAATGGGCGGCGATGGGCGAACTGTCGCTGGACGGCCGCATCGTCGGGGTCTCCGGCGCCCTGCCCGCCGCGGTCGCGGCCGGGGCCATGGGCCTGGGACTGATCTGTCCCGAAGCTTCCGGAGCGGAAGCCGCCTGGGCTGGCGACACACGGGTCCTGGCCGCGCCGTCGCTGATCGCCGTGGTCAATCACTTCCGAGGAACCCAGATCCTGTCGCCGCCCAAGCCGGGTCCGATGATGGACGGCGAGCGGGTCCCGGACCTGCGTGATGTGAAGGGCCAGGAGAACGCCAAGCGGGCTCTGGAGATCGCCGCCGCGGGCGGCCACAATCTGCTGTTCAGCGGACCGCCCGGCTCGGGCAAATCGATGATGGCCGCCCGGTTGCCGGGCCTGCTGCCGCCCCTCTCGCCGGCCGAGCTGTTGGAGACCTCGATGGTCCATTCGGTCGCCGGGCTGATCGCCAAGGGCACCCTGACCCGCACGCGGCCGTTCCGCACCCCTCATCACTCGGCCAGCATGGCGGCGCTGACCGGCGGCGGGCTTAAGGTGAAGCCCGGCGAGGTGTCTTTGGCCCACAACGGGGTGCTATTCTTGGACGAACTTCCGGAGTTCTCCAGCCAGGCGCTCGACTCGCTGCGCCAACCCCTGGAGACCGGGGAAGTGGTCGTGGCCCGCGCCAACGCCCACGTGCGCTATCCGGCCCGCTTCCAGCTGGTCGCCGCCCAGAACCCCTGCAAGTGCGGCATGGGCGGGGCCGGACGCGGCGCCTGCGGCCGCGCGCCACGCTGCCAGACTGACTACCAGATGAAGGTCTCCGGACCTTTCATGGACCGCATCGACTTGCAGATCGACGTGCCGCCGGTCTCAGCCGCCGATCTCGCCCTGGCCGCGCCGACTGAGGGCACCAGCGAGGCCGCCGCTCGCGTCGCCATCGCCCGCCAACTCCAGGCCGACCGCGCGGCCGCCGCGACCGACGGCGACGGCGCACGGCTTAACGCCCATGCTCAGGGCGATTTCCTAGAAAAGATCGCCGACCTCGATCCGGCCGGGCGCGCCCTCCTTGCCAAGGCCGCCGAGGCGGGCGGCCTGACCGCGCGCGGCTGGACCCGCACCCTGCGGCTGGCTCGCACAATCGCCGATCTGGAGGGCGCGGGCCCGGTGCGCCGCATTCACGTGGCCGAGGCTCTGATCTATCGGCGAATGGGTCAGAGCGCCCCGGCCCTGGCCTGAGCGATCTGGATTTCGGGTCTGGATCGCGCAACCATCCCGTTTCACGCGTCTTTTCGCCGGATCAGGAGGGGCTCATGCCAGGTTTTCAACATATCCTCGTGTCGATCGACGTTGAGGATCCGACCAACACCGAACGCGAGATCGTTCGTGTACGTGAGCTTGCAATCGCCTCCGGAGCCAAGATCACCTTGATCAATGTGCGGACGCCTCGATCGTCCCGCTACAACACCTACCTGCCGAAGTCCTTCGACGCCGACGAACAGGCTTGGCACGAGAGCGAACTGGAGAAGTGGGTGGTCAAGATCGGCCCTACGACCCGGCCTGTGATGACCAAGGTCCGAGTGGGCTCGGTGTCGGGCGAGATCCTGGCCGAGGCCCACGCCGGCGAGTTTGACCTGATCGTGGTCGGCTCCCACCCTCCGTCGCTGGCGTCGAGGTTGCTGGGCTCGAACGCCGAGAAGATCGTCCGCGAAGCTCAGGTCAGCGTGCTGGTGGCGCGTTAGTCCCGCGCCAATAGGTGTAGGTCCCGACCGCCAGGGTGATCAGCACCATATAGCTCCAGAGAATTAGCGCGGTCATATAGGCCCAGGCTCGGACACCCCCGTCGGCGAGGATCGCCGCATGGGTGACCACGGCCAGCAGTTGAAACGCCGCGGCCGGCAAGATCCATAGCCGGCTGCTGCGGACGACAAACCACAACAAGAGCAGCAGGAAGACCACGTCGACCGCAAACACCCCCCATTGGGGATCGAGCCAGTTATGACGGTTCTGCACCACGATGGTGGCGATCCAGGCGGCGATGTTGGCCACGGCCACGGCGCGCTCCGTCCGACCGCCGCGCCAGAGCGCGAAGGCGGACACCGCAAACATGGCGACAGCCCAGACACGCTCCGGGGTCGAGCTGAACATAGGAAAGGGCCCTCAGCGTCCTGAGGGCCCTGATACTGCGGTTAATCCCGCAGGATGCAACTTTTACGAAGGTGATCAGCCGGCCGCGACGGCGCGCAGGGCGCGACTTGGCGCCAGGGCCGCGTTCGGGGGCTTTTCCACCCCGCCGTACATGACCGCGCCGAGACCGATCTGGGTCTTGGCCACGTCCAGTTCCTTGTGCGTTTCGCAGATGGCGCGGCGCGCCTTGGCGAGCAGAGAAAGCGCTTCGCTGGCCCGCTCCACGGCGTCCTGACCAATCAGCGCCGAGAGCCCCGCATCGGCCCGAAGGCCCGGCATCACGCCGGCTAGGCCCGCGGTCTTGGCGAGGGCGGCGTCAATGGCGGCCTCGGCTTCGAACAAACTCGCCGCGACTTGATCGGCGATCATACGACGTTGCTTAAGCATGAAGGATCTCCTGGCGCACAGGGCAGCCGCGCGCCTTCTGACGATGTGAAAGGTGTTGGAAACGGGGCTAAGAGCCCGTGTTAGTTTAGGATTAACAACCTAAAATAGATTCTGGAGGGCGTGGAGACCCGCTAGCAGCGCCCCGAAGGACAAGGCCGCGATGATGGCGATCACCCCGACCATGCCCAATCGGGCCGCTGGTCCTAGGGCTGCTCCGCCAAGCCAGGCTCCAGGTCCGGCTGGAAGCCCTCGTCCAGCAGCGCCCAGGTCAGGCAGAGGATTTCCCTCAGCACCATTTCCGGGGGTTTGAACTGCGAAGTCTTGCGGGTGGCCGAGACCAGATCCCGCGCCATGGCGGCCTTCATCGGCGTATCGGCGAGGTCCGCCAGCTGGCGTTCGAGCTGGCTCCACGTAAAGGTCGGGACGACCGGATCGAGAGACTGCGGGCTGGGCCAGCGGCGCTCGAAGGCTTCCACCTCCCCGCGAACCCGGATCGCCTGACCCACCGCGGCCCGACGGTTCGTCGTTTCGCGATCGGGCTCCAAGTCCGCCATCGTCACCCTGGCGTCCGCCAGTTCTCTCAACCAATCGCCCATCGGTGCGGTCTCCTTGCTGGGCTTCATCAGCCCATAGGAGCGCGGCGGCGTCTGTCCTGATTGCGTCTTGTCCCGATACGATCGGGACAGCCGTTTCTCGCGCGGCCAGCGCCCGGGCGGCCGAATAACGGTCGCCGACGCCGAGTTTCTTGCGCGCGCGGTCGCAATAGGTGTCGACCGACGCTTTCGACATCCCGAGCTCTCGGGCGATCTGTTTCGAGCTGAGGTGACGGTCCACCAGTCGCAGACACTCACGCTCCCGCGGCGTCAGAAGCTCTACCGGGTCTGCGACAGTCTCTAGAGGTGCGCGCATAAGATGAACATGTTAGCGACTCGCCTATGAGCCCGTCTACTTGTTATGGTGGCGCCGGGCAGCCGCCCGACAACGATACTTCCTTGAGCGAGTGGGGAGGAACACATGCCCCTCGATGACGCCATCGGTCCGGACCCCGTAGATATCGCAATTGGCGCACGAATGCGCCTGCGCAGGAAGTCCCTGGGAATCAGCCAGGGCGTCCTGTCCGATAGAGTCGGCGTGTCCTTTCAACAAATCCAGAAGTACGAGCGCGGCGCCAACCGCGTCTCTGGCTCCATGCTGGTCTCCATCGCCGCGGCCCTGGACACCACCGTGGGCTGGCTGGTGGGCGAGGAAGGCGGCATGTCCGACGCCGCCGACGACATCCTCCAGGCGCTGGCCCTGACCGGCGCAACCGACCTTCTGGAAGCCTACGCCGCCATCCACCGCCCCTCTGCGCGGGCCGCCCTGCTGGCCCTCGCCCAGGAGATGGCATCCAATCCGTGACTGGGAAGGAGCTCTGGGTGATTAAGGGCGTCCCCGGCGCCGGGAAGACGACCGTCGCCCAACAGCTCTCATTTGACCTGATCGCACGCGGCCGCCCCGCCCGATGGTGGCTAGAGGAGGCGAAGGACCACCCGGTCATGCCTGCGAGTCTGCGCAAGACGTCGGCGTTGTCAGGTTTCGAACAGAGATGCATCGACGCGTGGACGAGCTTTCTCACTCGCGAAGCCGGCGACTTGATCGTGGAGGGCGCGGCCTTTCAAAACGCCGTCCGCTTCATGTTCGCCCAGGGACGCCCAGAAGCGAGCATTCATGCCTACTGGCGTCAGTGGGAGGCGCTCACAGCCGCACGCCTCGCCGGCTTCCTCTTCATCGCAGTCAACGATGTGCCGCGGCACTATGAAGGCGTCTTCCGACGCCGTGGCGGCGAGTGGGCCAGCAAGCTGATCGCCTATGTCGAGAACACTCCCGTAGCGCTCGCTCACGGATGGCGGGGAAAAGAGGGCTTCGCAGCCTTTTGGTCCGCCTACCAAAGCCTCTGCGTTAGCCTGATGGATCGAATGAGCGTCAGCCCAACGATCCAATCTGATCTCGCCTATGAGGATCTTCCAGCGGCCGCGCGCAGTTTCGCAACTCAAAGTCGGCGGATTTGACCGCCCGTTAAGCCGCGCCTCCTAGGTTCGTGGTCGATGAACGACGATCCGAACCAAGAGCCCCGCGTCAGCGCCGAGCAACTCGCTTCGCTGAGTCACGAATTCCGCACCCCGCTGAACGGCGTGCTCGGCATGGCCCGCCTGTTGGAAGGCACCGGCCTGACCCAGGAACAGCGGGCCTATGTCACCGCGCTACGGGAGTCGGGCGAACACCTGCTGGGCCTGGTGAACGACGTGCTCGACTTCGCGCGCCTGGGCGCCGACAAGATCGAGCTGTTCCCCACCACTTTCGAGGTCGAGAGCCTGCTGCGCTCGGTCTGCGAACTGCTGTCGCCCCGCGCCCATGAAAAGGGCCTGGAGATCGCCTGGGCCGCCCCGGCCGGCATCGGCCAGGCCGTGGCCGACGAGGGCCGGCTGAGGCAGATCCTGCTGAACTTCGCCGGCAACGCCATCAAGTTCACCACCCACGGCGGAGTGCTGGTCACGGTGGCGCAGACCGACACGGGTCTGCGTTTCACGGTCGAGGACACCGGACCGGGCGTCAGCGAGGCGGCCCGCGAGAAGATCTTCGAGGCTTTCGAGCAGGCCGATCCGCTGAACGACATGCAACTCGGCGGCGCGGGCCTGGGCCTGGCCATCGCCCGTAAGCTGGCCAAGGCGATGGACGGCGCGGTCGGAGTCGAAACCGCCAGCCACGGCGGCGCGGCGTTCTGGTTCGAAGCCGACTTCCCACGCCTGCCGCAAGAGCCCGATCAAAGTCTGGCCGGCCGCAGGGTCGCCATCGCCAGCGACAGCGCCATCATCGCCGACGCAGCCCAACGCCAGATCGTTGCAGCGGGCGGCGAGCCGTTCACCGCCCACGACCTCGCCGCCGCCCTGGCCGCGACCGACGCCATCGACGTGCTGTTGATCGATCGGGCGCTGGCGCCCGAGCCGGCCCCGGCCGGCCGCACCGCGCTGATTTTGCTAGCGCCCGAGGAACGCGGCCATATCGACGCCTATCGCGCCGCCGGATACAGCGGCTATCTGATCAAGCCGCTGCGCCGCGCATCCCTGGCCGAGCGCGTGCTGGCCGCCCTGGGCGCGAATGCGGCGCAGGCCGAGCGCGACGACGACGACCGGGTCGCCCCGGCCGCCGCGCCGGGCGCCCGGATCCTGCTGGTCGAGGACAACCCGATCAACGCCCTGTTGGCCCGCGCCCTGCTGACCCGCGAGGGATGCCGGGTCGACCAGGCCGGCGGCGGCGAGGAGGCGCTCGCGGCGCTGTCGGTCGGCGTCTATGATCTGATCCTGATGGACATGCGGATGCCGGGCATGTCGGGCCTGGAGGCCGCCAGGCGCGTGCGGGAGCGAGGTCTCCGCACTCCGATGGTGGCCCTGACCGCCAACGCCTTCGAAGAGGATCGCCACGCCTGCCTGGCCGCGGGCATGGACGATTTCCTGGTCAAGCCGCTGTCGTCGGACGCCCTGCGGGCCGCCCTGGCGCGCTGGACCGGAGCCAGCGACTGGACGGAAAAGGCGGACCACGCCAAGGTCGGCTGACGCGGGGGGCGACCCCAAATCATGGGGAACGCCACGACATGACGACCGAGAGCCAGGCCGACGCGCAGGGTGAACCCAAGCCCGGCACGCTCCAGGCGCTGGCCGTCTACGGCGAGCGCCGCTCACTGGTGATGCTGTCGCTCGGGTTCGCCTCGGGCCTGCCGAACCTGCTGATCTTCGACACCCTGTCGGCCTGGCTGCGCGACGCCGGCCTATCGCTTGAAGTGATCGCATTCTTCGGCCTGGCCACCCTGGCCTATTCGCTAAAGTTCCTGTGGGCGCCGCTGGTCGACCGCGTGCAGGTGCCGCTGATCACCAAATGGCTCGGCCATCGCCGGTCCTGGATGCTGATCTGCCAGGTGCTCATCGTGCTCGGGCTCTGGCTGATCGCCGGCACCAATCCGGCCGTGAATCTCGGAATGATGGCGCTGTTCGCGGTCTTCGTCGGGTTCGTCTCGGCCACCCAGGACATCGTCATCGACGCCTGGCGGATCGAGGCTGCGGTGACCGAGAAGCAAGGCGCGATGGCCGCGGCCTACCAATGGGGGTTCCGGATCGCGATGATCGTGGCCGGCGTCGTGCCGCTGGCCCTCTCCGAGTTCGTCGGCTGGAACACCTCCTACGCGATCATGGCGCTGCTGATGGCGGTCGGAGTGCTGGGCGTGCTGGGCGCGCCCCGCGAAGCCCAGCATGAAGTCCGCAAGATCGACGCCGACGACATCCCCAGGCGCCCGGGCCGCGATGGCCTGGAGTGGGCGCTCCGGCTTGGCCTGTTCGTGCTCGGCGCCCTGGTGCTGGGCTCGGGCCTGGCCGGCAATGCGGCGATCCTCTCGACCGGGCTGACCAATATCGGCCTGCCGGGACCGGCGGCCGGAATCGAGGCGCTCTGGAGCGCCAAGCCCGGCGGCATCTTCGCCCAGGTGGCCGGCGTGCTGATCGGGGCGATCGTGATCTTCCTGGCCGCCCGCCCCGCGCCGGGCCGCGAAACCCGGCCCGGACGTTATCTGGGCGTGGCGCTCGGCGCGCCGCTGGCCGACTTCTTCCGCCGTTATGGCCAAGCCGCGGGCCTGATCCTGGCGCTGATCTGCGTCTACCGGCTGTCGGACTTCGTGCTCAACATCATGAACCCGTTCTACCTCGACATGGGCTTCTCGAAGCTGGAGATCGCCGAGGTCCGCAAAGTTCTGGGGGCGGTGATGTCCGTGGTCGGCGTTGGCCTTGGCGGCTTCGCCATTGCTCGCTTCGGCCTGATCCGCGCCCTGGTCGTCGGCGCCTTCGCCGGCCCGATCTCCAACCTGGTGTTCGCCTGGCTCGCCACCCAGGGGCCGCAGATCTGGGCGCTTAGCATCGCCATCGGGGTCGATAACATCGCCGCCGGTTTCGCCGGCACCTGCCTGATCGCCTACATGTCCAGCCTGACCGGACCCGGCTTCACCGCCACCCAGTACGCGCTGTTCTCCTCGCTCTACGCCCTGCTCGGCAAGCTGATCGCCTCTCAGTCGGGACGCATTGTCGAGGGCGCGGCCACGGCGGCCGACTCCGGGGCGATGTTCGCCTCGCTGAAGCCGCTGTTCTACAATCTGCCGCCGCAGACCTTCGCCAGCGCCATGGAGAAGTCCGGGGTCTCGGCCGCGGCCCTTGGCGCCGGCTATGTGGTGTTCTTCGTCTACTCGGCCCTGCTAGGCACTCTCGGCATCGCCCTGGCCTTCATGGTCGCGCGGCTGCCGCCGGTTCAGGAAGAGACGACGGCGGAGGCCTGACGCGGCCTCAGACTTCCGGGCCGGCCTTCATGCAGATGACCTGGGCCACCCGCAGGTCGCGGCGCAAGGTGTCGGCCACCCGGCCATAGTTGTCGGTGTTGATCGGCTCTCCGACCGCGAAACTCGACGGATGCTCCTTGGTGGCCGCCAGGGCGGCGAGCACGGTCTCCGGCGCGGTGGTGTAGATGCGACCCCGGCGCGGCGACTCCGCCACCGTCACCCCGATCACCCGACCTGAGCTATCCAGCGCCGGCGCTCCCGAGAGCCCGGCCAGTGAGCCTTTCAGACTGTCGGTCCGCCCAGTCTCGGCCCAGACCAGCACCGACTCGGTGCGGGCGCCGCGACCGCGAACCTCGAGATTTTCGCGCCCCAGCAGCCGCGAGGTGGCCTCGCCGGCCTCGCCTTGCGGGAAGCCGGGATGGAAGGCGCGGTCGCCCTTGCGCAGCGGCCGGTCGAGCGCCAGCGGGAGGGGCGGCGCCCCGCCGTCGGTGGTCAGAATCGCCGCCTCGCCGCGCGGATCAATATGGACCTTGGCTTCGACGCCGCGGCCGTTGGCCACGACGATCGCGGTTTGAGTGCAGCCCTCGACCACATGGCGCGCGGTGATCCAGACGCCGGAATCGGCGACGGAGAAGGCAGTGCCGATTCCGGGCTCAGCCTGGCCCGGCACATCGACCACCACCTGGGGATCGAAAGGTGAGGCAGGCCCCAACGGCAAGCCTTCGCCACCGGCCACCGGCGGCGGCGGCGGCGGGGCGTCCGCGCGCTCCTGCCGGCCCACGGCGGCGATCAGCAGAGCGAGCACCACCGCCAGATAGACCAGCCAATCGGGCAGCCGAGGGAAGTGCATCAGCCCACGCTCAGCCGCCGACAGCCGCGGCGATGATCAGGGCGGAGGCGAGCTTGGCGCCGACCAGCAGCGCCGCGGCGGCGACCTCGCCTTCCTGTATGCGCTGCGGGAGACCGCGCAGCAGCAGGTCGACGAGCCGGAAAATCAACAGTTGCAGGGCCACGGTCGCCGCGCCCCACAGGCCGATCTCGATGATCGAGGTCGAGCGGGCCAGCGACGTCGCCAGCGGAATCGCCAGACCGAGCAACACCCCACCCAGCGACAGGGCGGCGGCGGCGTTGCCCTCGCGGATCAGGGTGATCTCGCGATGAGGGGTCATGAGGACGTAGACCGCCGCTCCGACGATCAACATCAGCACGGTGATGCCGATGTGCAGCAAGGTGATGGGGAACCCCGTGGCGAAGGCCTGGATTTCCGGGGACTGAAGCTGTGGCGGCATGGGACCCGTCAGCGAGATCAATAAACTGGGCCGAATGGTTAGCACGGACGGGCCGTGGCTTTGCAATGGCTAGCGACGAGAGAGCCTCAGGCGGCGGGCTCTTCGGCCGCGAGCTTGCGCCGGACGCTGGCCCGCACCTTCTCGCTCTCGGACTTGAGCTGACCGCAGGCGGCCAGGATATCGCGTCCTCGCGGGGTGCGGATCGGCGAGGCGTAGCCGGCCCGATTGAGGATCGCGGCGAAGCCCTCGATCGCGCCCCAATCGGAGCACTCATAATCGGTCCCCGGCCAGGGATTGAACGGGATCAGGTTGATCTTGGCCGGAATTCCCTTGAGCAGATTCAGCAGCGCGCGCGCCTCGGCGGGGCTGTCATTGACGCCCTTCAGCATCACGTATTCGAAGGTCACGCGGCGAGCGTTCGACAGGCCCGGATAGACCCGGATGCCAGCCATCAGCTGCGCGATGTCGTACTTCTTGTTGATCGGCACCAAGACGTCACGCAACTCGTCATTGGTCGCGTGCAGCGAAATGGCCAGCATCGCCTGGGTGCGTTCACCCAGGGCCGTCAGCTCCGGCACGACGCCCGAGGTCGAGACGGTGATGCGCCGGCGCGAGATCGCGATGCCCTCGCCGTCGGCGATGATGTCGATGGCGTCGGCGACGTTGTCGAGATTGTAGAGCGGCTCGCCCATGCCCATGAAGACGACGTTGGACAGCCGGCGGTCGGCCTTGGGCGAGGGCCATTCGGCCAGGTCGTCACGGGCCACCTGGACCTGGGCGACGATCTCGGCCGCGGTCAGGTTGCGAACCAGCGCCTGGGTGCCGGTGTGGCAGAAGGTGCAGTTCAGCGTGCAGCCGACCTGGCTGGAAACACAGAGCGCGCCGGAACGGCCGACGTCAGGAATATAGACGGTCTCGACCTCGATGCCCGGCGCCATGCGGATCAGCCACTTGCGGGTGCCGTCCTTCGACACCTGGCGCTCGACGACTTCGGGCCGGGTCAGGCTGAAGGCCTCGTCCAACACCGCGCGGGTTTCCTTGGCGACGTCGGTCATCTGCGCGAAGTCGGTGACCCCGTAGTGATGGATCCACCGCCAGAGCTGGGTGGCCCGCATCTTGGCCTTTTCAGGCCGGACGACGTCCGCGGCGACCAACGCCTCGATCAGCCCCTTGCGGGTCAGACCCGAGAGGTTCGGCTTAACGACGGTCGGCGCGGAAGACCCGCGCGAAAGATCAAGGGTGACGCCCAAGGGGAACTCGCTGTCTGGAAGCTGCGGAATATAGGCGATCGGGGGCTTTATTCCAAATGGCCGACCTGCGGCCGAGTGCGCGTCTCACCGTCGGCCGAGATCAAACAAATGTTCGAACCGCCTCTTTCCCCGGTTCCCCCCCTGCGCTAGCGTCCGCGCCAATCAATTTCAGACGCGGGAGACGGACATGAGAGCGGTGCTCAGCAAGGTGACGGGCGGCCCTGAGACCCTGGTGGTCGAAGACATTCCGGCGCCCGAGGCCAAGCCCGGCCATGCGGTGATTTCGGTCAAGGCGGTCGGGGTGAACTTCCCCGACGTGCTGATGATCGAGGACAAGTATCAGTCCAAGCCGCCCCGCCCCTTCTCGCCCGGCGGCGAACTGTCCGGCGTGGTCAAGTCCATCGGCGAAGGCGTCACCAATGTGAAGGTCGGCGACCGCATCCTGGCCAACACCGGATCGGGCGGCATGGCCGAGGAAGTCCTGCTTCCGGCTAATCGCCTGTGGCACATCCCCGATGCGATGCCGCACGACATCGCCGCGGCCTTCATCCTGACCTACGGCACCAGTTGGCACGCCCTGAAGGACCGGGCCCACCTGAAGGCCGGCGAGACCCTGCTGGTGCTGGGCGCGGCCGGCGGCGTCGGGCTGGCGGCCGTCGAGCTTGGCAAGGCCATGGGCGCGCGCGTCATCGCCGCCTGTTCCAGCCAGGAAAAGGTCGACTTGGCCATCAAGCACGGCGCTGACGCCGGCGTGGTCTATGGCCGCGGCCCGTTCGACCGTGACGGCCAGAAGGCGCTGGGCGCGCTGTTCAAGGAAGCCGGCGGGGCCGAAGGCTTCAACGTGATCTATGACGCCATCGGCGGCGACTACGCCGAGCCGGCCCTGCGCTCCATCGCCTGGGAAGGCCGCTATCTGGTGGTCGGCTTCGCGGCCGGCGACATTCCGAAGATCCCGCTGAACCTCGCCCTGCTCAAGGGCTGCGACATCGTCGGGGTGTTCTGGGGCACCTGGGCGGCGCGCAATCCCGAGCTGTTCTCGGCCAGCATCGACGAACTGCTGGAGCTCTACGCCCAAGGCAAGGTGAAGCCGCACGTCTCCGAGCGCTTCCCGCTCGAACGCGGCGCCGACGCCATCGCCCACCTCGGCAGCCGCCAGGCCATGGGCAAGGTCGTCGTCACGATCGACTAATGGATCTTTTCCTCCCCCCTCCCCCGCTTTGCAGGGGAGGAAGGGAGGCCTCGACGTCGCCTCGAACCCGCTCTAGTTATCGCCGATCACATAAAAACATATCGGGAGCGAGACATGGCGGGGCGTCTGGACGGCAAGGTGGCGATGATCACCGGCGCGGCTTCGGGAATTGGGCTGGGCACGGTCGAATTGTTTGTCGCCGAGGGGGCCCAGGTGGTCGCCGCCGACATTCAGGATGAAAAGGGCGCGATGCTGGAGAAGCGTTTCCCCGGCAAGGTCGTCTACGCCCATTGCGACGTCACCAGCGAGGCCGAGATCGAGGCCGCGGTGAAGAAGGCCAAGACCGAGTTCGGCGGCCTCGACATCCTGTTCAACAACGCCGGCATCTCCGACCGGATGAGCACCATGACCGAAATCACCGCCGAGGGCTGGAGCTGGATCTTCGACGTCCTGGTCCGTGGCCCGGCCCTGGGCATGAAGCACGCCGTGCCGCTGATGCTGGAGCGCGGCGGCGGATCGATCATCAACACCGCGTCCATCGCCGGCCTGCAGGCCGGATTTGGCCCCATCGCCTATTCGACCGCCAAGGCCGGGGTTGTCCATATGAGCCGCGTGGCCGCGGCCCAGCTTTCCCCGCAGAAGATCCGCGTCAACGCCATCTGCCCGGGCCTGATCGCCACCTCGATCTTCGGCGCGTCCTTCGGCTTGCCCCGTGAAGTCGCCGACCAGATGGCCGCCCAGGTGGCCGAGAACGCCTCCAAGGCTCAGCCGGTGCCAAAGGCCGGGATGCCTGACGATATCGCCCAGGCCGCGCTCTACCTGGCCTCCGACGCCGCGGCCTTCGTCTCCGGGACCCATCTGGTGGTCGATGGCGGAATCACGGTCGGCGGCCGTCACGCCTGGGACACCACGGCGGTCTCGCCGTTCGCCACGATCCTTGGCGACATGATCCCAGGTCAGTCTTGAAGCCGGCGCGCCGCGGGCCCGTCCAGTGAGTCCTGACGAAAAGCCCGCGGCGCCGAAGCTCGACCGCAATCTGCACGGCGCGCTGTGGATGGTCGCCTCGGCGGTCGGCTTCACGGCCATGACCACCCTGATCAAGTATCTCGGCGACGACTATCCGGCGTCGCTGCAGACCTTCTATCGCCAGCTCGCCGGCTTCGTGATCCTGCTGCCGTTCATCATCAAGCGGCGGGGAGCGGCCTTCGCCACCACGCGGCCGGGCATTCTGATCTTCCGGTCGGCGGCCGGGACGCTGGGGATGATCCTGTCGTTCTACGCATTTCAGAAAATGCCGCTGGCCGACGCCAATGCGCTGTCCTTCACCCGCACCCTGTGGCTGGTGCCGCTGGCGGCCGTGGTGCTGCACGAGACGGTGGGTCCCTTGCGCATCGGCGCGGCGATCGTGGGCTTCATCGGCGTCTTGATCATGCTGCTGCCGGGCATGAACGGCCAGTTCGCCATCGGCTGGCCGGCCCTGGCCATGCTGGCCTCATCCTTCCTGTTCGCCCTGACCATCACTGGCATGAAAGTGATGACCCGCGACCACTCGCCGATGGTGCTGCTGGTTTGGTCCGCCGCGCTTGGGCTGCTCATGGGCATACCCGGCGCGTTTCTCACCTGGCGGTGGCCCGAGCCTTTCGACCTGATGCTGCTGATCGCGATGGGCGTGCTCGGGACCGTGACCCAGGGCTGCTATATCAAGGGCATGTCGATCGGCGACGCGGCCGCCATGGCCCCCATCGACTATATCCGCCTGGTGTTCACGGTAATCGTCGGCCTGACTCTATTCAATGAGATCCCCAGCGTCTGGACCGTCGCCGGCGCGGCCATCGTGGTGGTTTCGACCCTGTTCATCACCTGGCGGGAAATGCAGGCCAGCAAGGCGGCCGCGACGGCGAGCGCCGACACCGCCTGAAGTCTCAGTCGGTGTCGCGGGCGAGATGATCCAGCAGTTTTCTGGCCTCGGCCTTGTGGCGCGGCTTGAGGTTCTTGCCGACGATGGCCAGCAAGGCGGCGATCACCGCCGCATCGTCAGTGAAGCCGACCACCGCCAGGAAGTCGGGAACCGCGTCGGTGGGCAGGACGAAATAGGCCAGGCCCGCCATCATCATCGCCTTGGCGCCGGTCGGCGTGGCCGGATCACGCGCGCACAACCAGATTGAGAGAGCGTCGCCGGCGAAAGGCACCTTGGCCGCCACGCGGCGGATCTTGGGCCAGAAGCCGCGGGTCACGCGCTGCTCATTGATCCGCGCCACCGCGGGCACGAGAGCCCGGGACGGATTCAGCGGATCCTTCGCGTTGAAAGCCGCCCCATTGACGTGGGGTGACGCTTTTGAGTTCGCGCTCATCAAGCTAAAGCCTCAGATAACAGGACCATACTAGACGTGAACGGGAGCCAAGCGTCCATGAAACTCGATTCCTCAATTTCGGCGGTCGTCACCGGCGGCGCCTCGGGCCTGGGCGAGGCCACCGTGCGCTCGCTCGCCAGCCACGGCGTCAAGGTCGCCATCTTCGACATGAACGAAGCCAAGGGCGAAGCGGTCGCCAAGGAAGTGGGCGGCGTCTTCTGCAAGGTCAATGTGACCTCCGAAGAAGAAGTCGACGCCGCCTTCGCCAAGGCTCGCGCGGCCCATGGCCAGGAGCGCATCCTGGTCAATTGCGCCGGCACCGGCAACGCTATCAAGACCGCCGGTCGCGACAAGGCCACCGGCCAGACCAAGCACTTCCCGCTCGACGCCTTCAACATGATCATTCAGATCAATTTGGTCGGCACCTTCCGCTGCATCGCCAAGTCGGCGAAGGGCATGCTGGACCTGGAGCCCCTGGAAGACGGCGAACGCGGCGCCATCGTCAACACCGCCTCGGTCGCGGCTGAAGACGGCCAGATGGGCCAAGCGGCCTACTCGGCCTCCAAGGGCGGCGTGGTCGGCATGACCCTGCCCATCGCCCGCGACCTGGCCGGCGACGGCATCCGCGTGAACACCATCCTGCCGGGCATCTTCAACACCCCGCTGATGAACGCCGCGCCGCCGCAAGTGAAGGAGGCCCTGGCCGCCTCCGTGCCGTTCCCCAAGCGCCTCGGCAACGCCGAAGACTATGCTCAGCTGGCCCTGACCATGATCACCAACGGCTACTTCAACGGCGAAGACGTCCGCCTCGACGGCGCCATTCGGATGGCTCCGCGCTAAGCCTTCGGCCGGGCCCGCCGGCATCGGCGGGCCCGGTGAATTCTCAGTGGCGCTTTACCTCGCGGCCTTTTGGGGGTTCCGTATCGCCGGAACTTCTTGGGGGGCGATGACAGCGCCATGATGGGACGTTTGGCGCAGCGGTTTGCGACGGCGATCAAACGCCCGCTCGCCTACGCCGCCGCCCTCGGCGCCGTCGCCGTCGCAGCCTCGTTGCGGGCCGCCCTCGACCTGGTGATGGTCGATCCTCCCGACTACATGATCTTCTACCCGGCCATCCTGTTCGCCACCCTGATCGCTGGCGCACGCGGCGGATTGCTGGCGACCGGCGCCAGCGCGCTCACGGTTTGGGCGCTGTGGCAGGACGACCCGCGCTACGCCATGCTGGTGACCTTCGTCGCCACTGCGGCCGCCACGGTGCTCATCGCTCGGGCGATCCGCATCGCCGTGCTTCGGGGGGTCACCGCCCAGCAACAGTCCGAGCACGCCCTACGCTCCGGCGAAGCCCGCATCCGCGCCCTGCTCGACAGCCTGCCTCAGCTCATCTGGTCCACCCGCCCCGACGGCGCCTACGACTACCTCAGTCCGCAATGGGAAGCGTTCACCGGCGTGCCCGCCGCTCGGCATTTCGGCCAGGGCTGGTTGGACGCGGTCCATCCCGAGGATCGCGACGGGGTGCAGCAGGCCTGGGCCCAGGCCGCCAAGGGTGGATTGCCCTACGACATCGAGTACCGCCTGCGCCGGCACGACGGAGTCTGGCGCTGGGTCAATGGCCGCGCCACGGCGATCCATAACGAGGCCGGCGGCGTTCATCGCTGGTTCGGAACCTCCAGCGACATCACCGAGATTATCGACGCTCGCAGCGACCTGGAGCTACGCGTCGCCGAACGCACCCGCGAGCTGGAGCAAAGCCTGATCGAGCGTGCCCAGACCGAGGCCGCCCTGGCCCAGGCCCAACGCCTGGAGACGGTCGGGCGCCTGACCGGCGGCGTCGCCCACGACTTCAACAACCTGCTGACCGTGGTGATCGGCGGCCTGGACATGATCCTCAAGCGTCCCGACGACATACCCCGGGTCACGCGGCTGGCCGAAGCGGCCCTGGCCGCCGGGCGCCGGGGCGAGCGCCTCACCCGCCAGCTTCTCGCCTTCTCGCGCCGCCAGGAACTGAAACTCGACGTGGTCGACGTCACCGCCTTGATCGAGCAGATCGAACCGCTGGTGCGTCGCGCGGTCGGCGAGGCCGTCAACCTCACCATCCGCCGGGACGCCCCCGTGGGTTTCGGCCGGTTGGACCCAGCCCAGTTCGAAGCCGCGCTGCTGAACCTCGTGGTCAACGCCGCCGACGCGGTCCCCGGCGCCGGGGGCGACATCGAGATATTCATTGAGCGCCGCGGCGTGGCGCCGGGCGAGATCGCCCAACTGGCCGCCGGCGACTATGTGGTTGTCGCGGTGACCGACAACGGCGGCGGCATGGACCCGCCCACCCTCGATCGGGCGTTCGAACCGTTCTTCACCACCAAGGATGTCGGCAAGGGGACCGGATTGGGCCTCGCCCAGGTCCATGGCTTCGTCAACCAAGTCGGCGGCGCGGTCACCATCGACTCCTCGATCGGCTTTGGAACGACAGTTGCGCTCTATCTGCCGGCCGCCGACGCCACGACGGCGGACCTGCCGCAGCTTCGACATGTCGACGAAGGGACTTGGGCTCAGGGCCTACGCGTGTTGCTGGTCGAGGACGATTCAGCCGTGCGAGCGGTGACCGAGGGTCTGCTGGCCGACCTCGGCTGTCATGTGGAGGGGACCCCCGACGGACCGAGCGCCCTGGCCCGCCTGCAGGCCGGCGAAAAATTCGACCTACTGATTTCCGACATCGTCATGCCCGGCGGCATGAGCGGCGTCGATCTGGCCAAGGCCGCCCAGGCCCGGGATCCGACCCTGCCCATCGTCCTGACCACCGGCTATGGCGGCGAGCGCCTCAGTGAAGGCGCCGAGGCCCTGGTCTGGCCATTGCTCCGGAAGCCCTTCCGGGCCGAACAGCTCAGCCAGGCTGTCCACAAGGCGCTTAAACGAAGCCGCGAGATCGCCTGAGCCGTTCTAGGCCGCCTGCTCCACCCCATCCTTGCGCAGGGTCCGCGCAATCAGCGTCCCGCCCGGCGCGGGCCGCAGAAGTTCGTTTTCCGGCCGCGACAGCGCCAGCCAGTCTAGGCCCGCCTCGGGTCCAAGGGTGACGATCTGGCGGTCGTGATAGGGCGCCACATCCGGTCCCGGCGCGGTGGTCAGCATGGAAAAGCAGCCCTCCCTCACGATCCCCGCGATCCAGAACCAGGTCTCGCCGGCCATGGTGAAGAGGTGGCGGTCCTTTAGCTTCACCTTGGACGCTTGGGGCGCGGTGTACTCGAAGAAGCCGTCGGCCAGGATCAGCACCCGGTCGCTATGGGCAAAATCCCGCCCCTCGGACCGAAAGTTGAACACCGGCGCCCCGCGCGGGCCGGGCCAGGCCCAGGTCGCGGTCGATCCGCTGAGCGTCCCGTCGCGCAGCCGCACGATCACCGCGCTGTCACGGATCTTGATTGAGGGTTGGGCGTCCAGGTTGGGGATCAGGCCGTCATGCCACTTGAACAGCGGCAGCGAGCGCTGATCGAATTCCTCGATCGCCGCGGTCAGCAGCTTATGGCGCTGGAACTCGTTGCACATAAGGCCGAGCCTACCGGCTCACACGCGGCCTGCAATGCGCCAATGAAAAGGGCGGCCGCATCGCTGCGGCCGCCCTCTCAATTCACCTAGTCGGTGTGGAAGCCTTAGGCTTCCTCAGCCTCGGCCGAGACCTTGCCCGACAGGTCTTCGCCAGTTTCCTGGTCGACGACCTTCATGCTCAGGCGGGTCTTGCCACGATCGTCGAAGCCCAGGAGCTTGACCTTCACGGTCTGGCCCTCGACCAGGACGTCGGAGACCTTGGCGACGCGCTCGTTGGAGATCTGCGAGACGTGGACCAGGCCGTCCTTGGCGCCGAAGAAGTTCACGAAGGCGCCGAAGTCGACGATCTTCACGACCTTGCCGGTGTAGATGGCGTTCAGTTCCGGCTCCGAAGCGATCGACTTGATCCACTCCTTGGCCGCATCGATCTTCGACTGATCGGAGGCCGAGACCTTGATCGTGCCGTCGTCTTCGATGTCGACCTTGGCGCCGGTCTTTTCCACGATTTCGCGGATGACCTTGCCGCCCGAACCGATCACTTCACGGATCTTGTCGACCGGGATCTTCATGGTCTCGATCTTCGGAGCGAACTCACCGAGCTCCTGACGCGGAGCTTCCATGGCCTTGGCCATTTCGCCCAGGATGTGCTTGCGGCCGTCCTTAGCTTGGGCGAGCGCCTGCTTCATGATCGCTTCGGTGATGCCGGCGATCTTGATATCCATCTGCAGCGAGGTGATGCCGTCTTCGGTGCCCGCGACCTTGAAGTCCATGTCGCCGAGGTGATCTTCATCACCCAGGATGTCGGACAGAACCGCGAAGCCGTCGGCTTCCAGGATCAGGCCCATGGCGATGCCGGAGACCGGCTTCTTCAGGGGCACGCCGGCGTCCATCAGGGCCAGCGAGGAACCGCAGACCGAGGCCATCGAGGACGAGCCGTTGGACTCGAAGATCTCGGAGACCAGACGGATCGTGTAGGGGAAGTCTTCCTGCTTCGGCAGCATCGGACGGATCGCCCGCCACGCCAGCTTGCCGTGGCCGACTTCGCGGCGGCCCGGCGCGCCCATGCGGCCCGTTTCCCCGACCGAGAAGGGGGGGAAGTTATAGTGCAGCATGAACTTCTCGTAGTACTTGCCTTCGAGAGCGTCGATCAGCTGCTCGTCGTCGCCGGTGCCCAGGGTGGCCACGACCAGGGCCTGGGTTTCACCGCGCGTGAACAGGGCCGAACCGTGGGCGCGGGGCAGGACGCCCACTTCCGAGACGATCTGGCGAACCTTGTCGACGGTACGGCCGTCGATGCGGATGCCGGTGTCCAGGATGTTGCGACGAACGACGTCGGCTTCCAGTTCCTTGAAGACGCCGCCCAGCTTGGCTGCGTCGATGCCGGCCGGATTGGCGTCCGACTTGGCGAACTTTTCGGTCGCCTTCGCCTTGGCGGCGGAGACGGCGTCCTGGCGTTGGCCCTTGGCGACGATCTTGTAGGCGGTGGCCAGATCCTTGCCGATCAGCTTCTTCACTTCGGCCTTGATGGCGTCGGTGTCGTCGGCGACGAACTCGAAGGGTTCCTTGGCGGAGTGCTCGGCCAGTTCGATGATCGCGTCGATCACCGGCTGAATGCCGGCGTGAGCGAACATGACGCCCTTCAGGACCTCATCTTCGCTGAGCTCCTGGATTTCGGATTCCACCATCATCACCGCGTCGTTGGTCGAGGCGACGACGAGGTCCATGGAGGACTCCTTCATCTCATCCAACGTCGGGTTCAGGACGTACTCGCCGTTGACCAGGCCGACGCGCGCGGCGCCGATCGGGCCCATGAACGGGGCGCCGGAGATCACCAGGGCGGCGGAGGCCGCCACCAGGGCCACGATGTCCGGATCGTTTTCCAGGTCGTGGGCCAGCACGGTGCAGACCACCTGGACTTCGTTCTTGAAGCCCTTGGCGAACAGCGGGCGGATCGGACGGTCGATCAGGCGCGAGGTCAGGGTTTCTTTTTGCGAGGGCGCGCCCTCACGACGGGGGAAGGAGCCCGGGATCTTGCCCGCGGCGTAGAACTTCTCCTGGTAGTTCACGGTCAGGGGGAAGAAGTCCTGGCCCGGCTTCGCGCTCTTGGCGAAGACGGCGGTGGCGAGAACCATGGTCTCGCCGTAGGTGGCCAGAACCGCGCCGTCAGCCTGACGGGCCATGCGGCCGGTTTCGAGGGTCAGCGTCTTGCCGCCCCACTCGATGGTCTTGCGTTTAATTTCGAACATTTTGCTTCTTTCTATCCCGCGGGCGTATTCCCAACGGGGGCGGACAGGGCGTCGGACTTCCGAAATCCTCTCCAGACAAACAGGCGGGGGGTGAGGATTTCTTTGGAACCCTCGGCGTGTAGCGAACGGCCCTACATGGGTCGCCCGGATCGCCGCTTGGCCGCTCCGGCCTGTTACGGAGCGAGCGGCGCTGTAGTCTAAGCCTGATACGCAAAGCCCCCGGTTTCCCGGGGGCTGACCTTTCGGTCCTAGCGGCGCAGGCCCAGCTTTTCGATCAGAGCCTGATAACGGCCCTCGTCGGACTTCTTCAGGTGATCGAGCAACGAACGACGCGCGGAGACCAGCTTCAGCAGGCCACGACGCGAGTGGTTGTCTTTCTTGTGGGTCTTGAAGTGCTCGGTGAGGTTGGAGATCCGTTCAGAATAGATCGCCACCTGCACTTCAGCGCTTCCGGTGTCGCCGGCCGAACGGCCGTGGGTCTTGATGAGCTCAGCTTTGCGCTCGAGAGTAATCGACATCGGTCAGTCTCCGCTCTTTTCCAGATGAAAGACCCGCGAAGGCTCGAGCTTGCCCGCACGCATCTCGCAGAGCGCCACCACGACCCCATCCACCATGGCTGAAACGGTTCGGGTCCCGGGGGTTAGCCGGGCCTTCAGCGCTTCGACCTGTCGGGGAACGAGAACGATCGGCCGTCCCTGCTTCAACTTGAAGGCATCTTCGGTGGTCACGGCCAACTCCGGGATGTCGTCCAGGGCGGTCTCGACCGGAAGCAGCGCCTCCAAGCAGCGGGCCTTATCGCCCAATTCTTCAAGTAATTCCAGCGTTATCGCCTTGGCTTCGTCGAACGGCCCGACCCGGGTCCGGCGCAAGGCGCTGACATGTCCACAGGCGCCAAGCCGCTCGGCCAGGTCGCGGACGATGGCGCGGACATAGGTGCCCTTGCCGCACTCGATCTCGATCTCGACGTGGTCGTCGTCTGGCGCCGACACTACGCGGGCGGCATGAATGGTCACCGCGCGGGGTTTGAGCTCAACCGTTTCGCCGGCGCGGGCCAGATCATAGGCGCGCTCGCCATCTACCTTGATGGCCGAAAAGATCGGTGGGATCTGCTGAATCTCGCCGACGAACTCCGGCAGCACCGCCTCGACCTCGGCGACGCTTGGTCGCACGTCGGAGGTGGCCGTGGTCACGCCTTCGCGGTCGAAGCTGGCCGTGGTCCGGCCCCACTCGATGGTGAAGCGGTAGGCCTTGTCGGCGTCGACCAGGAACGAGACGGTCTTGGTCGCCTCGCCCAGCGCGATCGGCAGGATACCGGTCGCCAGCGGGTCCAGGGTGCCGGCATGACCGGCCTTCTGGGCGTTATAGAGTCGCCGCACGCGGCTGACCGCGTGGGTGGATCCAAGGTCGTAGGGCTTATCAAGACAGATCCAGCCCGAGATCGCGTCGCCCTTCCGGCGCCGCGCCATCAGTCCTCGTCCTTCCAGGAGTCGGACGGCTCGTCCGGCGTCAGGTCCTGGCGGACCTTCGGGTTGTCGAACAGGGCCTTGATCCGGGTCGCCTCATTGAAGCTCTCGTCGTGCATGAACTTCAGCTCCGGCGTGAACTTCATGTCGATCACCCGACCCAGCCGGCCGCGCAGGAACTTGGCGTGCAGGCTCAGCGCCTTGACCACGGCCTGCGCGTTTTCCCCGCCCAGCGGTTCGATGAAGCACATGGCATGCCGCAGATCGGGGCTCATCCGGATCTCGGTGATGGTCACCGAGACGCCGGCCAGGGCCTCGTCGGTGAAATCTTCCTCGCGGAGAATCTCGACCAGGGCGTGGCGCATCAGCTCGCCCGCGCGAAGCTGGCGTTGCGACAGGCCCTTGGGGGCGTTCTTGCCCTTGGGGGGAGTAGGTTTCATTGACTTGGCCTTCAGAGGACCTGGCCCGCGGCTCGGACGCGGCAGCTCAGGAGAAGCGCGGGCTTCTAGGCGCGTGACCTGAAAAAGTCCACCCCCGCTCAGGCCCCGGTCCGCTCGCGGAAGAAGGCCAGCACTCGCTGCTCGGCCGCCTTGGTCGGGCCGTCCTCCTTGAGGTGGAGCGTCAGCACCGAGTGGGGCTTCATCGGCGCCGGCGCGGCGTCGGCGTCTTCCAGCTCGATGGCTTCGAACCGATCGCCGAACTCGCGCCGATAGGTGTCGAAACGCGCGTCGGGGACGAAATCGTCGCTCTTGAACCGCAGGCCGATCATCGAGAGGTCCTCGTCCTCGAACCGCTGGCGGACGCAGGCGATCTCCTTGGGCGAGACGCCGATGCCCGCGGCCCGCTTCAGGTTCTTACCGGCGAGCGGCAGTGAAGGCTGTGACAAGACCGGCGCCACGACGGAGGGCTCGGTCATCATGGCCAGGGCGAAACCGCCGGTGAAGCACATGCCCACGGCGCCGACGCCATGGCCGCCGCAGTCGGCGTGCGCCTGGCGGGCCAGCGCCTTCAGCCAATCGACGATCGGGCTCGACTTGTCGCTCGCCCAGACATTGAACTCCCGGCGAATGCAGATGCCGGCGATCATCTCGCGCAAGGCGTAGCCGGTGGAGACCGGGCGGCCGGGATCGCCAAATAGACTGGGGCAATAGACAGTCATCCCGCTGGCGGCGACCCGGTCGGCGAACCGGATCACCAGCGGATGCAGGCCTGGCATCTCGTGAATGACGATGACGGCGGGGCCGGAGCCACGCTTGAACACCGTTCGGGTCCGGCCGCCGTGGCTGAACGCAGTTTCCTCGTAGTCCGAAAGTGCCGCCGCATAGCCCATCGCCCCCTCCCCGGAAGTCGCTAGGCGAAGCTTAGGCCTATCGGCCCTTGTTCCGCAGCATCGAAAGATCGCCGTCGAAACCGGAAAGCTTCCAGGTCCCGTCTGTTTGCGTGAACACCAGCAGACAGGGTCCGTCTTTCTTGCGCGTCGCGCAGACCTGGCCCTCGCCCGTCGCCTTGAGCTGGCTGCCGATCGCCAGCGCGCCGGGCAGCGGCTTGGCCGCGTCATAGCCGTAGTAGTCGGCGACGGAACGGAACACCTGAGGCTGAATCAACGCGTCGCCGGCGATATCGGCCAAGGCCGGGGCGAGGATCGCCGAGAGCGCGCCCAGACTATCGCCGCCCGCCTTGCGGCCTTCGGCCGTCAACCGGCTTTCGATCTGACGCTTAAGCGCCGGGCGATCGACGTGGGCGTCGAAGGTGGCCTGGTCGTTGTCACGGATCGAGACCAGCAAGCTATGGACGTCGTTGGCGGCGTCATAACGCTGGGCGGTGGCGCAGCCCGAAAGCGTGAGGGCGGCCAGGGCCAGGACCAGGTATCTCATCGGGCGGGCTGTTCCGTGTAGCGAAGCATGTCGGTATCGTATCCCAGGCTCTTGGCGCGCGCGATCAGTTCAACGCGCTCTTGCGCCGACGGCCGGGCTTGCCGGGTCAGGATCCAGAGATACCGCCCTGAGCCCTCGCCGACGATCGCCCAGTCATAGGCCTCGCCATGATCGAGCACCCAGTAGTTGGTCATGAGGGCAGGGCCGAAAAACGACACCTTGAGCTTGGCGCTCTTCGGGTCGCCGGCCGGCTTGGCCTTGCCTTCCGACACTCGCAAAGGCCCATCGACCGTGGCCTCGCGGCAGCTGTTCTTGACCGCGATCACGCCGTCCGCCTGCGGCGTGTACTGGGCGGTCACCGCCTCGCAGTCCTTCTCAAAGCGGTTCTCGTAGCGCGCGAACTCGTACCAGAGCCCCTTGTAGCGCTGCAGATCGACGCTCTTGGCCGGCTCCGGCACGCTGGAGTTTCCAGTCGGGCCGGCGACGCAGGCCGCCAGGGCCAGGACGCAGAACGCAATGATCAGGACCCGCATGGACACCACCTCCGAATAACCGTCAGACCCAAATGACCGAGCCCGCGATTGGCTCCAAAAGAAAAGCCCCCCGGTTTCCCGGAGGGCTTTCTTGATCTGGATATAAGCAGAGCCCTAGAGGCTGCGCTTGACCTCTTCGAGGCTGAAGCACTCGATGACGTCGCCTTCCTTGATGTCCTGGAAGCCTTCGAAGAACATCCCGCACTCCTGGCCGGCGGTGACTTCCACCACCTCGTCCTTGAAGCGCTTGAGGGTCTTGAGGGTGCCCAGTTCCAACACCACGATATCGTCGCGGATGATCCGGACGCGAGCGCCGCGGCGAACCACGCCATCGGTGACCCGGCAACCGGCGACCCGGCCGACCTTAGTGATGTCGAACACCTGCAGGACGCGCGCGTTGCCGAGGAAGGTTTCGCGTTGTTCCGGCGCCAGCATGCCCGAGAGCACGCCTTTGATGTCGTCGATCAGGTCGTAGATGATCGCGTAGTAGCGGATTTCCACGCCTTCGCGTTCAGCCAAGGCCTGGGCCTGCTTCGAGGCGCGGACGTTGAAGCCGAGGATCGGGGAACCCGCGCCCTTGGCCAGCATGACGTCGCTCTCGCTGATCGCGCCAGCGCCTTGCAGGATGATCCGTGCACGGACCTCGTCGGTGCCCAGAGCGGCCAACGAACCCACGATGGCTTCGGCGGAACCCTGAACGTCGGCCTTGATGATGACCGGCAGCTCCGAGATCTTCTTGTCCTGAAGCTTGGCCATGAAGTCGGCCATGGTGACGCCCGCCGAGACCGGCGAACCGGCCTTCTCGCGCTTCACACGGGTCCGATACTCGGTCAGCTCACGAGCGCGGGCTTCGTTTTCCACGACGGCGAAGGGCTCACCCGGGCTGGGCGTGCCGTCCAGGCCGAGGATCTCCACCGGCACCGAAGGGCCAGCCGAGTCGAGCTGTTCGTCGCGTTCGTTGAGCAGGGCCCGCACGCGGCCGAAGTTGGAGCCGGCCACGACAATGTCGCCGCGCTTCAGCGTACCGCGCTTGACCAGCACGGTCGAAACCGCGCCACGTCCACGATCGAGCTTGGCCTCGATGACCGTACCGTCCGCGATGCGGTCCGGATTGGCCTTCAGGTCCATGACCTCGGCTTGCAGCAGGATGCCTTCGATCAGGTTGTCGAGACCGGTCTTCTGCAGGGCCGAGACTTCGATCACCTGGGTTTCGCCACCCAGGCTTTCGACCACGATCTCGTGCTGCAGCAGCTCGTTGATGACCTTCTGCGGGTTGGCGCCCGGCTTATCGATCTTGTTGATCGCCACGATGATCGGAGCACCCGACGCCTTGGCGTGGTGGATGGCTTCGATCGTCTGGGGCATGACGCCGTCATCGGCGGCCACCACCAGGATGACGATATCGGTCACGTCAGCGCCGCGAGCCCGCATGGCCGAGAAGGCCGCGTGGCCAGGGGTGTCGAGGAAGGTGACCGATTGGCCGCTTTCCAGACGCACCTGATAGGCGCCGATGTGCTGGGTGATCCCGCCACGTTCGCCACCGGCGACGTCGGCCGAACGCAGGGCGTCCAACAGCGATGTCTTGCCGTGGTCAACGTGACCCATGACCGCCACGACGGGCGGACGCGGGAGCAGGTGATCGTCGACATCTTCTTCGCCGATGAAGCCTTCTTCGACGTCAGATTCCGAAACCCGGCGCACGGTGTGGCCAAATTCGGTGGCCACCAGTTCGGCGGTGTCGTTGTCGATGACGTCATTGACCTTGAGCATCACGCCCTGACGCATCAGGAACTTGATGATCTCAACGCCGCGGGTCGCCATCCGGTTGGCCAGCTCGGCCACGGTGATGACGTCCGGAATGACGACTTCGCGAGCCGCGCGGGCCGCTTCCTGGCCGCCGCCCTTGCGCTTTTCACGTTCACGTTCACGCGCCCGGCGGACCGAGGCGAGCGAGCGCATCCGTTCGACGGCGCCCTCATCGTCACCGGCGACGGCTTGGATGGTCAGGCGGCCTTCACGGCGCTGGGCCGCGCCCTTGACGCGGCTGATCGCCTTGTTAGGGGCGCTGGCCGCGGTCTTGCGGCGCGTATCCTCGTCATCATCAGGACGACGACCGGTCTCACCGCCGGGGCGGGGGGCCGAACGAGCGGCGCGTTGAACTTCAGGCGTCGCAGGCGGAGCATTGGGCGCGCCAGGACGTGGCGGACGCGGTCCACCGGGACGTTCGCCCGGCCGGCCTGGGGCCGGACGCGGCGCGAGCGCCGAATAGCGAACGGGTTCGCCGCTGGGACGCGCGCGATCGCCGCCACCTTGGGGACGGTCGCCCTGCGGACGATCACCTTGCGGGCGATCAGTGCGCGGACCGCGATCGGCGCTTTGCGGCCGGTCGTTTTCACGCGCCGGCGGCCGTTGCTGGCCGCCACCGTCGGCGCGCGGGGCGCGCTGACCGAAGTTCGCGTTCTCGAAACGGCCGGGCGCGCGTTCGGGACGATACGTCGTCGTCGAAGCGCGGTCATCGCGGCGTTCGCGGGACGGCTCGTAGGTGCGGGTCTGGCCG
>NZ_JAURWM010000053.1 GCF_030654915.1 Phenylobacterium sp. | reverse complement strand
AGGTCGATGACCACCCCGCCCTCTTCTTCCTCGTGGTCGTGATCATGATCGTGGTCATGATCGTCGTGACCTTCATACGCGTGGCCGGGCACGCCGTAGGTGCTGTCGGTGTGCTTGACCGCCAGGCCCAGGAAGCCCTTCTCGCCGACATAGGAGACGCCGCCGCCATAGGCGTAGAGGTCGAGCGCGGTGTTCTCCACGGTCGAGGCGACCGGGCCCGGATAGGCCTCGCCCTCCGCTGCCATCGCGCGGCGCGATTCCGCCGGGACCGGGATGTCGTAGTTGGAGCTTTCGCGGCGCAGGCCGTCCAGGCTGAACACCCAGTTGCCGACCCCGGCCTTGAAAGCGGCCGAGGCGGTCGTGCCGTCGTCGACGGTGGAGGTCGCCGCCAGCATCCGGCCGTGGAAACCCTGCACCGCCTTGTCCGAAATCCGGTCGTCGATGATGTTGACCACGCCGCCGATGGCCGAGCCGCCATAGGCCAGCGCCGAGGGGCCGCGCAGCACCTCGATACGCTCGGCTTCCTGCGGGTCGGTCGCCACCTGGTGGTCGGGCGAGAGGGCCGAGGCGTCGATCATGCCGACCCCGTTGGTCAGCACCATCACCCGAGGACCGGCTAGGCCGCGGATCACCGGGCGGCTGGCGCCGGGCCCAAAGAACGTCGAGCGCACGCCTGGAAGACCCGACAGCACATCGCCCAGGCCCGCGGCTGGGGCGGTGTCCAGATCGTCGCGGCGCAGCACCTCGACGCTGGTGGTCGAGGAGTCCATCGAGACGACATAGGGCGCGGCGGTGACCACGACCTCCGAGACTTCCTTCGCCGCATCTGCCCAGGCCGGGGTGGAGATCAGGGCCGCGACGCCGCTGGCGGCCAGAAGATGGAGCTTGCGCATCGGGGGATCGCCTCGAACAGAATGCAGGCGCGAGGCTTGAAATCGCCCCCCGCTGTTACGAAATAACGCCTTCTGTTATGAGATAACATAACCAGCCGTCAAGCGCCGTTGCTTGCCGAGTCATCAAGAGGCAGGTAGCCAGGGGACATGGGAGCCGAGTGTCATCATCCGGACGGCGTGCATCCGGGCCTCAAGGGCTCGGCGCTGGGCCAAGCGCTGGGCGCGGCCGAGAGCCGTTGCGCCGCGACGCAGGAGCGCCTGACCGCGCCACGCCGCCGGGTCCTGGAACTGCTTCTGGAGTCCAACTCCCCACAAAAGGCCTACGACTTGATCGCAGCCTTCGGCACGCACGGCGAACCGGCCAAGCCCCCAACCGTCTATCGGGCGCTGGAATTCCTGGAACGCCTGGGATTTGCGCATCGGATCGAGAGCCTGAACGCCTATGTGCCTTGCCGCATCGACGGCCAGAGCCACCGCGCCGCTTTCCTGATCTGCGACTGCTGCGGCGCGGCCGAGGAGTTCGAGCCCGACTTCACGGCCCAGCTCTCCGCCGCCGCCAAGGCGGGCTACCAGGTCTCAACCATCACCCTGGAAGCCCGCGGCCGTTGCGCGGCCTGCTCGGCCGGCTAGAAACGCCGACCTTCGGCCAGACGGGTCTCCCCATTTAAGCTCGTCATGGCCGGGCTTTGTCCCGGCCATCCATAGACGCCGACGTCCGAGGCTTCTCGCCCAAATTCGGCGTCTATGGATCCCCGACGCTCCGCTTCGCTCCGGTCGAGGATGACGATCTAGGGATTGGGGCGCGCAAGGGGCTTATGGGCGCAACCGCGCCATCGCGATGGCGTCGGCATACGCCCCGTCTCGCCAAGCGTAGTCGCGCATCAGCCCCTCGCGCTCGAAGCCGAAGCGTTCATAGAGCGCGATAGCGCGGATGTTGTCGGTCCACACCGTGAGTTCAAGGCGCCGAATACCGAGCCAGCGGTCAGCCTGCTCGACCGCCGCCGCCATCAGGGCCGTGCCCGCGCCCCGGCCCGCGTAGGCGTCGTGGACAGCCATGCCAAACGTGCCGACATGGCCCCGGCGCCCCTCCAGGCGGCCGAGGCCCAGGCTGCCGATGACCTTCCCATCGATCACGGCGACGAGCATCGTTTGACTCGCTGACGTGACCTTGAAGCGCTCGCGCCGAGTGGCGACGCTGGTGAACGGCAATTGCATCGTCCCCCAGACGGCGCGCGGCTGGTTCAGCACCTCGGTCAGGTCGGGCACATCCTCTGGCTCGGAGGCTCGGATCAGGATTTCGTCTTGGCTCATCATGGTCTCTCGGTGGGCCGGAGAACGGAGCCAAAGAAAAAGCCCCGTCCGTCGCCGGCGGGGCTGGTGTCGAATACGGGCGCTGTTTGGTTCTTAGCGCACGACCTCTCCCACCAACCCGGCCTGGGCGGTTCGAATGGTCACGTGCATAAGGGCGATGGCGGCGCGCATAAGCTGAAGTCTAGCCGCAACAAGGATATCGGAAAAGCCGGTGATTGAAGTCACGCCCACCATCAGCCTCTCGGAGGACGAACTGACCGAGCGGTTCATCCGTTCGGCCGGTCCGGGCGGTCAGAACGTCAAGACAGTCCAACCTATTTCGCGGGCATGATGGAAATCACCCCTAACTTCGCCATCGGGGACGACGAGTTCACCGAGCGCATGGTCAAGGCCAGCGGCCCCGGCGGGCAGCATGTAAATAAGACGAGCAATGCCGTGGAGCTTCGCTTTGGTGTGGGGGCGTCCACCCTACCCGACGATGCCAAGGAGCGGCTCAGGCGGCTCGCAGGAGGCCGCCTGACGCAGGACGATGTGCTGATCCTCTTTTCGCAGGGTTCGCGGTCGTTGGAGATGAATCGACAGGACGTTCGCGCCCGGCTCGCGGACCTGATCCGACAGGCCCTTCATCGGCCCAAGTCCCGCAGGCCGACCACACCCACCTATTCATCGAAACTGAAGCGGCTCGAAGGGAAGACCCGTCGCAGCGGAATTAAGTCGATGCGCGGAAAGCCGCTATCGGAGTAGTCCGCACCGGCGCATCGCCGAGCATCTCCCCAATCGACGCTTCGCTTCTTTCGGAAGACCGGCAATCATCCAGCCATGCGCGAACAGATTCTCAGCGAGATCAGGAGACTGGCTAACGCCAATGGTGGCCTACCTCCGGGCTACAAGCTCTTCTTCAGAGAGACTGGCCTCGGCGACCATCT
>NZ_JAURWM010000046.1 GCF_030654915.1 Phenylobacterium sp. | reverse complement strand
GTTCTCGGCATAGAGCCGGGCCTCGATGGCGTGGCCGCTCAGTTCGATCTGATGCTGGGCCAGCGGCAGCGCCTCGCCGGCGGCGATGCGGATTTGCCACTCGACCAGGTCGACGCCGGTGACAGCTTCGGTGACCGGGTGCTCGACCTGCAGCCGGGTGTTCATTTCCATGAACCAGATGCGGTCCGGCTTCAGGCCGTCGCTGGCGTCGGCGATGAACTCGACGGTGCCGGCGCCGACATAGCCGACCGCCTGGGCGGCCTTGACCGCGGCGCTGGTGACGGCGACGCGGGCGGCGTCGCTCATGCCCGGCGCCGGGGCTTCCTCGATGACCTTCTGGTGGCGGCGCTGCAAGGAGCAGTCGCGCTCATAGAGGTGCACGACATTGCCGTGGCTGTCGCCGAACACCTGGACCTCGATGTGCCGGGGGCGGGTGACGTAGGTCTCCAGCAGCACGCGGTCGTCGCCGAACGAGGCGGCAGCCTCGCGCCTACAGGAGGTCAGGGCGGCGGCGAAGTCGTCCGCCTGCTCGACCTTGCGCATGCCCTTGCCGCCGCCGCCAGCCACCGCCTTGATCAGGACGGGGTAGCCGATGTTGTCGGCTTCGCTTTGCAGGCGCTCAGGGCTCTGGTCCTCGCCGAGATAGCCGGGCGTCACCGGAACATGGGCGGCGGCCATCAACGACTTGGCGGCGTCCTTCAGACCCATGGCGCGGATCGCCGAAGGTGGCGGGCCGATCCAGATCAGGCCGGCGGCCATGACCGCCTCGGCGAATTCCGCGTTCTCGGAGAGGAAACCGTAGCCGGGGTGGATCGCGTCCGCACCGGTCGCCAGCGCCGCCTCGATGATGGTCTCGCCCACCAGATAGCTTTCGCGCGCCGGAGCCGGCCCGATCAGCACGGCCTGGTCGGCCATCTGCACGTGCGGGGCCTCGGCGTCGGGCTCGGAATAGACCGCCACGGTGGCGATCCCCATCGATTGGGCGGTGCGGAAGACGCGGCAGGCGATCTCGCCACGGTTGGCGACCAGAATGCTCTTGATCATGGTCACATCCGGAAGATGCCGAACCGGGTGTCCGGTATCGGGGCGTTGAGGGCCGCGGAGATGGAGAGGCCGAGCACGTCTCGGGTCTGGGCTGGGTCGATGATGCCGTCGTCCCACAGGCGCGCGGTGGCGAAATAGGGGTCGCCTTCGGCCTCGTAGCGATCGCGGACCGGGGCCTTGAAGGCCTCCTCGTCGGCGGCGGCCCATGTCTCGCCCTTGGCCTCCATGCCGTCGCGCTTGATGGTCGCCAGGACGCTGGCGGCCTGCTCGCCGCCCATCACCGAGATGCGGCTGTTGGGCCAGGTCCACAGGAAGCGCGGGCTATAGGCGCGCCCGCACATGCCGTAATTTCCCGCTCCAAAGGAGCCGCCGATCAGGACGGTGAACTTCGGGACCTCGGCGCTGGCGACGGCGGTGACCAGCTTGGCCCCGTCCTTGGCGATGCCCCCGGACTCGTACTTCCCGCCGACCATGAAGCCGGAGATGTTCTGCAGGAAGACCAGCGGGATCTTCCGCTTGCAGGCCAGTTCG
>NZ_JAURWM010000036.1 GCF_030654915.1 Phenylobacterium sp. | reverse complement strand
GCTCGCAGATGACCCGCTGGCCGGCCGACTTCTGCGACAAGCTGGCCGCCTGCGGCTACCGCGTGATCCGCTTCGACAACCGCGACACCGGCCTCTCGACCTGGTTCAAGCCGGGCGAGACCTACAGCCTCTCCGACATGGCTGGCGACGCAGTCGCCGTCCTCGACGCCGTGGGCGCGAACAAGGCCCACGTGGCCGGCGTGTCCATGGGCGGGATGATCAGCCAGGCCGTCGCCATCGAGCATCCAGGTCGCGTGCTGTCGCTGACCTCGATCATGTCGGCCAGCGGCGCGCCGGGCACGATGGACCCGACGCCGGAAGCGGGCCTGGTCCTCTCCGTCGCCCCGCCCGATCCGAAGGCCGACTATGAAACCTTCCTGGCCCACGGCGTGAACAACGCCCTGACGATCGGCAGTCCCGGCTATCCCTGGCCCGAAGGCGCCCTGCGTGAACGCGCCATCGCCGAGCATGCGCGGGCCTTCAACCCGACCGGCTCGGCCCGCCAGATGGGTGCGATCCGTGCCGATGGCGACCGCACCGAGCGGCTGTCCAAGCTCTCCGTCCCGACGCTCGTGCTGCATGGCGCCGACGATCCGCTGATCAAGCCGCTTGGCGGCGAAGCCACCGCCAAGGCGATCCCCGGCGCTGAACTGCGCATCATTCCCGGCATGGGCCACGACCTGCCCCCGGCCCTTTACGACACTGTCATCGACGCCATCCTGGCCGCCGCCGCGCGCGCCTGAAGCCTAAAGAAGAGGAACTCCCATGGGACGTCTTTCCGGCAAGACCGCCGTCATCACCGGCGCCGGCTCGGGCATCGGCCGCGCCAGCTCGCTGCTGTTCGCCGCCGAAGGCGCCAGCCTAGTCATCGCCGACAAGATGGACAGCGTGAACGAGACCGCCAAGCTGGTGGCGCAGGCCGGCGGCAAGGCTGTTCCCCTGGTCGGCGACGCCGGCGAGGAAGCCTTTGTCGAGAGCCTGATCGGCCGCGCGGTCTCCGAGTATGGCGGGCTGGACGTGGTCTGGGCCAATGCCGGCATCTCCGGCGGCTGGACCACCTTCGACGAACAGGACGCCGCCTTCTGGGCTGAGATCCTGCGCGTGAACCTGATCGGCGCCTTCCTGGCCGTGAAACACGCCTCGCGCCACATGATCCCCAAGGGCAAGGGCTCGATCATCTGCACCGCCTCGGTCGCCGGCATCCGCTCGGGCGCGGGCGGCTCGCCCTATTCGGCCTCCAAGGCCGGCGTCATCAACCTGGCTCAGACCTCAGCCAATGAGTTCTACGGCACCGGCGTGCGGGTCAACGCCATCTGTCCCGGCCTGATCGAGACCGGCATGACCCAGCCGATCTTCGACGGCGCCCGCGCGCGCGGCAACGAGGACAAGATCGGCCAGCTGAACCCGCTGCTGCGCGGCGGCGTGCCCATCGAGATCGCCAACGCCGCCCTGTTCCTGGCCTCGGACGAAAGCTCCTACGTCAACGGCCAAGCCATCGTCGTCGACGGCGGCCTGTCCTCGTCCCACCCGGTGGTGCGTCGCAAGCGATGATCTACCTGCTGCGCCACGGTCAGACGAACTACAACCACGAGGGCCGGATGCAGGGTCAGCTGGAGTCCCAGCTGACCGACCTCGGCATGGCCCAGGCCCAGGCCATGGCCGACCTGCTGAAAGCTGAGATCACCGACACCACCGGCTGGCGGCTGCTGGCCAGCCCGCTCAAGCGGACCCGCCAGTCGGCCGCCATCGTGGGGGCCACGCTCGGTATCGAGGTCGAGATCGAGCCGGCCCTGATCGAGGTCGGCTGCGGCGCCTGGGAGGACCGGCTCTACGCCGACCTCGCCAAGGAGCATCCGCAAGCCTTCGCGGGCCGCGACTGGTTCTTCCAGGCCCCCGAGGGCGAGCGGTTCGAGGATGTCGACGGCCGCGTCCGCCCGTGGTTGGCCGCCCAGGCGCCTGAACCCCGCAAGCTGATCGCGGCGGCCCACGGCGTCTCCGGCAGCCTGCTGCGCGGGGCCTATCTGGGGCTTTCACGCGAGGAGACCTTGGCCCAGGATATGCCGCAGGATGCGATCTTCCGGCTGGCGGAGGGGGCCGTCCAACGGCTCTCCTGCGCTGAGGTTGCTGCATGATCTATCTCGTCCGGCACGGCGAAACCGAGTTCAACGCCGAGCGCCGCCAGCAGGGTCACCTGGACTCGCCGCTGACGGCGCTGGGCCGCGCGCAGGCCCACGCCGCCGGACATCTGTTGAAACGCCAGATCAATGGCGATAGCGGCTGGCGCATCATCGCCAGCCCGCTCGGCCGGGCCCAGCACACCGCCCAGATCATCGGTGAGCACCTTGGCCTGCCGGTCGAGACTGACCATCGGGTGATCGAGGTCTCTTTCGGACAGTGGGACGGGCGGCTGCGCGATGAATTGGCGGCCGAGTTCCCCGACACCTTCGGCCTCGGCGGCTGGCAGTTCGCCGCCCCGGACGGCGAAGGCTACGACAGCGTCGAGGGCCGAATCGCCGATTGGCTGGCCGATCTGCCGCCCGAGCCGCAACGCAAGGTGATCGTGGTCTGTCACGGCGGCTCGGGCCGCGTCGTGCGCGGCGCCTATCTGGGCCTGCCCCGGACCGAGACCTGGGCCCAGTCGGTGCCGCAGGACGCCATCTACCGCCTGGTTAGTGGAGCAATCGAGAGATTCGATTGCGAACTGCCGGCGCAGCCGTAAACCGTCCCGACAGCGCCATCAGCCCAAACGCCGCGACCGCGCCCAGCAGGAACGCCCCGGCGACCGCGCTCGACAAGGCCGCTGGCCCGATGTGCATCGGCGGGCGATCCATCCAACGCACCACCGCGGCGTCCGGCTCATCGCCCAATATGTCTTCGTAGTCTTCGCTCATCGCCTTGGCTCCCATTGTGCGCTGGCCTAACCCATGCGACCGCTCAAGGTTCCGGCCGACTGGCGCTCAGCGGCGGGCAAGGTTAGAAGCCGAACACTGAACGTTCAGAGAGACCCATGGCCGGACATTCCAAGTTCAAGAACATCATGCACCGCAAAGGCCGCGCCGATGCGGTCAGGTCCAAGCTGTTCTCCAAGCTGTCGCGCGAGATCACTGTGGCCGCCAAGGCGGGCCTGCCCGATCCCACCATGAACGCGCGCCTACGGTTGGCCGTCGCCAACGCCAAGGCCGAGTCCATGCCCAAGGACAACATCGACCGCGCCATCAAGAAGGGCGCCGGCGGCGACGGCGAAAGTTATGACGAGGTCCGCTACGAGGGCTTTGGTCCCGGCGGCGTCGCGATCATCG
This sequence comes from Phenylobacterium sp., assembly GCF_030654915.1. GTDB lineage: Bacteria > Pseudomonadota > Alphaproteobacteria > Caulobacterales > Caulobacteraceae > Phenylobacterium. Next base: position 10,825 of record NZ_JAURWM010000036.1, on the reverse strand, counting down.
TCGAAGGCCTGACCGATAACCGCAACCGCGCGGCGGCCAACATCCGCACGATCTTCTCAAAGAACGGCGGCAACCTCGGCGCCACCGGTTCGGTGTCGTTCCAGTTCGACCGTCTCGGCGAGATCACCTATCCGGCCAAGGTCGGCTCGGAAGACAAGGTCATGGAAGCGGCCATCGAGGCCGGCGCCCAGGACGTGGAATCCGACGAGGACAGCCACACCATCTACACCGCCTATGAGGACTTCGCCGAAGTCGCCGCAGCGCTGGAAGGCGTGCTCGGCGAGGCCAAGTCCACCAAGATCGTCTGGCGCGCCAAGAACCTGACCCCGATCAGCGGCGATCCCGTCGCCACCCTGATGAAGTTGGTCGACGCCCTCGAAGACGACGACGACGTCCAGAGCGTCTACGGCGACTACGACATCTCCGACGAAGACATGGAAAAGTTCGGCTAACACCGGACCGGAGGCCGCCGGTGAAGCTCGGGCTGATGATGGTTCTGACGCCCGACCTCGCCGAGGCCGAACGCTTCTACGGCGAGGTGCTAGGTCTGCGGCTGGCGGACCGGGCGCCGAACCAGCTCATCTTCGACCTGAGCGGCACGGAGTTTCACGTCTTCGGGTGCGCCCAGCCGGCCCCAGCGCACGCCCATGCCGCGAGCGCGACGACGATCTGCGTCTTCGAGGTTCCGTCCATCGACGCCGCCATGCGCCGGATGCGCGAACAAGGCGTGATCTTCCTTCACGATACGCCCGCCGAAAACGCCCCCGGCGGCTTCCGCTACGCCGCCTTTCACGCGCCCGGCGGCAATGTGCACGAGATCATGGAACGGCTGGCGCCAAGCTAGCGGCGCGCCCGGGTCGCCCCGGACGCGCCCTTTTTCACTACCAGGCGATCGCCGCGGTCGCCCGCACCGCATGGCTCTGGGCGTTGTCCGACCAGCCATAGCGGTAGCCGAGGCTGACGCGAGTGCGCTCGGAGAGCGCGGTGTCGACCGACGTCGCCAACTTCACCGAGGTCTGGCCCGGGGAAGCCGCCGTGACCGAGAACCGCTGGCCATGGAGCGCCGTGTCGAAGGCGCTGGCGTCGTCGCCGAACTCCTGCGTCACGAACAGCGAAGCCTGCGGCTTGATCTTCACCGACCACGCCTCGGTCTCGCCGCGAACCACGCCGCCGATGCGGCCCTGCACGGCGTTGCGCGTCTCGTCCTTGAAGGCCAAGGCGCCGATGGCGCCGCCCGTTTCTTGGACGCCGTCGCGCTCGACCCGGTCGCTGGACAGGCCAGCGGCCAAGGTCACGGCCGCCGGTCCCCAGGTCAGGTGACGCCCGGCCTCGACATCCGCCGCCATCGAGACGCCGTCCATCTTGGCCGCGAAGCGCTCGCCGCCAGAGAAGAAGTCGATCGAGCGGGCGGTCTTGTAGGTGTCGTTCCCGAGCGAGACGACGCCGTTGACGTAGTACTCGCCCGAGCGCCAGCCAGCATAGGCGTGGCCCTGATAGCTGAACGACTTGCCGTTCCCCATCAGCCCGGCGTCGAGCTCTGTCTCGCCATAGCTCACCGCCGCGCCGACCAGCAGCTTGTCGCTCACCGCGTGGTCCAGGCCGATCGTCACCGAGCCGCTGTCGGCGCGATAGCCGCTGGCATGGGCGTCAGCCTCGACCTTCAGCCTGTCGCCGCCGACCACGGCCCAGAGCTTACGGTCGCCCGCGTGGGCGTCGCCCAACCGGGCCGATACCTGAGCACGGTTCGTGCGGTTATATTGCAGCTTCGCATCGACGCTGTCGGTGTGGATCTCACCGGCCCCCTGTTGCAGGGCCGTCAGGATCTGGGTCTGGCTCAGCCCGACCAGGCCCGCGGCGAAGGCGCCAGGGACGGTGCTGGCGCGCTGGCCGGCCACGCCGCGCGCACGGTCAGCCGCCGTGGCGGCGGCTTCGGCGTTGGTGCGGCCGCTGATCGCCAGTTGGCTATAGCTCTTGGGCGTCACCGCCAGGGCGATGGCCTTGGGCATGTAGATCACGTCAAAGCGTGAATCGGCCGGGATGCCGTCCGTCGGCTGGGTGACAGCGGCGAACGAACCGCTGACCCCGCCCTCGGCGCTCACCACCTCGAACACGTCGCCGATCTTGGGCGTGTAGGTGTTGGACGCCGCGCCTGTGATGCCGCGCGTGATCGGCGCGATGGCGCCGCCAGCGGTGAACACGCTGCCCGCCCCGGTCAGGACCAGGGTGTCGTGGTGTCCCGCGCCGACACCCGCCGTCGGGCCGTCGATATCTATGGCCAGCACGCCGCTCGCCGACTGCGTCACGTCGCCCGCGACCACCAAGCGGCCGGGCGAGTTGCCCGGCGCCAGCACGCCATTGACCTCGACGTCGCCCCGGATCAGGCCGCCGCCGCCGGCGACGCCGCCATTGTCGATCCAGACCCCGCCCGAGAAGACGTTGTTGAAGCTGAGCTGGCCCTGCTGGACGCAGGCGCCGATGGCGTTGGAGCCCGCGGCGTTCAGGCTCAGATGGCCGACGCCCGCCTTGATGAGGCAAGCATTGCCCGACACCACGCCGGTCATGACGACGTCGCTGGCGCCAGTGTCGAACCGCGCGCCCTCGCCCTGAATGGCCAGGCCCTGCGAGAGGATCATGCCCGTGCCGACGCCCAGGGTGGCGCCGCCTTGCAGAATGATCAGGCCGCCTGCCGCGCCTTGCGACTGCTGCGATCCGATCACGACCGTGCCGCCCATGACGTCCAGCACCGACTGGCGATTGTCGCCGGTCAGGGTCAGCGAACCGGTTCCGACCTTTTGCAGCACGCCGCCGCCGGTGACGGCGCCGCTCAGAACCACGTCATGGCCCGCGGTGTCGACGCCGCCCTGTTGCCCCACCCGGACCTGCAGACCCTGATCGACGGTCATGTCGGCCAAGGTCCGCAGGGTCGCGCCGTTGCTGATCGTGACCCCGCCACCGAGGGCCGCGCCCGAGCCGACCGCCAGGATGCCGCCCTGCACATTGAAGCCGCCGTGGGTGTTCGTCCCGGTCAGGGTCAGCACGCCGCCGCCGGTCTTGTCCAAAGCCCCCGGCCCCGACAGCACGCCAGACAGGGTCAAGTCATGGCCCGCCGTGTCGATAGCGCCGCCGGCTGTCTCGACCAAGAAGTCGGTCGGCGCCGCGCCGCTCGATCCCAGGGTCAGGACGCCGCCATTGAAAGTCGGATCGACCGCGCCGCTCAGCAACTGCTCTACCGTATAGGGGCCGTCCTGGATGGTGGGCTTGGGACCGCCACCACCACCGCCGCCTCCCGCTGCGCCGAGCGCGGCGGCGATATCGGTGCCGAAGATGTAGCTATAGTTGAGGGTGAATACCTTGCCGGCCTCTAGGTCGCCAATATTGAAGCCGAGGCCGATGGTGTTGTCGCCATGACCAATGCTGCCGCCGGCCAGATACTCCGTCGGGTCCATGAACCAATCGGTGACCGCTGAATTGTGAGTGGCGGAATCCTTCGTATAGAGGCCGATCACATATTTCGAGACCAGCGCCTCGGCATAGACGAGGTCAGTCTTCGAAACGCCCGAAGAGCCTTGGAAATTGTTGGTCTCACTAGAGTCGCCATCGGCCGCGACCGCGTCTGGATCAGTGAACCGCGCATAGGTAAGACCAGTTAGATCGTTGATGGCCTTGATGGTGGTGGTGATGTTGAGCTGTTGGTCTTGATCGTTGAAATGGTAGTCATGCGTGATCGTGAAGTGTTGGTCGTAGGTTCCAGTCCAAACCGCGCGATTCTGATATTTATTTCCCGCCTCCGGGTAATCGATATCGTTATATAGCGTGAAGCTATCAACCGTTACGTCGGTACCTTTGGCGGTGTGATTGTTGTTGATCGCTGTAAAAGCGACACCGCCCTTAAAGCCTGAAAGAGTGAACCCTTCAAATGGCGACCCCGGGGTCAGGTAGTCGAAGTCCGAGTTGAAGACTCCCTTGCCCGTGCCGTCATAGAGGATGCCTGGCGGCGTCGAGCCGACGGACCCCAGGGTGCCGAACTCATTGAGGCCGATCTTGATGTAGGAGCCTTCCAAAACCTCGGTTTGGTACGGCGCCGCCAAGGCGATGACTGGGAAGCTCAAGGCCGTCCCGGCCAGGGCCAACATCGCGAACCGCGAGAGGCCGCCAACACGCTTGACGGAATGGCCGAGCAGGCCGAACGCAACGCCGCGCGCGCCTTCTGGCGCACGCATAACACTGATAGAATTCACAAAACGCCCCATAAGAACGCGACCCATCGCGCGCCAAGACTTCTGCCTGCCGCCGCCGATCGCTCAGCAACCCCGCCCCCAAAGGCGGAGGAGCGCCCTTCTGATCGTCGAGACTTAATTTCGCGCTAATGTTACCGCCAGGCTGGGCGAATCTGCACCTGAAGGCTCGAATAAAGAGGCCTGGATTTCGCCAAGACGACGGCCGGTTGCTTCCCCTTACTAGGTCCTCAGCTCTCGCACCTTAGACATAGACCAGCGACCTGTTGTCGCGGCGAAGCCCCCCTAGTGTCCCCCCGCCGCCGGCAGGTGCGTCTTGTCGTGGCGGCCGACCTGCTCGATCAGGGTGGCGCTGGCCTCGTTCATGCCCCGAACCTCGACCTCCGCGCCCTGGCGCCGATAGCGGAACACCACGCGGTCGACCGCCGCCGCCGCCGTCAGGTCCCAGAGGTGGGCCTGCGTCATGTCGATCTCCACCCGGCGCGGATGGCCGTGGAACTCGAACGAGGCGGCGAACACCTCGGCCGAGGCGAAGAACAGGTGGCCGCGCACGGCGTAGCGCCGGACGTCCTCGCCGCCCGGGATCTCCTCGACCACGATCACCTTGGCGACCTTGCGCACGAAGAACAGCGCGCTCAGCACCACGCCGAGCACGACGCCCTTCGACAGGTCATGGGTCCAGACCACCGTCACCGTCGTCGCCAGCATGACGATGGACGAGGCCAGCGGCGCGCTGCGCAGCCGCAGGATCGAGCCCCAATCGAAGGTGCCGACACTGACCATGATCATCACCGCCACCAAGGCGGCCATGGGGATCTGCGCCACCCAGTCCTGGAGCACCAGGATCAGGAACAACAGGAACAGTCCCGCCCAAAGCGTCGACAACCGCCCCCGGCCGCCCGACTTCACATTGATAATCGACTGGCCGATCATCGCGCAGCCGGCCATGCCGCCAAACAGCGGCGAGAGGATATTGGCGATCCCCTGGCCGCGCGTTTCGCGATCCTTGTCCGAGGGGGTGTCGGTCATGTCGTCGACGATGCTGGCGGTGAGCAGGCTCTCGAGCAGACCCACGAAGGCCAGGGTCGCGGCCACCGGCGCGATGATCGTGAAGGTCTCCCAGGTCAGCGGCACGGCCGGCAGGTGGAACATCGGCAGGGCCGAGGGCATCGCCCCCATGTCGCCCACCGTGCGCACGTCGACCCGGGCGAGAATGGCGAAGGCGCTGAGCCCGACGATCGCCACCAGCGGCGAGGGAACGGCCCGGGTGATCCGCGGGAAGCCGTAGATGATGACCAGCCCCGCCCCGACCATGGCGAAGGTTTGCCAGTTCGCGCCGATAAGTTCGGGCATCTGGGCCAGGAAGATCAGGATCGCCAACGAGTTGACGAAGCCGGTCATCACCGAGCGCGACACGAACTTCACATAGCGGCCCAGCTTCAGCAGGCCGACGATCACCTGGAAGACGCCGGTCAGAAGGCTCGCGGCGAACAGGTATTCAAGCCCGTGATCGCGCACCAGCCCGCCCATCAGCAGCGCCATGGCCCCGGTCGCCGCCGAGATCATCGCGGGCCGGCCGCCGACCAAGGCGATGGTCACCGCGATCACGAACGAGGCGTAGAGCCCCACCGCCGGATCGACCCCGGCGATGATCGAGAAGGCGATGGCTTCGGGAATCAGGGCCAGGGCGACCACCGTCCCGGCCAGCAAATCGCGGCGAGGGTTGGCGAGCCAGTCGCGCGCAAGCGAGGCGGAAAGCATGATGGAAACCTTGTCGAAGCCAAGCGACGCCGCGCTGCGCGCCGACGTTCAATTCAGGTCTGTCGCTTGAGTTTCCGGAGGATAGGCGCCCGGCCGAGCCACCCAGCAGGCTGGGTCCGACGAATGGCGTTCCAAATGCCCCGATAACCGTGGCCGCGCAAGCCGCGGCTAGATTTCGGGAGCGGTCCGGCGTGAGGTCGGCGCGTGGCCTACCAGGTCTTCAAGGGCCGCGTGGCCATCGGAGCCTTGTAGATATAGGTCGGCGCCTTGGTGTCGGCGCTCACCTTGATGAGGCTTGGATTGCTCTTGGCGCCCTGGCGCGCCGGGGCCTTGGACGGTGCGCTGACAAAGCTCGCAGTGGTCTTGGTGTAGCCGCTTGTCAGGGTGCTTCCCTGCGCAAAGGCGACGCCGGCCACGGCCAGCCCAAAAACCATCGACAACGTGAAGACTTTCACGCGCGCCTCCCTGAATATTCCTCACGACCTTCTGGCGGGTCGTTCCTCACGCTGTACCTTTTCGCACCGGGACGCAAATAAAACTCCGGCGCCTGACGATGGCCCGGCTCAGGCCACGGGCGCGAGCCCCGGCGGCGCCCACGCGCCCTGCTTCACCACCTCCTTCGGCACATAGGCGCGGAAGGTCAGCGAGTAGGCCTTGCCCTCGGCCGAGGGCAGCCAGTTGGCCTCCGGAACGCCCGCGACGGGCATTGCGCCAATCGCGATCTTCAGCGATCCATCGGCCTCCTTCTGGAGCGGCGACTGGTTGTTCAGATTGAAGCGAGCGAGCCGGTTCGGGACCACCCGGAAATCGGCGGCGTCCACCAGGATCACCGACCAATAGGCGTCCACCACCGAGTCCGGCAGCTGGTCGGGCGGGAAGTGGATGACATAGCCCTTGCCGCCATCCAGCCGCTGTCCCAGGGCGTCGCGGTTGGTGGTGAAATAGATCACCTCCTCGGTCGTATTGGCCCAGATGCCCAGATAGTTGACCGTCGCGCGCAGCCAGTAGTTCACCCCGTAATTGCCCATGTCGGGCGCGCCTCCGACCCAGCCCTCGTGCTGCGGTGCGGACTTGGTGAAGGCGAACTCCTGGAAAGCCGGCACGATCTGGCCATGGATCTGCTTGTCGGCCGCCGCGCGCGCGTCATCGCTTGAGGCGATGTGGACGGCGACCGCGCGGACCTGTTGCTGCATCTGAGCGGCGTGCGGCGAGACATCGAGCGCCGAGGCGAACACCGCCTCGGCCAGATCGAACAGCTCAGCCCCGATCAGTGTCTGGTTGCTGAACGGCGGCATCTGCGGCGGCTCGGCGATCCTTGGCGCGCCCTGGGCGGTCAGCACGAACTGCTTTTGCAGGGTCAGGGCGCCCGTCGGATCGCCCTTCAACTCCACCCGCGCCAGCAGCTTGGCCTTGCTGGAATGCAGATCGATCCGCGTCGCCCCAGCCGGCAAGGCGGGGCTCGATCCGGGCAGGGTCAGGGCGAAGGCGCCGAATGGCTTGGAGGGAAAGGTTCGCTCGTTGATGTTGACGATCACCTCGCCCCATTCGTCGAGGATCTGGGCGGTGTAGTACCGCCCCTCGACCTTCGGAACCTCCAGAACCACCGGATGATCGGCGTCGACCGCGATCCAACCCTCCAGATAGGCGACGTCGAAATTAGGGTTCACGAAGTCCGCCGAACCCAGCGGATTGTACTTCACCTGATTGTAGGCGAAGCCCTCTTCGTCCCGATCGAGATGCTCCTGCCGCACGACCAGCGCTCGGCTGAGAAGATAGACATAGGCGTCGGTGATGGTCTGGGCGTCCATGGGCGACTCCGTCTCGCATAGACGAGAGACTGCCGGCGCCAAACCGGCCAGGCCATCAGGCCTTACCCCGATGTCCCATGCCGAAGTCCGGGGCACGCAGCACGCCACGGAAGCTTAACCGCAGTTCGCGCGTTCTGGGCTGATGGACCTGTTTCGCCACGACTATGTCATCCCGATCCTGGCCGCGATCCTGGCCGGCGGCGTCATCGGCTTCGAGCGTGAATACCGGGGCCGCGCGGCGGGCATCCGCACCCACATCCTGGTCTGCCTGACCTCGACCCTGCTGATGCTGGCGGCGGTCTATCAGGTCGATTGGATGGTCGGCACGCCGCATGACGTGATCCGAGTCGATCCGGTGCGGATGGCCCATGGCGTGCTGACCGGCGTCGGCTTTCTCTGCGGCGGGGTGATTTTCCGCGAGGGGTTTTCGGTTCGCGGCCTGACCACCGCGGCCTCGCTCTGGATCACTTCGGCGCTGGGCGTTCTCTATGGGATCAGCCTGCATGGCTTGGCGGTGATCGGCACGGTCGCGACCCTGGTCGTGCTGGCCGGCATGCGCCTGATCGACGGACGGCTGCCGCGCCAGCGCCATGTCGACGTGTCCGTCCGCTACGCCCGCGAGGCGCCGCCGAGCGAGGCCGAGTTCCTCGCCCTGTTCGCGGCCTTCGGGCTCGAGCCGGACGCCGTGGTCCACAAGATGCTGCCGGGCGGCGAAGGGATCGAGCTGACCTCGACCTTCCGCGGAACCAGCGCCCTGAACTCACAGGCGATCACCGAGGCGCTCCTCGCCGATCCCCGCGTCGTCGCGTTTGAGCTGTCTCCTCGACACGAATAGCGCCTTGGTCGCAAAGCGTTTCACGCCTCAAGGAAACCCACCAACAAGCTGCGCATTGTCTTAGGCGGGAAATTGGAGGCTGTTCATGCGGGCGAACCAGGACTTGGGCGCGCCGAACCTAAGCCGGCGCCATCTGCTGGCCCTGGGCTTGGCCGCCGCGCCAGCCATCGCCGTGGCCCAGGAGATGGACGAGGCGCCTGCTCCGACGACGCCCGCCGCGCCCGTGCAGCAACCGGTCACCCCCCCCGGCCCCAAGCCGCCGGACTGGAACCGGCTACGCGCCCTGTGGGATCTGGACTGGGGCGAGGTCGATCTGTCGGCCATGCTGTTCGCCTCCAACCCCAAGCCGGTGCGCGAGGCCATCACCCGCCATCGCGCGGCGCTGGACCGCAACCCGGTCACCTATCTGGAACACAACAACAAGCGGCTGCAGAACGCCGCCCGCGCCGCCGCCGGGGCCTATTTCGGCGTGCCGATCGAGCAGGTGGGCCTTTGCGAAAGCACAACCTCGGGCATCGGGCTGGTCTATGCCGGCCTTAATCTGCGCTACGGCCAAGAGGCGCTGACCAGCGTCCACGACTACTACGTCACCCACGAGTCCCTGCGGCTGGCCTCGCGCAAGACCGGGATGGGCGTGCGCAAGATCACCCTGCATGACGGCGCGACGAGCGCCTCCACGCCGGAGATCGTGCGGCGGGTGGTGGCTGGGATCACCCCGGCGACGCGGGTCCTGGCCCTGACCTGGGTGCATTCCTCCACCGGCCTGAAGCTGCCGATCCGCGCCATCGCCGACGCCTTGAAGCCGATCAACGCCACGCGGCAGCCGGCCGACCAGGTGCTGTTCTTCGTCGACGGCGTCCATGGCTTCGGGGTCGAGGACACCACCTTCCCCCAGCTCGGCTGCGATGTGCTAGTCGCCGGCTGCCACAAGTGGCTGTTCGGGCCGCGCGGCACGGGAGTGATGTTCTTCAGCCCGCTGGCGCTCTCGCGCCTATCGCCGACCATCCCCAGCTTCCTGGCGCACGACGCCTATTCAGCCTGGATCGGCAACTACGATCCCGGCCCCACCACCGCCGCGCGGATGACGCCCGGCGGCTTCAAGGCCTTTGAGCAGGTCTGGTCGCTCAACGAGGCGTTCGGCTTCCACCAAGGGCTGGGCAAGCCGCATGTCGCCAACCGCACCCACGAGCTGGCCACCCTGCTGAAGACCGGCCTGTCCGCCCTGCCCCACGTGCGGGTGCGAACCCCGATGAGCCCGTTGATGTCGGCCGGCATCGTCAGCTTCGACGTCGCCGGTCATTCGGCCCGCGACACGGTCTCCCGGTTGCGCAGCTGGCGGATCATCGGCTCGGCCGCCCCCTATGCCGAGCAACACGCCAGGCTGACCCCCAGCATCCGCAACACCCCCGAGGACATCGCCTTCGCCATCAAGGCCATCGCCGCGATGGGGTAGGCCCCCGCTCCTACTCCGCTCATCCCGGCGAAGGCCGGGACCCAGGGCATGGAGCGTAAGATTCCGGATCGTCCGCCAGGACCGCGGCAACGGCCAAATGTCGACTGTGTCTAGACGAGCCCCATCCAAGTTCGTCATGGCCGACCGCTTGCGTCGGCCATCCAGAGCCTATGGATCATTGTCGGGCCAAGCTAACGGCGGCGGGGTATCCCGCTGAAAACGTGGCAGTCACCCGTTTCGGCACATCGGCGTTCCCAACCTAGGGCTGGCCCTGCTTGGCCGGCGGCAACAGAACACCGGCCCAATCTAATGTCGACTTGGCGCCCAGAAGCGGAGTTCCCCGATGGGACCCATCCGAGACAATCACGATTGGGCGGCACCCTGACCGAGTGGGGCTCGTTGGCGAACTTGGGGAGGTCTGCTTCAGGACAACGGGCCATCGAACAAGTCGCAACGGCCAAGTCGTCCGGCGCTCTCGGGCGGGATTTGGGAGGACGGGATAGCCAATCGACGGCTTTGGCTCTCAGGGACACGAACGCTTTCGCCGAAAGCGTTATGCTAATCCGTAGTAGCTGGCGATTGCATTTGTGATCGAGGCTGCCGCTGCGGCGATGCCAACCTTCTCAACGACCTTGGCGATATTGCCAGCAACCCAAGCCGTCGCTTTCTTCCCCATCTTCTGGCTTAGGTCGTCGGGCTTCTCCGAGGCCACGATGATGGCAAGTGTGGCGGC
>NZ_JAURWM010000006.1 GCF_030654915.1 Phenylobacterium sp. | reverse complement strand
CATGGCTGGCCCCCTGGACTGCCAGCGGACAGAAGGCGTGCCGCGTCGGCGCCACTGAGCGGCCGGCCGGTGTAGAAGCCCTGGACTTCTTCACAGCCTTCCGAGCGCACGCGCGAGAGTTGATCTTCGGTTTCCACGCCTTCGGCGGTCGTCGGGACACCAAGACCTCGGCCCAAGGCCGTCACCGCTCGCACGATGGCGGCCGAATCAGGATCCTCGGCCATCCGTTGGATGAAAGACTTGTCGATTTTCAGCCGATCGAATGGGAATTTCTGCAGATAGCTGAGCGACGAGTAGCCTGTCCCGAAGTCATCCATCGCAATGCGCACCCCCATGTCCCGCATAGCGTGGAGCGCGCCGACGACCTGCGCGGTGTCGTGCAACAACGCTGCTTCGGTAATCTCGACCTCAAGGCGTCGCGGATCGAGCCCGCTGTCCGCCAGTGCGCTGCGCACAGTATCCACCAGGCCGCCGCGCCGAAACTGGACTGGCGAAATGTTTACGGCCACCCCGATGGGGTCTGGCCACGTCGCAGCTTGACGGCAAGCGGTGCGCAACACCCACTCCCCAATCGGCGCGATCAGACCCACCTCTTCGGCCAAAGGCACGAATTCGGCCGCCGTCAACTGCCCGCGTTCAGGATGATTCCAACGCAGCAGGGCCTCAAAACCCGTGACCGTCCGCGTCTCCACCGTGAATTGTGGCTGGTAGGCCAGTTCGAACCGCCGCAGCGCGATCGCTTGGCGCAATTCCACTTCCAGTTTGCGCCGCTGCTGTAGGGCGGCGTCCATCCCGGGCTCGAAGAAACGGAACATCCCGCGTCCCTCCGCCTTGGCTCGATAGAGCGCCATATCCGCCTTGCGCAGCAGCAAGTCAGCGTCGGCCCCGTCGTCGGGCGCGATGGCTACGCCGATACTCACGCCGATATCGACGGTATGGCCATCAACCAAATAGGTCCGGCCAACGAGGTCGGTCAGACGCCTGCACAAGGCCTCCGCCGCCTCAGGTTGGAGTGCCCCGCGCTGCACAACAACAAACTCGTCGCCTCCCATCCGCGCCACCGTATCGCCCTCGCGTACTGCGCTTCGCAGACGCTGGGCGACCTTGCGCAAGAGGCTGTCTCCTGTCGGATGGCCGAGCGTATCGTTGACCGCTTTGAAGCGGTCAAGATCCAGGCAAAGGACAGCTACCGCTTCGGCTGCGCTGGCGCTTCCTATGGCCGCCTCCAGGCTGGCAGCGAGGCCGACCCGATCGACGAGCCCGGTCAGGGCGTCCAGGCGACCTTCAAGCACCTTGTATTCGCCGGAGCCCTCCGCGCCGGGCCAAGTCCTTAAAACCTGTTCCGCTGCGGTGTTGGCGTAAGCCACGCGTCCATCGGGCGCGAGTAGCAACGCAGGGTCGGCTAGACCTGCCAAAACCTCAACCGCTTCGGGCGGGGGTGGGTCAACGATGGTGGTCGTCTCGGACATTCCACAGCATGCCATACAGGGTGCTGCCGACTCGTAAATGGCGGACGCACCCTTCCGCCCTCCCAACCGCAGAAGGTCTCGCAAACTCGGCGCTAGTGAAGCTCAGATATCCAGCCGCTCCTGGTCGTGGGCACCGCCCGTTTCGCGGCGCTGCGAAGGGAGCTAATCCCCTACCGGTCAGCCTCCTTCCGGTCGGTCTTGGCAGCGCTCATCTCTAGCACGTGGAGGCCGGTGCATCTCTCAATCAGCCGCGCGGCTCCAAACCCGGCGAGCCGGCTCGCCGCGCTTCGATGCGCAAGGTAAAGAGCTGGGTCCTGGGCGCCCCGCTTACTGCAAACCTGACCCTCGAAGGTCCTCCGCGCCACTGACACGCGAACGTACCGAGGTCGTCAGCCGCCTAAGCCAATCTCGTTCCTAGGGTCAATCCCGCCGTCCCGACTGACGGTTAGGTGAGTGAGCGCAGGACAAGGCCCACTTTGGACCTTTTGATCTGCAAGAAATAGCCTCCCCCGACGAGGTCGAGGGAGGCTGCTCAGCCCGAGACTTGGGCCTACTTCGCGCCTGCGGGGGGGGACCCTGCGCGAGATTTCATCACGTCGGCAAGCGTATTGCCGGTCGTCTTGATCGACTTGGGAGCCTTTGGTTTCTTCGGCTCTCGATTGCCGCTTCGGTTCTTTTTCGCCACGTCTGAATTCCTGATGCGAACGCAGGTCCACGCGTTGCGCCCTAGGCGTGATGCGCCAGGAGCCCAACCTCGCGAGACCGATACGATCGATGAAACTGAAAGATGGGCGATGGCACGCTGCACGCGTGACCGCACCCTACTCGTCCCCGGCCCGGCCCGCGCAATAACGCCGACGCCAGACCAGGGCTAAGAGCCTGGGAGCAGGCAGACGGGACGGCGCGCGCCCCTGAAACCCTTTTGGATCAACATATTCAGACTCTTGGCCAACCACCATTGGAAGTCAAATCGCCGGCCCTCACCCGCGAATTTCGAGAACCTTGACGCTGCGGGGCTTGCCCTGAATCTCCCACGCGAAGACGTCATCGACGCTCAAACCGAGCAAGGCTGCGCCGACCGGCGCCATCAGCGAGATGCAGTCCTCCTGCGACTGGATATCGACAGGCATCAGCAAGCGACCCGTTCGCACGCCCGGCCGCTGCAAGTCTCGGTAGGTGACCCGCGATCCGATCTTCACGAACGGCGCCTGGGCTTTCGGATCAACCACGGTCAGGCGAGCGATTTCAGCCGTTAGCAACACCGGTCCTGGTGAAGTCGAGACCTCCAACGTCTTTTGGAGCGCCACGAGCACTTGGTGGTCGTCGCTGGAGGCGAAGACTGGGGGTATGTGCGTAGACATGGGTCGAGAACTCCATTGGCGGATGGGAGATAGTCGGGCATCAAAGCCCGACGAGCGTCAGGACGAAGGCTGCGATCAGAACTACGGCCGCGCAGAGCACCGCCATGAGCGTCACCCCCTGCAGCCCTAGCCGCCAGGCGTGCGGCCTTTGCCAACCGCTTCTCATGTAGGCGATAGGGCGAGGTTCGCCGGCCTCGCTCCCGACGATGTTGTGCTTGCTAAAGCGCCTAGCCATCCTGAGATCAGCCGACGAAGGCCCCGCGCCCGCTCACGCCTCGACGTCCAAGACCTTGATGACCCGCAATCGACCGTCAGCGTCCGCCCAGCGGAAGATCGCCCCCGCCGACAGGCCGATCAGAGCCGCGCCGATGGGCGACAGCACAGAGACCCAGTTTCCATCGGCGTCAGCATCCTCGGGGCGCACGACGCGAACGCCGCGCTCGCGTTTCGTGCTCAAATCGCGGTAACTGACACGGCTGCCCAAGCGGACGAAACGCTCCGCCAGTTCATCAGCAACGATCTTCAGGCGAGCAAACTCCTCCTTGAACAAGTCTGCGCCAGGCGCTTCGGTACCGGCCATCTGAACCAGCGAACGCAGCCGTGCGAGATCGGTCGCGGTGGCCTGAACCTGCGGCCGACTGAACATGGTGTCGTTTAGAGCGGACATGAAAAACCTTTCAATCAGAGAGAGCCAGGCTTGAGCCGGCTCCGCGCGTCGGGTCCCGGGTCGCCACGACCCAGCAGGCGGGAGGCAAGGCGCAGAAAAGCGCCGATCACAGGGATCGCGCGACGCTATCAATGTCAGGAAGCACGAACCTCAGCCCCGCGCCGCAAGGCGCTTGCTGATCGTCCGTCCGGCACAGATTTTCCCCGAACCGCCCGACGATACGGGCGATGGTCCGGGGCTAGGACTCTTTGATAGAGCCGCAATCCTGTCGCTGGCGCGAATACATGATCAGAAGGTTCATAGCCGCTACAGGGTCGCCCACCTGGCCCGCAGTGTCAAATCGCGCCGGTTGCTGAGACATGGTCTGGCGGTTCAAGACTTCAAGGTCACGACCCGCAGATAGGGTTTCAAGGCGTTCCAGCCCTGTGGGAACCTGGCCCTCGCCGCTTCGTCGGAAAGGCTCGGCGGAATAATGACGTCGTCCCCGGGCTCCCAGTTGACCGGGGTCGCGACCTGCTCGGCGTCGGTGATCTGGAGACTGTCGATCGCGCGGAGGATTTCGGCGAAGTTGCGCCCCGTGCTGGGCGGATAGGTCAAGATCAGCCGGATCTTTCGGTCGGGGCTGATGACGAAAACCGCCCGTACAGTGACCGCGGGGTCAGCCGCCGGGTGGATCATGTCATAGAGGCTCGAGATCCTCCGATCGGCGTCGGCGATCATCGGGAAGTTCAAGGCGTGCCCCTGGGTTTCAGCAATGTCTTTGGCCCAGGCGCCGTGGGCGTCCACCGCATCGACGGACAAGCCGATCGGCTTGACGTTGCGCCTGTCCCATTCGGGTTTCAGGCGCGCGACCTCGCCCAGCTCCGTCGTACAGACCGGCGTGAAATCCTTCGGATGACTGAAAAGCAGCCCCCAGGAACTTCCCAGCCATTCGTGGAAACGGATCGGCCCTTCGGTCGTATCCTGTTCGAAATCGGGGGCGGTCTGACCCAATTGCAACGACATGAACTTCTCCTTGAAGGTTGGCTCCCGGGCCACGGAACATCACCCGGCCGCCCCCCGGGATTGGGCGACGGGCGCCCGCACTGGCCGCAACCGCGTCTTACGGATGAGGTCTTCGTATTGATGGCTCACGAGATGCGACTGGATCGCCGTGACGGTGTCCATGGTCACGCTCACCACGATCAAGATCGAGGTGCCGCCGAGATAGAACGGGATGCCGTAGTAGCCGATCAGGATCTCGGGCAGCAGGCAGACGAGGGTGATGTAGAGCGCCCCAATCGCCGTCACCCGCACGATCACGTAGCTCAGATACTCGGCCGTGCGCCTGCCCGGCCGGATGCCCGGCAGGAAGCCGCCGTACTTGCGCAGGTT
>NZ_JAURWM010000005.1 GCF_030654915.1 Phenylobacterium sp. | reverse complement strand
CGGTCATCTGCACCAGTTGCTGGGTGAACTGGGTGGAGTCCATCGGCGACAGCGGGTCCTGGTTTTTGATCTGCGCCGTCAACAAGCTCATGAACGACTCATAACTGTCGGCCATGCGCGTGCGGCCGGTATCGGCCGCTTTTGGGGTGGCGCCAGCGCCGGCTGTGGGATCGATAGCCATGAGTGTCCCCTAGATCCGAACGTCGACGCCGGTGGTCGACCGGCGTCCGTAATTGAGTGCGAGCGAGCTGGCGGCTTCCACGGTCTCGCCAGCGGCGAGCACGGCTTGGAAGGCGCGGCCACGCCAAGCGGCGTCATCGTTCTGTTGCTGTTGAGGCGCGCCGCGACCGTCGCTGCGATCGCTGGCGACATCGAAGGAGAGCCCACCGGAAAGATCGAAGCCGGCCTGTTCAAGCGCGCGTTGTAGTTCGTACGACCGCGCGCGGAGCTCGGCGGCGGCCTGCGGGGTGTCGAAGGACATGGCCGCGGTCATCTTGCCGCTCGCGGCGATCTCGACCGACACGCTGACGCGGCCAAGGCCGGCAGGGTTCAGCTCGACGTCAAACTTGGTGGATTGGCCTTCCAGCTTCTTGGAGATCTGCGCCGTCAAGTTGGCGACGGTCTCCGAGGTCGCGACGACCGGAGTGGCGTGGGCCGTTGGCGCCGCCGTGTGGGCCGCCGGGGCGGGAGCTGGAGGCTGGAAGTCAGGTGCGTGGGGCGCGGCCGGCGTCTTGGTCTCGCGAGGGGCGGCGCCCGTATCGGTCTCTATGTAGGGTGCGGCCCCACTCGGCGTCGAGGCGCTAGCGTTGGGGGCCACGGCGGTCGGCAAGGTGGCGTCGTCGCTCGGAGCGATGGGCGTGGCGGTGGTCTGGGTCGGCCCACGACGAGCAGTCTCGGCCGACTTGGCGCCGCGAGGCGTTGCGTTCGGCTGAACAGGGGCGGCCTCCAGCGGTGTCTCCGCCGCGCGCGTCTCGGCCTGCGCCATGGCTTGGGGGGCGGCCTGCACTCCGACCGGCGGCGCGACGGCCGCCGGCGCTGGGGCCTGGGACGGGGCCTGGGACGGGGTTTGGGGCGCGGGTCCTGTCGGAGGCGTGATGACCGTCGAGGTGGCTGACGCCGGGCTCGCCGTAGGAGCCGTGGGCGCTGGCGACGCGCCGGCGGCGAGCGGGGTCTTCGCCGAAGCGTTGAGCTCGGGAGCCTGGTCCGCCGCGGGAACGGCGACCCGCGGATCCGTGGCCGCCGAGGTGACGGGAATTTGCGTCTCAGGCTGGGCGAGGCCGGCCTGTGGTGTCGCCTGGGATGCCGCGGCCGCCTTGTGGCTCAGTGGCGACGCCGGCGCGGCCGATCCGGCCAAGGCGGCGGGGGCGGAGGCGGGCGGCAGGAGCTGGGCGCCCGGCGGCATGAACGGGGCGGCGGGCAGGGGGGCCGAGGCGCCGGCCGGTTCGCCTTCGGGCGCGTCGGAGGGCGCGTCGGCGATGGTCGGCAGATTCTGCGGCGGAGCGGTGGCCAACATCGCCGCCAAGACCTGGGCTTGCGCCGACTGGGGCGGCGTGGTCGGACCGTCAGCCAAGCCGGGCTGCAGCGCGGCGTCTTCGTCCGACACCTCCTTGTCGGCGAATGGGCCGTCTACGGCCTGTTGCCCAGCTTCGCCGAAGAGCCCGGCCAGCAGTGCCTCAAAGCCCCCTGCCGACTCTTGGACGGCGGGCGCGGTCGAGGGTCCGGTGAGTGGACTCATGATCGGCAAATTGAGCAGTGGTGCTGTCATGGCTCCCGGATGATCCGGCCCGTTGTCGCGATGGAGCGCTTCTGCGCCGTACATTCGGCAGGGTCGGAGCAACCTTCGCGCCACCTTCGGAATCCAGAAGTAACGGAATGAAAAATAAGAAGAATATAGTTTTCTTGGTCGGACCGGGTCGCGACGGGAGTGCGTTTTTTGCCGGGCCGAACCGGGGCGATAGGTCGTCCCTGCCGGTCTGAGGGGCTGCGTAGCCAAGCCTCGCAACGCCATGGCTTGGACTTGGCGCCGGTCTTGCGCCCTCGTTTGGGAGATCAAACGGCCCCCAGACGGAACGGCATTGAAAAGCTTGGATTTTTGTAAGCGGTTCGCGCGGGCGTACACCGACATCTCGGCAGATTTCGCCGGGTCGCGCGACAGGCTTTGCCAAGCGGGGGGCAAACTATGTCGTTGATGGCGCTGTCGAACGCGCCGCCGCCGGGCCTCAACCCCGCGCAGGTGAACCTGCGATCAACCCCGGACAATATCGCCCGGGTCAATTCGCCAGGCTCTGTCCGCAAACCGGCGATCCCCTCGCCGCTCGTCGCTGGCGGCCAGGGCGCGGGTCTCTCGGTCGAGGGCGCCGCGCGGACCGCCGACCGGTATCTGCGATTGGCCAACCTGACCGCCTCGTCTGACGCCGGCCGCTGGAGCGTGATCTCGCAGGAGCTAGGCGACGCCCAGGGCCTGTTCGACCTCCCGCGCCCTGACGACATCTTCACGGCCTTCGCCGCCGCGGCGGACGATCCCTCGCCGAGCCGCCGCAGTCGGGCGATTGCTCAGGTCCAGGACTTCCTCGCCCAATCGGCGCGTATCGATACGCAGTCTAGCCAGTTCGGCGAGGCGTTGGACGGACGCATCTCCGCCGACATTGATCGCGCGAACGATCTGCTGGGCCAGATCAGCCAACTCAACGCCGAGATCAGCCGCTCCAAACTGGCCATCGGCGAGGCCTCGGACCCTGAGAGCAACCAGAGCCAACTGGTCGACGAACTCGTCACACTGATGAGTGCGCGGGTGGCGCCGAAGGCCAACGGCGGCGTCACCGTCCGTTCGGCCGAGGGACTGCTGCTGGCTGGCGATGGCGGGGCGGCGACGCTCAGCTACAACCGCGCAGATCCGACCAAGGGGTATGTCGCCGTCGAGCCGGAGGGTGAGATCGGGTTCGCCCAGCCGATCCAGATCACCGGCGGCGAGATCGCCGGTCTGATTGAGCTGCGCGACACGACCTTACCCGCCCTGGCCGACCAACTTGGCGAATTCGTCTGGCGCACGGCCGAGCTGGTCAACGCGGCCTACAACAAGACCACGCCCTCGCCGGCTCCTAACCTGTTGGCTGGGCGCGATATGGGCTTGGACCTGCAAAGCGCTGTCAGCGGTTTCACCGGCAGCGCCACCATCGCGGTGGTCGGCGCTGCTGGGGCCGACAACGGCGTGGTCCAACACGAGGTCGAAATCGACTTCGACGCCATGACCATGAAGCCGGGGGGCGATTTCGAGGCGGCCAATTTCCTGCCGGTCCTCAACCGGGCTCTGGGCGGCGCCGCGACGGCGAACTTCACCGACGGGGCCCTCAGCATACAGGGCGCGGCCGGGACAGGCGTGGGGATCGACGAAGGTGGGTCGATGAAGGGCGGCCGGGGTTTCTCGCATGTCTTCGGAATGAACGATCTCATCCGGTCGGCCGGGGCGAGGTTTAAGGTCGATCCCGCCGTGGTCGAGAACCCGATGAAGCTCGGGCTTGGTCTGCTTGATCTCAGTGTCGCCGCGGGCGGGCAGGCCATCACCGCTGACGATAGCCGCGGCGCCCGGCTGCTGGGCGAGGTCAGCACGACCCTTGGTAGCTACGCCGCCGAGTTGGGCGGTTCTGCCCAGCGCCAAGTGCAGATAGCCGACGCCCGCAAGAACACGGCCCTGGCCATCGCCAAGGAAGCCGCCGTTCGCCGTGAAGCGATCGAGGGGGTTAGCCTCGATGAGGAGCTCATCGTGATGACCACGTACCAGCAAGCGTCCAGCGCCGCCGCCCGTATGGCCCAGGCGGCCAGGGGGCTGTCCAACATGCTGGCGCAGATCGCTTAAGGCGCGCCCGACCTCGCAAAATAGGGTGCGAACCGCTACATAGCGCCCCATGAACGCGCTCTTCGCAGATACGGCCGTCGAGGCCGCCCGGGCCGCCGTAGGCTTGAAGCCCGGCGCCCGCGTGGTCGCCGCCATGTCCGGCGGGGTCGACTCCACCGTCACCGCCGCTTTGCTGGCGCGCGCCGGCTATGACGTGGTGGGTGTGACCCTCCAGCTCTATGACCACGGCGCGGCGGTCCAGAAGAAGGGCGCCTGCTGCGCCGGCCAGGACATCCACGACGCCCGCACGGCGGCCGACGCCCTGAACATCCCGCACTACGTTCTCGACTATGAAAGCCGCTTCAAGCAGCAGGTCATCGAGGATTTCGCCGACTCCTATCTACGCGGCGAGACGCCGATCCCCTGCATCCGCTGCAATCAGACGGTGAAGTTCCGCGACCTGCTCGACGTTGCTCGCGACCTGGGCGCCGAGGCCATGGCCACGGGTCACTATGTCCGCCGCGCCGAGGGGCCGGACGGGCCGCAACTGCAACGCGCCGCCGACCCGGCGCGCGACCAGAGCTATTTCCTGTTCGCGACGACGCGCGAGCAGCTCGATTTCCTGCGCTTCCCGCTGGGCGGCCTGCCCAAGCCCGAGGTGCGCCGCGTGGCCGCCGAGCTGGGCCTGGCCGCCGCCGACAAGCCCGATAGCCAGGACATCTGCTTCGTGCCGGAAGGCCGCTACACCACGGTGATCGACCGCCTGCGCCCGCATGGCGCCGAGCCGGGCGACGTTGTGCACATGGACGGCCGGGTGCTGGGCCGCCACGAAGGTGTCACCCGCTACACTATCGGCCAGCGCCGGGGGCTGAATATCGCGGTCGGCGATCCGCTGTTCGTGGTCAAGATCGACGCCGACAAGCGCCAGGTGATCGTCGGCCCGCGTGAGGCGCTGCTGACCCGCGCCCTCAGCTTGAAGGAAACCAATTGGCTGGGTGAAACCGCGACCATCGAGGAAGCCGTTGGCAGGCCCGTACTGGCCCGCGTCCGCTCGACCCGTGAGCCGGTGGCCGGGCGGCTGACGCTTGAAGATGGCCAGATCGGCGTGGCGCTGGACCAGTCCGAGGAAGGCGTGGCCCCGGGCCAAGCCTGCGTGCTCTATGCGCCCGAAGCGCCCGACCGCGTGCTGGGCGGCGGCTTCATCGCGCGGACGATCGCGGCGCTCTAGCGCGAAGTGTCATCCCGGTTTGCGAAGCAAGACCGGGACCTATTCGCGCCGCTTCGAAAAACGGCGCGGGGCCAAGCCACATCGTGATTGATCTGGTGTTCATTGGTCCCGGACAAGCGCTCCGCGCTTTCCGGGATGACAGCTTCGGGATGACGCCCGAACGCGGCCAACCTATATCTCTCCCATGACCCAGCGCACCGATCCCGTCGTCATCGCCTCGTATGCCCGTACCCCGATGGGCGGCTTCCAGGGCGTTCTCTCGCCGCTCAAGGCGACAGAGCTCGGCGCGGCGGCCGTGCGCGCCGCGGTTGAGCGCGCCGGCGTCAGCCCCGAGATGGTCGAGCAGATCGTCATGGGGTGCGTGCTGCCGGCAGGGCTTGGCCAGGCGCCGGCCCGTCAGGCGGCGCTGGGCGCGGGCCTGCCGAACTCGGTCGAGGCGACCACCATCAACAAGATGTGCGGGTCGGGCATGCAGGCGGCAATCATGGCCTATGACGCCCTGGCAGCCGGCGGCGTCGATATCGTCATCGCCGGCGGCATGGAGAGCATGACCAACGCGCCCTACCTGCTGAACAAGCATCGCGGCGGCGCCCGCATCGGTCACGACACCGCATTCGACCACATGTACCTGGACGGCCTGGAAGACGCCTATGAGCCAGGCCGGCTGATGGGCTCGTTCGCCGACGAGACGGCGCGCGCCTACCAATTCACCCGCGAGGCGATGGACGAGTACGCGATCGGGTCGCTGGCCCGCGCCAAGGCGGCGATCGAAAGCGGCGCCTTCGTGCGCGAGATCGTCCCGGTCGAGGTCGTGAGCCGTAAGGGCACGGACATCGTCTCCACCGACGAACAGCCGCTGAAGGCCGATCCGGCCAAGATACCTACCCTGCGCCCGGCGTTCGGCAAGGATGGAGCGATCACCGCGGCCAATGCGTCCTCGATCTCGGACGGCGCGGCGGCCCTGGTCATGACCCGGGCCTCGGTCGCCGAGAAGCTGGGGCTGAGGGTGGTGGCGCGGGTGGTCAGCCACGCCGGCCACGCCCATGAGCCGAGCCTGTTCGCCACCGCGCCGGTCCCTGCCATGCAGAAGGCGATGAAGCGGGCTGGTTGGAGCGTCGATGAGGTCGATCTGTTCGAGGTCAACGAGGCCTTCGCCGTGGTGGCCATGATCGCCGAGCGCGAACTGGGCGTCGACCGGGCCAAGCTCAACGTCAACGGCGGCGCCTGCGCGCTTGGTCATCCGATCGGCGCCTCGGGCGCACGGATCCTCGCCACCCTGCTGTCGGCCCTGGAGGCGCGTGGCGGCAAACGCGGCGTCGCCAGCCTGTGCATCGGCGGCGGCGAAGCCACGGCGATGGCG
>NZ_JAURWM010000001.1 GCF_030654915.1 Phenylobacterium sp. | reverse complement strand
GCGAGGCCTTCCTGCGGCTCCCCTATTTCGACCACATCCACCGATACTTGCCGGCCTTGATGCTGCGTGAAGGCTATCAGGTGGACTTCCGGCCGGTGAACCATCGTCATCGCCAGACCGGCCAATCGAAATACACCAATCTCGGCCGGCTCTGGGCCTCGGCGTCGGACCTGCTCGGGGTGATGTGGCTGCAGTCGCGTTCGCGCCTGCCGGGCCAGGTCGAAGAAGTCTAGAGGCGCCCGGCTTGTCGCGTCTGGCAAAGCAGCGGAACCTCCTGCTCGATCCCGGCGGGGGAGGGGTTTCCATGTTCGCCGCACTGCCGCTGCTGGCCCTGCCGGTGCTCGCCTACAACGTGGCGGCCCTGACCCTGGCCGGGGGCTTCGCCTCGCAGGAGGCGGCCATTCGCATGAGCGAGCCGTTGTTCTCGATCGCGATGAGCAATGGCGGCCAATGGCCGGTGAACCTGGGCGACGTCATGCTGCTGGTCGGCCTGATCGTGCTGTTCATCGAACTGCTGAAATCGACGACCAGTCGGCGGACGGCGATCGTCAATCACGCCCTGTCGATGCTGCTGTTCGTGGCCTGCCTGGTCGAGTTTCTCTTGGCGCCGGCCTTCGCGACCTCGACCTTTTTCCTGCTGACGGTGATGGTGCTGCTCGACGTGCTGGCCGGGTTCATCGTCACCATCGTCTCGGCGCGCCGCGACGTGGATTTCGGTTCCGACGGGGCGTGAGGCCGCTCGCTAGGTGAGCGCGGTGAAGATCAGGGTCACGACGGCGACGTCGAAGAGGCGGATGGCGAGGGTGAACATGAGCGTCCCGTCGGCGATGGATTCACCTCCGGTTAAGCAAGACCGGCGCCAAGGCGGGCGAGGCTGATGGCGCTGTTCTTCGATCGTGAGTGGTTCGAGGCCAAACTGGCCGAAAGGTCGCTTAGTCAAAGGGTTATGGCCGCGGCCGCCGGCATGAGCGAGGCCGACCTGGTCCTGGTCTTCAAGGATCAGCGGGAACTTTCCGCCGAGGAGGTGGGCATTTTCGCCGACTTGCTGGGCGTGCCCCCGGCCCAGATCGCCCACCATGCCGGGGTCTCGACTCCGACGCCGGGCCAGGACGACTTGGCCGGCCGCCTGCTGGCTCTGGAAAAGAAGGTCGCGACGCTGGAGGCGGAACTCGCGCGATTGAAGGGGCGGTGAGCCCGCCCCCCTCGCGCGCCCCTAAGCCAGCAGCTTTTGCATGAAGTATCTCGGGAACATCGGCGGCGGGCCGTCGATCTGGCCGAAAACGCCAAAGCCTAGCCGTTCGTAGAACGTTCGGGCCTGGAAGGCGTAGGTGTCCAACCACATCGAGCGGCAGCCGCGAGCGATCGCCTCAGTCTCGGCTTGGGCCATCAGCTGTGTACCGAGGCCCTGGCCGCGCGCGCCCTCCGGCGTGACCACCAGGCCGATATAGAACGAGCCCCAGAGTGACAGCGCCCACAAGCCTCCCAGGATTTCGTCGTCGCCTGGAGAGGTGATGGTCAGGGCGAACGCCTGGCCTTCGGCGTCGCCCACGGCTTGCTGGTTGAAGGCTAGGAGCGGGGCCCAGATCGGCATGTAGGCGTCATCGGGCGCGGCGGCCCGGTGGATCGAGAGTTTCATGATGTCGTCCGCAATCGGTGCGCCGCGTGGAGCGGCCATGAGGGATGGCTCATGCGGCGTCGCGCCGGGACGTGCGTCCCGGTGACCGGTTCTATCCGGTGACGTCCGCGCTCTAGGCGCGGGTCAGACTGCGACGAAGCCCTTCATGCGGGGCAGCCTATCAGACCTCGGTCTTGGCCGCGGCGCCCTTTCGAGCCCGCCGGTCGGCGGCTCCGGA
>NZ_JAURWM010000389.1 GCF_030654915.1 Phenylobacterium sp. | reverse complement strand
GTCGAAGGCGTCGTGGGTCAGGGCCACCGCCGTCGACATGGCGATCACGTCGCGGGAGAACAGCGACAGCTCCATGCCCGGCCGCCCCTGGGTGACGCCGTCGCACATGGCCGGCACCCCGCCGGCGTACTGGGCCGTGGCGCCGACCGCCTCGGCCGCCGCCTTGATCAGGGCCGGGAACCGCTCGAGCGGCTGGTGGGCGGAAAGCATGTCGTTATAGGCGGAGACGATGGCCACGTTGGGCGCGGTCGGATTGCGCATCCTCTGCTTGTCGCCGTCCGGACTGGCGGCGAAGGCGTGGGCCCAGTTGGCGCAGGAGAGCTTGGCGCGACCTGGCCCGTCGTGGCGGGCGGCCTCCATCCGGCGAAGATAGTCAGCGCGGCTCTCACGGCTGCGCTCGATGATGCGGGCGGTGACGGCGGCGGTGACAGGATGCAGGGCGACAGACATCAAGCTAGCTCCGACTGCTACGGGGTCCAGAGAACGCGCACCGGCGCTTTAGCCTGTTCGAGCAGTGCGTGCACGGGAAGACCGCTCCCGTTTTCGACGACCTCGCGCTTGGTCTCGCCGGAGATCAAGATGAGCGTCAACCGCGCCTGCAGCAGCGCCGGCATGGTCATGCTGACACGGGCCAAGGGCGGCGAACCGGCACCTGCCGGCACGCCCAGGCAGAAGCGCTCGCCAGCCGGATTCATCCCCTCGTCCATCACCGGACTGCCCGGGATCAGGGACGCCACATGGCCGTCCTCGCCCATGCCCAGCAGCATGACGTCATAGGGCGCCAGCGCCCTGACATCGGGTTCGGCGCGCAGGGCCGCTTCCTTGACGTTGGCCACGTCGAAGCTCAGCGGCGTGAACTGCGCCGAGGCGGCCTTGCCGACCAGCAGGCGCTCGCGCACCAGGCGCTCGTTGGAATCGGGCGAGGTGGGGGCGACGAACCGGTCGTCGGACAAGGTCACCGTGACATTGCTCCAGTCGAGCGGCGCCTGGGCCAGGAGATCGTAGATCGGAGCGGGGGAACGGCCGCCCGTGGCGACCAGGACGCCGGCGCCGCGCTCGGCGATCGCGGCGCTGAGGGCGGCCTGCACGGCGGCGGCGGCGGCTTCGGCCAAGGCGGCCGGACTTGCGAAGGTTTCAAACATCTCCCGCCCCATAACGCAGCTACGCGGCAAACGCCCCCGCTGATTCGTGCTCAAGGCGAGGAAAGGCTCCCCTGGCTCGGAACCTTCCGGCCCGGTCGCGAACTATCCCCTCGGTTCCACGCGACCGTCTGCTCCCCCCAGGCGCGCGTCACCCATACAATCAGGAGGTCTTTCGATGAGGATCGCTCAAGTTCCGCCGCTCTATGAGGCTGTGCCGCCGCGCTTCTATGGAGGGACCGAACGCGTGGTGGCGCACCTCACTGACGCCCTGGTGGAGCTCGGACACGACGTCACCCTGTTCGCCAGCGCCGAGGCCCAGACCAAGGCCAGACTCGTCAAGGTCCGCGACCAGGCGATCCGCCTGGACCCCGCCTTGCTGAAGTCCGACCTCGCCGCCCACATGTCGATGCTGTGGGACGTGCGTCGCCGGGCCGACGAGTTCGACATCATCCACTTCCACACCGACATGCTGCATTTCCCGTTCTTCGAGGACATCGCGGCCAAGACCCTGACCACCTTGCACGGCCGTCTCGACCTGAAGGACTTGCCGGGCGTCTATTGGCGCTGGAACCAGTTCCCGCTGGTCTCGATCTCCGATGACCAGCGCACGCCGATCCCATTCGCCAACTGGGCCGGGACCGTGCACCACGGCATGCGCGCCGACCTCTACAAGCCAAGCTACGAGCCAGGCCGCTACCTCGCGTTCCTGGGCCGCATCTCGCCGGAAAAGCGCCCCGACCGCGCCATCACCATCGCCAAGCGGATGGGCATACCGCTGAAAATCGCCGCCAAGGTCGACGCCGCCGACGCCCGCTACTTCCAAGAGAAGATCGAACCGATGATCCTTGGCCAGAGCCTGGTCGAGTTCGTGGGCGAAATTGGCGACGACGCGAAGTCCGGCTTCCTCGGCGGGGCGCAGGCTCTGCTGTTCCCGATCGACTGGCCCGAACCCTTCGGCCTGGTGATGATCGAGGCCATGGCCTGCGGTACGCCGGTGGTCGCCTATGGCTGCGGGTCAGTCCCCGAAGTGATCGAAGAGGGGCTCACCGGCTTCATCGTCAGCAATGAGGACGAGGCCGTCGCCGCGGTGGCCCGCACCGCGACCTTGAACCGCCGCGACGTCAGGCGCAGATTCGACGAACGCTTTTCGGCGACCGCCATGGCGAGACGCTATCTCGATCTCTACGCCGCCCAGGGCGTGACCCGGCCCGACATGGCTCTCGTCGCCAATGGATGAGGACAGGGCCCACGATTGAGGACAGGGATGGACGACCTCGCGCCGGCGCCCGACGCGCCCATCGAATTGGGGGAGACGGGCGAGCCCCGTGTTCCGCACCGCCTCTTCGCGCTGAAGGACAAGGACACCTTCGTGGTGGCCGACGCCTTTGGCGACATCATCGGCACCGGCGATGGGTTGTTCCACAACGACACCCGCATCTTGTCGCGGTTCCGCCTGCTGCTCGGCGGGCAACCGCCCTCGTTGCTGTCGGCCGCGATCGCCCAGGACAACGTGTTCTTCACCTCGCACGGCGCCAACCAGGCCCTGCCGGCCCCCGGCGGCCCGGTCGGGCCGCCGGGGGTGCTGCATGTGGAGCGCAAGCGGTTCCTGTGGGAGGAGCGGATGTACGAGCGCATCTGCTGCATGAACTACAGCCGCGACGTGGTGCTGCTGCCGCTCTCGCTCGAGTTTGGCGCGGACTTCCGCGACATGTTCGAGGTTCGCGGCATGCGCCGGACTCGGCGCGGCCTGATCCATCCACCCGAGATCGACGGCCGCAGCGTTCGCTTCCGCTATGATGGCCTGGACAATGTCGAGCGCAGCAGCGTGATTTCCTTCTCCGACCCGCCGGGACGGATGGCGGGCCACCGCGCCGACTACATGTACTCCCTGCAACCCGAAGGGCGGCTGGAGCTGTACCTTGAAGTCGGGGCGCACAACGGCGCGGTCCCCAGCCGCGAGCGCTTCCGCTACGCCGCGGCCCGCGCCCGCTGGGACATGCGCGCCCGCCGCCGCCACGGCGCACGGATCAAGAGCTCGGGCCGGCTGTTCAATGAATGGCTGGAGAAGTCGCGAGCGGACCTGGCCCTGCTGACCACCCGCATGGAGACCGGCCCCTACCCCTATGCCGGGATCCCCTGGTTCTCGACCGCCTTCGGACGCGACGCGATCATCACCGCCTGGCAAATCCTGTGGTTCGAGCCGTCCCTGGCCAAGGGCGTGCTGACTTACCTCGCCGCGCACCAGGCCGAGGAGGTCTCGGCGTTCCGCGACTCCGCGCCGGGCAAGATCATGCACGAGACCCGCAAGGGCGAGATGCCGGCCTTGGGCGAGGTGCCGTTCGCCCGCTACTACGGCGGGGTCGACACCACGCCGCTGTTCGTGGCCTTGGCCGGGGCCTATGCCGAGCGCACCCGGGACCTGGCGCTGATCGACGACCTGTGGCCAGCCCTGACCGCCGCGATCCGCTGGATCGAACAGTTCGGCGACTCCGACGGTGATGGGCTGATCGACTACAAGCGCGGCAAGGACTCGGGACTGGCCAACCAGGGTTGGAAGGACAGCGAGGACAGCGTCTTCCACGCCGACGGCCGATTCCCCAACGGGCCGATCGCCCTGGTCGAGGTCCAGGGCTACGCCTTCGCCGCCTATCGGGCGATGGCCAAGCTGGCCCACCATCGCGGCGACCAGGACAACGCCGCGCGCTGGGCCGCCCGCGCCGAGCAGATTCGCGAGACCGTCGAGCGACGGTTCTGGATGGAGGACCTGGGCACCTATGGCATCGCCATCGACGGCGAGGGCGAGCTGTGCCGGGTGCGCACCAGCAATCCCGGCCACCTGTTGTTCTGCGGCCTGCCCAGCCCGGAGCGGGCGCGCAAGGTGGCTGAGCAGCTGATGTCGGCCGCCTTCGATTCAGGGTGGGGGGTGAGAACCCTGGCCACCGGCGAGCCGCGCTACAATCCGATGAGCTATCACAACGGCTCGGTCTGGCCGCACGACACGGCGATCTGCGCCATGGGTCTGTCGCGCTATGGCGAACGGGACGGGGTGGTGAGGCTGACCTCGGGCCTGTTCGAAACCGCCAACACCTTCGAGATGCGGTTGCCGGAGCTGTTCTGCGGCTTCCCGCGGATGGCCGGCGAGCCGCCGGTGGCCTATCCCGTCGCCTGCCTGCCCCAGGCCTGGGCGGCGGGCTCGATCTTCATGATGCTGCAGGCCTGCCTGGGCGTGACGGTCGATGGCTGGAACCGCGAGGTGCGAGTCTCCGACCCTCGCCTGCCGATCGGCATCGACCGGCTGGAGATCGACGGTCTGAGGATGGGCGACGAGAAGGTCGATCTGTTGTTCGAACACGCCGGCCGCAGGATCGACGTCCAGGGCCGTGGCCCGAACGGCATCCCCGTGCGGGTTCGCTGAGACACCCTGACTTCCTCCCACGTTTACGGGGGAGGCCGCGAAGCGGTGGAGGGGGCAGCCTCAAGCTCAGAGCCGGGCCTCGCCCCCTCCACCACCCTTCGGGCGGTCCCCCTCCCCCATTCCCGTTGGTCATGGGGGAGGAAAAGTTACCGCCGAGGGGTGTGCGCGATCCGCAAGATGTTGGCGGCGCCGGGCGATCCCATAGGCAGGCCGGCCAGGATGATCACCCGCTGACCGGGCGCGGCCAGCCCGGTCGCCACCGCTTGCTCCACCGCCACGCGGGCGAGGTCTTCGGGGTCGGCGAGGTCGGGCACGACCCGCGCCTCGACGCCCCAGGCCAGCGCCAGCTTGCGCGCGGTCTTCAGGTTGGGGGTCAGGGCCAGGGTCGGTTGCAGCGGCCGCTCGCGGGCCAGGCGCAGGGCGGTCTGTCCCGTGGTCGTGAAAGCCGCGATGCAGGCCGTCGAGGCGATCTCGGCCGCGCGGTGGGCGGCGGCGACCAGGGCGTCGGCGTCGGCGTCCTCGACCGGATATTCAGCCGCCATCAGCTCAGGCCAGCGCGGGTCGCGCTCCACCCGGGCGAGGATGCGGTTCATGATGGTGACCGCTTCGACGGGATACTCCCCGGCCGCGGTCTCGGCCGACAGCATCACCGCGTCCGCGCCCTCATAGACCGCGCCGGCTACGTCGGAGGCTTCGGCGCGGGTCGGGGTCGGGGCGTGGATCATCGATTCCAGCATCTGGGTCGCGACGATCACCGGAATGCCTCGGGTTCGGGCGGCGCGGATCAGCGCCTTCTGAACCACCGGCACGTCCTCGGGATTCAGCTCCACGCCAAGATCGCCGCGCGCGACCATCACCGCTTCGCAGAGGTCCAGGATCTCATCGAGCGCCTCAAGCGCGGCGGGCTTTTCAATCTTGGCCAGCACGGCCGCGCGGCCCTGAACGATCTGCCGCAGCTCGGCCATGTCCGAGGCGCGCTGCACGAAGGAGAGCGCGATCCAG
>NZ_JAURWM010000386.1 GCF_030654915.1 Phenylobacterium sp. | reverse complement strand
AAGGGAGACCTAGGTGAGACGCTCTCTCTAGCCAAAACCCTGGCGAGGTTGGAAATGCCGGCGGCGATTGGCAGGGAAATCCTGCTGAAAGGTGGGGGTCGAACTATTGCAGATCACGTAACAGCGGCGGGCCACGTCGTTGAGGCCAAGTTTGGCGAATGGGCGAAGCTTTCAAAACAACAGAAGCGGGCAAAAGCAGAGTACGGAGAAGAGAGATACCGCCATGACCAGTGGCGAAAGGAAGACGTAGGGAAGATCGCCGGCTACGGCGCCGGCATCACCAGCTCGCACCTCGCCGACGAAGCGGGTCGCCATGACTCCAACCGAGGCCTCTCCCCCCTGCTCTTTCCGTCCCCCTAAAACACCACCACGCTTCTGATGCTCTCTCCCGCGTGCATCAGGTCGAAGGCCTTGTTGATGTCTTCGAGCGGCATGACGTGGGTGATCATCGGGTCGATCTGAATCTTTCCGTCCATGTACCAGTCGACGATGGTCGGGACGTCGGTGCGGCCGCGGGCGCCGCCGAAGGCGGAGCCTTTCCAGACCCGGCCGGTGACCAGTTGGAAGGGGCGGGTGGAGATCTCCTTGCCCGCCTCGGCCACGCCGATGACCACGCTCTCGCCCCAGCCTCGATGGCAGGCTTCCAGCGCCTGGCGCATGACCGTGGTGTTGCCGGTGCAGTCGAAGGTGTAGTCGGCGCCGCCGTCTGTCAGGGCGACCAGATGGGCGACGACGTCGGCGCCGCCGATGTCCTTGGGATTGACGAAGTGGGTCATGCCGAACTTACGGCCCCACGCCTCGCGGTCCGGATTGATGTCGACGCCGATGATCATGTCGGCGCCGACCATCTTAAGGCCCTGGATCACGTTGAGGCCGATGCCGCCGAGGCCGAAGACCACGCAGTTGGCGCCCGGCTCGACCTTGGCGGTGTTGACCACCGCGCCCACGCCCGTCGTCACGCCGCAGCCGATGTAGCAAGCCTTGTCGAAGGGAGCGTCGTCGCGGATCTTGGCGACCGCGATCTCCGGCAGGACCGTGTGGTTCGCGAAGGTCGAGCAGCCCATATAGTGGTGGATCGTCTGACCCTTGTACGAGAAGCGGCTGGTGCCGTCCGGCATCAGGCCCTTGCCCTGGGTGCCGCGGATCGCGGTGCAGAGGTTGGTCTTGCGCGACAGGCAGCTTTTGCACTGGCGGCATTCGGGTGTGTAGAGCGGGATGACGTGGTCGCCCGGCTTGACGCTGGTCACGCCGGGGCCGACTTCCAGCACGACCCCGGCGCCTTCATGGCCCAGGATCGAGGGAAACAGGCCCTCGGAGTCCAGGCCGTCCAGAGTGTAGGCGTCGGTGTGGCCGATACCCGTGGCCTTGATCTCGACCAGCACCTCGAAGGCCTTGGGGCCTTCCAGGTCCACCTCCACGATCTCGAGCGGCTTCTTGGCTTCGAAAGCGACGGCGGCGCGGGTCTTCATGGCGTCCTCGTGGGCTGGCGTGGTCCCCTCCCCTACGCCGCGGCGCCGGGGAGGAAAACCCCTTGTGGGTCAGCGGGCGGTGCGGCGGGCGTCGATCGGCCAGACCTCGACCCCGCCGGCCTCGTCCACGACATACATCGCGTCATAGAGGTTGATGGTCGGGTCGATGTGGCCCGGCTGCAGCCAGACGATGTCGCCAACCTTGGGCGCGTCGTCCGGCCAGGCGATGGCGGCGTCCTCGTCGGTTTGGGAGATCGCGGTCGCGAAGGCCAACGGCCCTGAGCCCGCCGCCCGCAGCACACCCATCATCCGCGGATGGAAGATCGCCCCGTGCTCGTCGCCCATAGGCCGCCACCGCGCCCCGGCCGGCGCGCCCGAGGCGACCCGGGCCGGAGGACCATCGACGGAGTGGGCCTTCAGTCCCAGGTCGCAGACCGCGTGTGTCTTGTGCCGCGCCGAGACCACGCTGGCCGCCAGGAACATCGCCTGGGTGAAGGCCCAGGCCTGGCCGTCCGGCGCGCCACAGTCTTCGTACTCGACATCCATGAAGGCGTAGGAGCCGGCCTGCAGTTCGGTGAACACGCCCGAGGCCAGGTCCTCGGTATAGGTGCCGGTGCCGCCGCCGGTGACGACGCCCGGCTTTAGACCCGCCTCGGTCAGTTCACCGACCAGGGCGCCCAGCCGTTGGCGGGTGACGGCGCAGGCGGCGCGGCGCTCGTCCAGTTCAGCCATGTGTTGCAGGTGGCCGAGATAGGCCTGGATGCCGCGATATTCGAGGCCCGGCGAACCGGCCGCGACCTTCGCCAGCGCCGCGACCTGCTCGGGCGGAACGCCGGTGCGATGGGTGCCAAGGTCAATATCGACCACCAGGCCCACGGTGACGCCGGCCTCGGACGCAGCCTTCGAAAGCCGCGCGATCTGGATCTCGTCGTCGGCCACGACAGCGATGCGCACGCCCGCCTTGGCGATGGCCGCGATCCGGGCCGCGCCCCACGCGCCGGGCGGCGAGGTGATCAGCAGGTCGGCGACCCCGGCGGCGGCGAAGGTCTGCGCTTCGCCCACCGTCTGGCAGCACAGGCCCACAGCGCCCAGCTCCACCTGACGGCGGCCGAGCGTCGAGCATTTGTGCATCTTGCCGTGCGCCCGCAGCTTCACGCCGGCGGCGTCGCAGAGCCCTTGCATGGCTGCAAGGTTCTGTTCCAGGGCGGCGCGGCGCACCACCAGGGCGGGCGTCATCGGCGGTTGGAAGTCGGTCGGCGGCCCCATCGGCGTCCCTCATCTGAAATCGCGGCCGCCAGATGAAAGGGTTTCGCCGCCCGGCGCCACCCGCAAAGCGTCGGGTCAGGTCTTTGGCTTAGCGGCCCCAGGGCGACGATGAAGTCCCTCTCCCTCGGGAGAGGCTAGGTGAGGGGGCGACGCATGGCGGCGCTCAACAGCCGATCGGGTGAGGGGCCTAGGCCCCCAAGGGAGAGGAGAAGCTCATGCGCCGTGGCGTTTCCCCGCCCTCAGAGCGCCTTGCCCATCCGCACCAGCGGCACGCGCACGTCGTTGGAGGTTTCGGCTTCGAACGGCTCGATCCGGTGGTAGCCGCAGGCGATATAAAGCGGCTCGCCGCCCAGGGTCGCCGCCATCTCGCAGCTCTTGAAGCTCTCGACGACCGCCTTCTCCTCGCAAAGCGACAGGATCAACCGCCCGACGCCCCGACGCGTGAAGGCCGGATCGGTGTACATGGCCCGCACTCGCGCCGCCTCGCTCGCCGGATCGAGCAGGGCCGCGTCTCGCCCGCTGGTGTGGTCGCCGCCGAACAGGGTCGCGCGCCGGCTCCAGCCGCCACAACCCGCGATGACACCGCTAGACTCGATGACGAAATAGGTCTCGTCGGCGATCAGCTGGGTGTCCAGCCCCATGATCTCGTGCGAGGCGGCGACCTCTTCCGGCGACAGGAAGGCCGGCAGCAACTGGCTGATGGATCGGTCCATCAGCACCGTGAGGGCGGGGATATCGGCGGCGGTCGCCAAGCGCGCGTTCAGCGGCGAACTCAGGGGCTTACTCATCCCCCAGACCTAGCGAAATCGCGCGCCAGCGTCACGTAGCCGCTTGGGGAGCGCCAGCACGTGCCCCGGCTTGGCGCAGTTGGCGCAATGACGTACCAACGCTGCATGGCCAGCGCTTTCGATCTGTTCACGTTGGGCGTGGGGCCGTCTAGCTCCCACACCATGGGTCCGATGACCGCTGGCGGTCGCTTCTTGGAGCACTTGGCAGGCCAAAGACTTCTGGCCCAGGCGACGAGGGTCGAGATCGCGCTCTACGCCTCGCTCGCCCTGACCGGCCGCGGCCACGCCACCGACCGGGCGGTGATCCTCGGCCTGGCCGGCTTCGTCCCCGCCACCATTGATCCCGACACGGCGGACGCCGCCCTGGAAACGATCCGCGCGTCCGGGTTGCTGCAACTTGGGGCCCAAGGGCCGCAGATCGGTTTCGACGAGGCGCGAGACATCCTCTGGCAGGGCCGCACGCGGGTCCCGCAGCATCCCAACGCCCTGGTGTTTCGCGCCTTCGCCGGCGAGGCCCTGTTGGCCGAGCGGCTCTACTTCTCCGTAGGCGGAGGGTTCGTCGTCGACGAGGACGAGATGGCCGCCAATGCGCCGCCGATCCGCGCCCTGCCCCTACCCTATCCCTTCACCTCAGGCGCCGAACTCCTGGACCAAGCGCAGGCCGCGGGCCTGACCATCGCCGAGCTGATGTTCGCAAACGAGACGGCGGTTCGGGCGCCTGACGAAGTGAACGCCGGGCTCGACGCCATCTTCACGGCCATGGAGGCCTGCATCGACCGCGGCGTGCGCCAGGAGGGCTGCTTGCCGGGCGGCCTGAACGTTCGCCGCCGCGCCCGCCAGATCCTGACCGAGCTGATGAGCAAGGTCGAACGCAACATCTCCGATCCGCTCGCGGCTCTCGACTGGGTCAATCTCTGGGCCTTGGCGGTCAACGAAGAGAACGCCTCCGGCGGCCGTGTGGTCACCGCCCCGACCAACGGCGCGGCCGGCCTGCTGCCGGCGGTGCTGCGGTACTACGACCGCTTCTATCGCGGTGACGCCGAGGGGCGGCGAACCTTCCTGCTGACCGCCGCCGCCATCGGCGCGCTCTACAAACGCAACGCCTCGATTTCCGGGGCCGAGGTCGGCTGCCAGGGCGAGGTCGGCGTGGCCTGCTCGATGGCCGCCGCCGGCCTGACCGCGGCGCTAGGCGGCACCAACCAGCAGATCGAGAACGCCGCCGAGATCGGCATGGAGCACAATCTCGGCCTCACCTGCGATCCGATCGGCGGGCTGGTGCAGATCCCCTGCATCGAGCGCAACGCCATGGGCGCGGTGAAGGCCATAGACGCCTCGCGCCTGGCCCTGCTGGGCGATGGCCAGCACACCGTCTCGCTCGACAAGGTGATCGCCACCATGAAGCGCACCGGCGAAGACATGAGCGAAATCTACAAGGAGACCTCGCTCGGCGGTCTCGCCGTCAACGTGGTCGAGTGCTGACAGGCGTTAAGGGGCCTTCCAAACCCCGCGCGCCATCAGCCGCAAATGGCTGGAGATCAGCTTTTCGCGCTCCACCCAGGGGAAGGCCGGCTTGGCGATCAGCAGCGACACCAGCCCATGCATGCTGGACCACACGCTCTGGGTCAGGGCGGCCGGCTCGACGTCCACCGTCAGGCCGCGGCCATGCAGGTCGGATAATTCGCGCAGCAGCACGCCGTAGGTCGACTGTGTTTCGGGTGACAGGGTCACGTCCTGGGGCTTCCACCACGCCTTGATCTGGACGCTCTCGGACATGAAGGCGATCCGATACATCTCCGGGTGCTTCAGGCCGAAGTCGATATAGATCCGCAGCATCTCCATCAGGCATTCGGGCGACACGATCGGTCCCCGATCACCGGCCGCCAGGCTTTGCGCCAACAGGGCGAAGGCGCGGCCGTGCAGCTCGCGGCCGATGTCGTCCTTGGTCGGGAAGTAGGCATAGAGCGTCGGTTGCGAGATCCCGACCGCCTGGGCGATCTGGCGCGTCGAGACCGCGTAGAGCCCAAACTCCGTGAACAGTTTCAGCGCGGCGGCGAGGATCTCCTCGCGCCGCTCGGCCCCTTGGCCCTTGGCCTTCCGAGGTGAGCGTGAGGCGGGCGTATTCATTCTTGTATGCCTGTCATGAGCGTCACCCGCTTGACAATCCCACATTATCGATCACTGATCACCTATCATTGATTGGTTATGGAGATACCGGTGCGGATTAGGCGTTTTCAGAGACCACGCCTCGTTCGCGCCGGTGCGGTGGCGGCCGCCAGCTTGGCCGCCACCGCCGCTTGCGGCAAAGCCGAGAAAGTCGCCGAGGTGCCTCCCCCCGCCTCGGTCGAGGCGGTCCTGGTCCGCGCGCCCGCCGACAGCTCCACCTTGATCGCCACCGGCACGCTCGAACGCCGACGCGAGATGACGCTCTCCTTTCGCATTCCCGGCGTGATCACCGCGCTCGACGTCGATGATGGCGACGTGGTCCGCGCGGGCCAGGTGCTAGCCACGCTCGATCCGGCCGGGGTCGCGGCTGCGGAGGTTCGGGCCGGCGTCGAGGTCGAGCGCGCGCGTCGCGATCTGGCACGCGACCAGACCCTGTTCGAGAAAGGCTTCGTTTCGCGCCAACGCCTGGACGACCGCAAGAGCGCGCTGCGCGCCGCCGAAGCCGGGGCCGGGGCCGCGGCCTTTGACCGCCGCTGGGCGCGCCTGGTCTCTCCCGCCAGCGGCGTGGTGCTGCAACGCACCGCCCAGGCCGGAGAAGTCGTTCAACCGGGACAGGCGGTGCTGCGCATCGCCGACGAAACCAGCCCGCTCACCCTGCGCGCGCCCCTGGCCGATCGCGACGTGTCCCGCGTCCGCGTCGGCCAGAGCGCCAGCGTGCGTATCGACGGCCTCCCCGCCGTCGTGCCCGGACGTGTCGCCCGGGTAGGTGAGCGGGCCGGCCCCCAGACCGGCGCTGTGGACGTGGAGATCGAGCTGATCGGCGTCCACCCGCTGCGCTCGGGTCAGGTGGCGACGGCGGAAATCTCGGTCGGCGGCTCGGCCACGCCCACCCTGTCGCGCATCCCCGCCGAGGCGATCTTGGAAGCCAAGGGCAAGCAGGCCTTCGTGCTGGTGGTCGAAAAGGACGTGGCGCGTCGCCGCCCCGTGGCCTTCGGCGGCTTCGACGGCGATGACGCCCTGATCACCGGCCTGCCGCCTCACGCCCGGGTAATCACTGCCGGGGCCGGCTTCGTCGGCGACGGCGAGAAGGTCCAGGTCGTCGATCCGACGCGGCTGGAAGTGGCGAGCGCCGGAGCGGCGCGGTGAAATTCGACATCGCCGCCTTCGCGGTCCGCAATTGGCAGTTCACGCTCGTCGCGTTCGCCCTGCTGATCATGCTGGGCGTCAACGCCCTGATGACCACGCCGCGCTCCGAGGACCCGCACTTCCCGATCCCCGTCGTCATCGTCCAGGCGGTGCTGCCGGGCGCCGAGCCGGCGGAGATGGAGCAGTTGGTCGCCGATCCGATCGAGGACGCCCTCGACGGGCTGGACGACGTCACCAAGATCACCTCCACCAGCCTCGACGGCGCGGCGGTGGTCAGCGTCGAGTTCGACTGGAGCGTCAACACCGAGCGCAAGTACGACGAGGTCGTGCGGGAGGTGAACGCGCTGCGCCCCAACCTGCCGGCCGGCCTCACTCGCCTGGAAGTTCGCCGCGCGCGCACCACCGAGGTGGCCATCGTCCAGGTCGCCCTGGTCAGCGATCACCTGCCGATGCGCCGGCTTGAGAAGTTGGCCGACAATCTGCGCGAACGCCTGGACCGCGCGCCCGGCGTGCGCGAGGCCCGCTATTGGGGCGCGCCGGCCTCCGAGGTTCGCGTCGCCGTGGACCTGCCGCGCCTGGCCGCCCTACAACTTCCCCCCACCGCCGTCGCCGACGCCCTGCGCGCGGCGGGCGCCGAGACGCCCATTGGCGCGGCCCACGCCGGTGACCGACGCTTCAACGTCAAGGCCGGCGGCGCCTTCCGAGACCTCGCCACCGTGGCCGACACGCCGGTCCGCGCGCTCGATGGCCAGGTGGTCCGCGTTCGCGACGTCGCCACCGTCACCTGGGCCGAGCAGGAGGCCAGCCACCTGGCCCGTTTCAACGGCCAACGCGCGGTCTTCGTGACCGTCACCCAGAAGGACGGCGCCGACGTCGCCAAGGTCACCCAGGGTGTCGAGGCCGCCCTGGCCGACTTCGAGAAGATCCTGCCGGCCGGGGTGAAGCTCGAACGCGGCTTCGTCCAGGCCGACAATGTCGAGCATCGGCTGTCGCGTCTGTTCCGCGACTTCGGCCTGGCGCTCGCGATTGTCATGGTCACTCTGCTGCCGCTCGGTTTCCGGGCCGCCGGGGTGGTGATGTTGTCGATCCCGCTGTCGCTGCTGATCGGCCTGGCCCTGTTGCAGGCGCTTGGCTTCACGGTGAACCAGCTCGCCATCGCCGGCTTCGTGCTCAGCCTGGGCCTCGTGGTCGACGACTCCATCGTCGTCACCGAGAACATCGCCCGCCACCTGCGACAGGGGGCCAGCCGGATCGACGCGGCGATCAACGGGACGCGCCAGATCACCATGGCGGTCATCGGCTGCACCGCCACCCTGATGTTCGCATTCTTGCCGCTGCTCGCTCTACCGGGCGGGTCGGGGGCCTATATCCGTTCGCTACCGGTGACGGTGCTCTGCACGGTCGGAGCCTCGCTGGTCGTGGCCCTGACCATCATCCCGTTCCTGGCCAGCCGCATGCTGTCGCGGCACGAGGACCCGGAGGGCAACGCCATCTTGCAGGCGTTGAACGGCGCGATCCACCGCTTCTACACCCCGGTCCTGCATCGGGCCCTGACGAGGCCGTGGGCCGCCTTCGCGATCATCGCGGCGATCTGCGCCACCACGATCCCCATGCTGGGCGCGATCGGATCAAGTCTGTTCCCCGCCGCCGAGACGCCGCAGTTCCTGGTCCGCATCGAGACCGCCGACGGCACGGCCCTGGCCAAGACCGACCAGGCTCTGCGCTATGTCGAAAAGCGCCTGGCCGCCGTCCCGCAGATCAAGTGGACCTCGGCCAATCTGGGCCGCGGCAATCCGCAGATCTTCTACAATCAGCAGCAGCGTGAAACCCAGACCAACTACGCCGAGGTGTTCGCCGCGCTGAAGGCGTGGGAACCTGGCAAGAGCGAGGTCGTGCTCGATAAGCTGCGCGCCGACTTCGCTCGCTATCCCGGCGCGCGCATCAGCGTCGTCACCTTCGAGAACGGCCCGCCGATAGAGGCGCCGATCGCCGTGCGTATCACCGGCGAGGACCTTGGCGTCCTCAAGACCCTGGCCGCCCGCGCCGAGAACATTCTGAAGACCACGCCCGGAACCCGCGACATCGATAACCCTCTGCGCCTCGACCGCACCGACATCGATCTTGGCGTCGACGAAGCCAAGGCCGCCGCCCTGGGCGTGCCGGCCGGCGGCGCGCGTCGCACCGCGCGCCTGGCCCTGTCGGGCGAGGACGCGGCCCGCTATCGCGACCCCGATGGCGATGACTACCCGGTGCGGGTGCGCCTGCCGATGGAGGGGCGCAACGAGCTCTCGGCCCTGGGCCAGGTCTATGTCCCGACCCAGAACGGCCAGTCGACGCCGCTGGCCGCCGTCGCCGAGCCCCGCTTCCAGTCGAGCCCCGCGCGCATCACGCGCTATGATCGCCAGCGGACCGTGACCGTCACCGCGCACGTCCAGACCGGCCACCTGACCTCGAAGGTCACCGCCGACGTCGAGGCGCGGCTCGCCAAGGAATTGCCGCTGCCCGCCGGCTATCGCCTGTCGATGGGCGGCCAGGCCGAGGCGCAGTCGCAAAGCTTCGCTGGATTGGGTGCGGCGATCCTCATCGCGATCTTCGGCATCCTGGCCATACTGGTGCTGGAGTTCGGCAAGTTCCGCACGGCCCTGGTCGTGGCCGGCGTCATTCCGCTGGGCCTGTTCGGCGCGGTGGCCGCGCTCTGGCTGACCGGCAATTCGCTGTCCTTCACCGCCACCATCGGCCTGATCGCGCTCATCGGCATCGAGTTCAAGAACTCGATCCTGCTGGTCGATTTCACCGAGCAACTTCGCAAGGACGGTATCGGCCTGCGCCAGGCCATCGAGAAGGCCGGCGAGGTCCGCTTCCTGCCGGTGCTGCTGACCTCGGTCACCGCCATCGGCGGCCTGCTGCCGCTGGCGTTCGAAGGATCGGGCCTCTACTCGCCCCTGGCCATCGCCATCATCGGCGGACTGGTCACCTCGACCCTGCTCAGCCGGGTCGCCACGCCGGTGACCTATTGGCTTCTCTCAAGGGGCGAAGAGAAGAACTCAGTCGACTTGGAGCAAGTTGACGTCGAAGCTCAGGCCGCATGAACCCACGTGTATTT
This sequence comes from Phenylobacterium sp., assembly GCF_030654915.1. GTDB lineage: Bacteria > Pseudomonadota > Alphaproteobacteria > Caulobacterales > Caulobacteraceae > Phenylobacterium. The sequence continues at coordinate 23,622 of NZ_JAURWM010000386.1, read as the reverse complement.
GTTTTAGCCCTTTCAACATTCTCATTCGGATCCAGCGCCTTCATTTTCGCAGGCCTTCTGGAATCCATGGCGGTCGATCTCGGCGTCTCCACCGGTGCGGTGGGGCAGCTCCAGACCGCCTATGTGCTGACTTCGGCCCTGGCCGGCCCGCCGCTAGCCATGCTGCTGGGGCGAAGGGAGCGTAAGGGCGTTCTGCTCACCGCCCTGGGCGCCGCCATCGTCTTCAGCCTGCTCTGCATGTTCGCGGCCAATTTCAGCCAGCTCCTGGTGCTGCGCGCCATCCTTGGCGGCATCGCCGCCCTCGCCGGCCCAGCCGCCTCGACCATGGCCGCCAGCCTGGTCGCGCCCGAGCGGCGCGGATCGGCCATGGCCACGGTGATGGGCGGCATGACCATCGCCTTCCTGCTGGGCATTCCGCTGGGCAGCGTCGTCGGCGCAGCCTTCGGCTGGCGCTCCACCTTCGCCCTCTCGGCCCTGCTGTCGGTGATCGCCTTCGCGGCCGTCGCCGTCTTCATTCCCCGTGTCCAGGCGCCGGCCCCGATCAAGGGCGGCAAGCTGGCCATCGGCGTCGCCGCCCCGCTGTGGGCCGCGACCTTCCTGGCCTTTGGCGCCAACATGACCATCTCGACCTACATCGCCCCGATCATCCGCCTGCAGACCGGGATCACCGGCGCGGGCGTCGGAGCCTTTCAGCTGATGATCGGCGTCGGCAGCTTCATCGGCCTCTGGCTCGGCGGCCGCAGCGCCGACCGCGGCAAGGGCGGGTTGTCGGTCGCCCTCGGCTTCCTGGCCCTCGCCGTCGCCGCCGGCCTTCACGAGATCGAATTGCTGGGCGGCGCGCCGGCCGGCGTGCCCACCTACGCGGTGGTCTGCCTGGCGATCTTGATCGCGGCGACGGCGCTGTTCTCGATCATGCCCGTCGTCCAGACGCGGCTGGTGGAGGCCCTCCCAACCGCGGCCCCTATGGCGCTGGCCCTCAACGGGTCGGCCGCATCCTTCGGGCAAGGCCTTGGCGGCGGGCTCGGCGGCGCGATGTTGACCAACTACAACGCTCCGGCCTTGACCTCGGCGGCGATGGTCGTCGCCGTCACCGGTGCGATCTTCTGGGCGGCGACGTCGGGCCGGGTGAAGCAGGTGGCCCCGGCCTGAGGGAGCTCCGCCCCCCGCGGGGGAGGATCTGAGAGATGACAAGACCTCCGCTTCCGGCCAGTCTTGGCGTATGAGCCTCATGCCCCTGCCCGCCCAACCCGCCGATGTTCCCTGGCCGACGGAGGCCTGGCCGCAAGGCGACCTGCCCGCGAGCCTGGACCGCGCCAGCTTCGATAGGCTGCTGGCCCAGGCCTTCGCCAGCGAGGAGGTCGGCGCCACCCACGCCTTCGCCCTGTTCCAGGGCGGCCGGCTGATCTTCGAGCGTTATGGCGAGGGCTTCGGCCCTGGGGCCACCTACCCGTCATGGTCGAAGGCCAAGTCCATCACCCAGGCCCTGGTCGGACTGCTGGTGGGCGACGGCAAGCTGGATATCCACGCCCCAGCCGCCGCGCCCGAATGGAGCGCAGAGGGCGATCCGCGCGCGCCCATCACCCTTGACCAGTTGCTGCGCATGTCCAGCGGCCTGAAGTTCATCGAGGACTATGTCCCGGGCCACACCTCCGACGTCATCGAGATGCTGGGCGCCAGCCGGGGCGACGTCGCCGGATACGCCGCCAGCCAACCCTTGGAGCATGCGCCCGGCAGCTTCTGGTCCTATGCCAGCGGCACGACCAACATCATCGCCAGGCTCGCCGGCCAGGCGGCAGGCGACGACCTCAAGAGCTTCATGTGGGAGCGCCTGTTCGGGCCGCTCGGCATGAAGAGCCCGATCCCCAAGTTCGACGCGGCCGGCACCTTCATCGGCTCGTCCTACTGCTTCGCCACAGCCCATGATTTCGCCCGCTTCGGCCTGCTCTATCTGCGCGGCGGCGTCTGGGAAGGCCGCCAATTGCTGCCGCCCGGCTGGGTCGACTACGCCCGCACGCCCACCTTCCAGCAACCCGGCGTGGCCGAGGGTCGCTACGGCGCCCACTGGTGGCTGGACATCGCCGGCCCCGGCTCGTTCTCGGCCAACGGCTATGACGGCCAGTACACCGTGCTGGTCCCCGACCTCGACCTGATCCTGGTCCGCCACGGCGCCACGCCGTTGGACAAGAAGGACGCCCTCAAGGCGTGGGTCGGCGAGGTGGTGCAGTGCTTCCGCTGATCATCGCCTTCTTCGTCATCGCCGATCTAATCCTGGTCGCCTTCATCCTGGCGCGCGCGCGGCTCAACGACATGAGGGTTCCGATCCGCCGCGATCTCTTCGCGACCGGCGCGCCCCGTCGGATCATGGCGATCTGGGCCCATCCCGACGACGAGATCACCAGCGCCGGGACGCTATCGGCCCTGACCAGCGCCGGCGCCGACCTGACCCTCATCTACCTCACCGCCGGGGAGGCCGCCCGCGACACCGGCTATTCCCGCGAAGACCTAGCCAAGGTCCGCCGCGAGGAGGCCAAGGCGGCCGGCGCGCTGCTCGGCGCCAGTCACGTCGAGGTGCTAAACTTCCCCGACAGCGGCCTGGCCACCACCGACCCCGCCGCGGCCAAGGCGGCTATCGCCGGACTGATCGAGCGCTTCCAGCCCGGCGTCATCGTCAGTTTCGACGAGAAGGTCGGCTTCTACGGCCATCCAGACCACGTCCAGACCGGCCGCTGGGTGCGCGACGTGGTTGATGCAAGCGCCCCTTCGGTGACCCGGCTCTATCAGGCGACCCTGCCCAAGGCCCTGATCTCCCTGGCGCTAAAGCTGGTCCAGGCGTTCCGCGACAACTACCCGAGCGACCCAGCTCGCGGCCTGCCGCCCGCCACCCTGGCCTTCCCGATCGCCCGCCAAGCCAAGATCAAACGTCGGCTGCTGGACGTCCACAAGTCCCAGGCCAAGATCATCGCCGACGTCCAGCCCTACTACGACCGCGTCCCGGCCTGGCTCTACTACCGGCTGTTCGACCGCGAGTATTTCACCCTGGCGGTGGACCGCTGAGCGGCTTGCGGCCCATCAATCCAAGTCGCCCTTCAGCACCACGTCGCGGTACTTGAGCGCCACGGCGGCCGGCATGCCCGACCAGCCCTGCAGCAGCGAGCCCCGGCCCCAGGGCGGCGAGAAGTACTCGACCGCGCCCATCCAGCCCTTCTCCAGGCAGATCTCCCACCACCGCACCATCGGATAGCGCCAGCCCGGCAGGCCGCGCCGCAGCCGCTCCTCTGCATAGACCCCGTCCAGCCAGGGCCAGTCGGAGCCGTTGTGGTAGCGGAAGGCGAAGGACGACTTCGAATGGGTGTCGGCGCTGTGCTTGAACGGCGGGTAGACGCACATCATGCCCCAGTCGCCATAGGACTGGTCTGCATTGTGCCGGGTCTCCAGCCGGCGGCGCACCGCCTCCAGCACCTGCAGCGCCCGCGGCTCGGACACCGCGTCGTGGCGCAGCAGTGTCAGACTGTCCAACGTCAGGTGATCCTCGAGGGTCGGCTCGACATCCTCCAGCCCCTCGGGCGCGGCATAGTCGGCGTACCAGCCGTCCGGCCGCCACAGCTCGGTCTCGATGGCCGCGCGGGTGGTCACCGCCACGGCCTTGGCCTGCTCGCCAAGCGGGGGATCAAGGCGCGCGCCCAACTTGGCGATGGCGTCCAGGGCGCCTACCCAGAGGCCCAGATCGTAGGCGACATAGCCGCCGCGATAGACATTGTCGGCCCAGTCGCGGTCGTGACGCGGCTTCACCGGCAGATGGGTCTGGGTGAAGGCGCGGTAGCGAGCGAAGATCGCCTTCACCAGCGGCCAGTGGCGCTCGGCCGGTTCGAGATCGCCGGTGACCCGCACGTAGTCGCCGATAGCCAAGATAAAGAACAGCGGGCTGTCGAAGTGATCGCTCCACCAGTCGATCGAGCGGGTGTGGATCCAGTCCATGCCAAAGGCGGTGGTCCGCAGATACTCCCAGGCGCGGGCTTGTTCCGGGCCTGAAACGATCACGCCGCTGGGCGCCTCGCCATCGGCCTGCACACCCGAGGCCAGGATCTCGATCTGTTCGTGGACCATGGCCGGCGCCACATCGAGCAGGAGTTGCAGCGTCCAGTATCCGTCGCGGTAATAGGTCCGGGCGGGGGCCGAGTAGTGCAACCCTGCCGCCAGGCCGTCGAAGCGCCCGCGCTCGTCGCGTCGCACGCTGGAGAGCGCTGCGTGCGTTCCCTGCATCACCATGCTGCGCAACACCGGATCGGCCTCCGGCATCCGGTCGCAGTGGGCGGCATAGGCCACCGCCTCGCCGATGATCGTCTCGACTGAGAACCGCAAGGCGCGCTCGGCCTCGCCGATATCGGTGCCCGCCGCGACGACCAGGTCAGGTCCGCGCTGCTCGATCAGCACATTGGCCCACGGCAAGTCGATCCGCCGCCGCCCCTTCTCGCGCTTCACATGGCTCTTCGGATGGGCCGTTCGATCCCAACTGGCGCAGTGCTTGGCGGGCGTGAAGCCGCGATAGGTCGCCCCGCAGATCACCATCACCGGGGCTTCCTGGGCGACGTGGACGGCTCCCGTCGCCGCGCTCAGGCTGTTGGGGCCGTAGACATAGGGTCCGTCCAGGCTGGTGAACCGCAGTCGCCCAAGATCGCCCTCGCCCCATAGGGCCAGATCCGCCGATCCCTTGGCGGAAAGCTCGCCCTGCAGTCGCGGCGCCATGATCGGCAGCACCACGGCCTGCTTGCTTTCGACCAGGCCGTCAGGGCGCGCCTTCAGGACAGCTTCTGGCAATGGACCACTCCGGCTGCTGCGACACGCTCTAGCATCTATGAACGCGGAAACCCGTCGTTCGGTCGCGCGGCCCTAGCGGCGAACCGCGGTGATGATGTCGCGTAGATTGGGGCCCGACACGATCTCGATCCAGTAGCCGTCCGGGTCCTTGATGAAGGCCAGCCCCTTCATCGCCCCGTCGTTCGGCCGCTTGACGAACTCGACGCCCAGCTCCTCGAACCGGATGCAGGCGGTGGCGACGTCGGGCACCGACAGCCCGATATGGCCAAAGCCGCGCGGGTCGGAATTGCCGTTGTGATAGGCGAAGTCGGGGTCGCTCTCGGTCCCCCAGTTATGAGTGAACTCCAGTAGCGCCGGCTGTTCGAACACCCACTTCACCCGCTCGGCTGGGTCGCTGGGGATATCGCCGCCCGGATAGCCCATGAAGTAGAGAGAGAACTTGCCTGCTTCGAAATCATAGCGATCCAGCAGGGTCATCCCCAGCACATCGCGATAGAATGGCACGGTCTTCTCCGGATCCTTGATCCGCAGCATGGTCTGGTTCAGCACGAACCCGTCGGTCTCGCTCATTCTAAAACTCCGCTCATCCCGGCGAAAGCCGGGACCCAGATGGGTAGCTCAGACGCGGGTTCTACAGACTCAAAGCTGATCCAAACAGCTGCGGCCGAAGAGATCTGGGTCCCGGCTTTCGCCGGGATGAGCAGTGGGAATATGGCCGCTAAGCCTGCCCGTGCGCCCGCAGCGCCACGGCCAGTTCTTCACGCATCATCGTCCTAAGGCGTTCCGGCGCCAGGATCTGCACCTTGTCGCCCCAGGTGAACAGGTGCCAGGCCAGTTCGCGCATGCCGCCGGCCGTGAACCGCACCAGCACGCTGCCGTCTGCCTGCGCCTCTACGACCTGGGTCGGGTGGAACCGCCAGCCCAGCGCCTCCTCCGCGCCATGCGGCAGGACCCGCAGCGCCACTTCCTCGACCTCGTCCTGATAGATGCCGAAACTGCGGTGCATGAAGGCCTGCAGCGAGAAGTCTTCGGGTCGGGTTCCAGGCGCGTCGGACACGGCGATATCGCGCACTCGGTCGAGTCGCCAGGTGCGCGGCTCGACCGACTCGCCCTCGGCCCCGACCAGGTAGTTCGAGCGGCCGAACAGCAGTCCAAAAGGAGTGATCTCCCGCACCCGACCGGGCGATGAACCGCCTTCATAGCGGAACCGCAGTCGCTTCAATGACTTAATGGCTTCGCGCACCGCGCCCAGGATCTCATCGTCCTCGAAGGGACGCGGTCCGGCGTGGATCGCCATGGTCTCGGCCTCCAGCAAGGCCTCCATGTCCGGCGCGAGCTTGCGGCGCGCCCCTGCGCGAATGGCGGAGAGGACCTTTTGTTCGAGCGACTGCAAGGCCCCCGCCCGCGTCCTGGCCCCCGCGGCCTTGAACTGCTCGGCGGCCGCCCGCAGGGCGGCGAACTCATCGGCGCTCGGAGCCTGGAAGATGCCGTCGAGCCCCGAGGGGATGCGGAACCGCCGGGTCGGCGGGTCGTCCACCTCCTCCATCTGGGGGAACGCTTCACGGACCGCGTCGCGCATCCGCTCGGCCGTGCGCCGGCCGACGTCCAGCCGGTCGGCCATTTCGTCGAGGGTCAGCCCCTCGGCCGAGGCCGCCAGCATCCGGGCCAATTCCAGCAGCCGCGCCGCCTTCTCGTGCCTCATTTGTTCTCCCCGGAAATATGCGTCCGATTCTGACGCATCGGCATTCTATCAAGATCATGCCGAGACGAAAGGAGCTCCCGATGCCCTCCACGAACCGAGTGACCCGCTTCCGCCGCGCTTACCAGGAACCGCTATTCCTGTTCGACGCCCGCCGCCCGATGGCGCCGGCCACGACGCAGATGATCGACCAGGTCATCACCCACGCCGACGTCGCGGTCCATATGGCCGGCGATCGCCTGAAGCTGCGCCTCAGCGCCGAGATGATCGAGGACCTTCAAGCTCAAGGGAAACTCGACGGCGGGGCCGCCCGGCTGGCCGACCTGACCGTGGTCTGGGATGAACGCGAGGGTCAGGTGATCACCGTCCGCGACGACGCCCGCCTGCGCGACGCCGCCAATCGCTGGGCCGAATGGGACTCGCTGTGGGACGAAGAGAGCTTCGCCCCCGAACCCATCCGCCACTCCGCCGCCGCCTAAGTCCTACCGTCTCGGCGTCTGCCCTCCCTATCGGGAATCCCGACCTACGAAGTTCGTCAGAGCTCAAAACTAGTGTTGCGAGTCATTCTCACTAGCAATAGGCTTCGAGTCTGAGGAGCGCGCATCCCATGCCACAGCCCGACGACATCGCCCCCGCCCAACTCTGCGACCTGCTGCAGGGAGAGCATATGCTGCTCTGGGCGTTCCGGGCCACGGCTTTCGGAGCCGGCGACTGCCATCTCATCCGCCGCCAGTTCGAGGAGTCCTGCGGGCCGATGGGCGTCCAGGCCCTGACAGCTCTTTCGGTCTTCGTCCGCGAGCTGGGCCAGAACGGCCGGCGCAAGGTGACGCTGGCGGCGCCCGGCTCCTACCGCATGACTCGCGACGAGCAGTCGATCCTGGCCCTGTTCGCCGCCGCCCAGGCTGAGGACTACACCCGGATGGAGGCCCACCTCGCCTGGCTGCTGGCCGACCAGCCCCGCGCTCCCTTCCCGGCTGCGGCCTGCCTCGTCGCCCAGGCGCTGGAGATGCACGGTTTCGTCCTACGGCTCCCGCCAGTGGAGGCGGGACCGGCCCCGGCCCCCATCCGCCACGACGACGTGGTCACCCCGTTCCGGCGACGCGCCTCCTGATGGCGCGGATCGATCACCTGGTCTGGGCCGCCCCGGACCTCGACCGCGCCATCGACGAGCTACAGACCCGCACCGGACGGCGAGCCATCACCGGCGGCGCCCATCCTGGCGCCGGCACGCGCAATGCGATCCTGGGCCTTTCGGGCCGCAGCTATCTAGAGATCCTGGCCCCGGATCCGGCCCAGGCCAACATCGCAACGCCCGCCGCTAGCCTCTCCAAGCTGGCTGGACCCGTCTTGCACACCTTCGCCGTCGCCACCGACCGGCTCGACCGCGTCGCCGTCAAGCTGGAGCAGGCCGGCCTGCCGCACGCCGGGATCATCCCGATGTCGCGCCAATTGCCCACCGGCCGGCTGGTGCGCTGGCGACTGTTGATCCCCGCCGGCCACACCTATGGCCCGCTGGTCCCGTTCTTCATCGACTGGGGCGATAGTCCCCACCCGGCCGACGACACGCAGGACGGCTGCAGCCTGGCCGGGCTGAGCCTGAGCCACCCGGAGGCCTGGAGCCTGGGGCCGTTGCTGGAAAAGCTGGACATCGAGGTCGACGTCCGGGCGGGTCCCCCCGCGATCACCGCCGCGCTCGAAACACCCACCGGCCTCGTGCGGCTCTCGTCCCTCGACCACGTCCCCGGCTAAGCACAATCACGCGTCGTCCGGCGCGCCCAGTTGCACGGCCTCGTATGTTCCACCGTTGATCGAAGAGTGAAATAACACCGTGATCCGACGCACGCCCCAGCCAAAGGAGGGCAAGGTGCAAGTGGATCAATCCAAACTCGAGGCCTTCCAAGGCAAGATGGTTGGGGACATGGGCGCCGCCGTCTCCGCCGCGCTGGTCATCGTCGGCGACAAGCTCGGCCTCTACAAAGCCCTGACCGAGATCGGACCCGCCACCCCCGGCCAACTGGCCGCCGCCACCGACACGTCCGAGCGTTATGTCCGCGAATGGCTCTCAGCCCAGGCAGCCGCCGAATACATCGACTATGACCGCGCCACCGGCCTGTTCTCCATGAGCCCCGAACAGTCGGCGGTCTTCGCCGACGACGGCGGACCGGCCTTCATGGCCGGCGGGTTCGAACTGCTGGCAGCCATGTTCCGCGACGAACCCAAGGTCACGGCGGTCTTCAAGACCGGCAAGGGCATGGGCTGGCACGAACACGACGCCTGCCTGTTCCGTGGCACCGAGCGGTTCTTCCGCCCAGGCTACAACGCCAACCTCACCAGCACCTGGATCCCGGCGATGGACGGCGTCGAGGATCGGCTACGCGCCGGCGCACGGGTCGCCGACGTGGGCTGCGGCCACGGCGCCTCGACGGTGCTGATGGCCCAGGCCTATCCCAACTCGCAATTCTACGGCTTCGACTATCATCCCGCCTCCATCGAACGGGCGCGGGAAGCGGCCAAGGAGGCGGGCGTGGAGGATCGCGTCGAGTTCGCCGTCGCCTCGGCCAAGGATTTCGACGGCGGCGACTACGACATGATCGCCATCTTCGACGCCCTGCACGACATGGGCGATCCGGTCGGCGCCGCGCGGCACATCCGCGAGCATCTGACGCCCGGCGGGTCCTGGTTGCTGGTCGAGCCGTTCGCCAACGACGACCTGGCCGACAACCTGAACCCGGTCGGCCGGCTGTTCTACTCGGCCTCCACCATGATCTGCACGCCCGCCTCCCTCAGCCAGGAGGTCGGCCTTGGCCTCGGCGCCCAGGCCGGCGAAGCGCGGCTGAAGAAGGTGACGCAGGACGCCGGCTTCACCCGCTTCCGCAGAGCGACCGAAACGCCCTTCAACATGGTGTTCGAGGTGAGGCCGTAGGCGCTTCGATTGTCGAGGCGCGGGGCGGCTGGTTCATCTAGATTTCCGGTCATCGACGACCGCGAAGGGAATGAGTAGATGAGCCAGCCGAGCCTGCCCTGGGAGGGTGGATGCCGCTGCGGACAGGTACGGCTGAAGATCAGCGCGCCGCCGCTCGTGACCATGGCCTGCCACTGCGCGGGCTGCCAGAAGATGTGCGCCAGCGCCTTCTCGCTCAGCGCCGCCATCCCCAGCGACGGGTTCGAAATCACTCAGGGCGAACCGGTGATCGGCGGCCTGCATGGCGCCACCCGCCACTACTTCTGCCCGCGTTGCATGAGCTGGATGTTCACCCGGCCCGAAGGCATGGACTTCTTCGTGAACCTGCGGCCGACCATGCTCGACGACGCCAGCTGGTTCACGCCCTTCATTGAGACCTTCACCAGCGAAGGGCTGCCCTGGGCCGCCACCGGAGCCCCTCACAGCTACGAAGCTTTCCCGCCCTTCGAGGCGTTCGACGGCCTGATCCAAGGCTATGCCGAGCAGGTGGCCACGCCGGCGACCTGACAGGGGCGACCTACCAGATCAGGTGGGGCAAAGCCTGGCGGCGCTGGGGATCGGTCCGATGCTCGAACAGATAGATGCCCTGGCCACGGCCCAGCGCCAGGGCGCCGTCGATCACCGGCACGCCCAACTGCACCTGAGTGAGGGCCGCGCGGATGTGAGCCGGCATGTCGTCCGGCCCGTCTATGTCATGGTCGTAGAGCCCGGCCACCTGCGGCGCGAGGCGCACAAAGAACGCTTCGAGGTCGGCCTTCATGTCCTCGTCGCGCCCCTGGATGAGCAGCGATGCTGAAGTGTGCGGGCAAACAATGGTCAGCAGCCCTTGGCATGCCTCCTGACCGGCCAGCCAGGCGCCGACCGCCTCTGTGACGTCGTGCAGCCCCGAGCCCCTGGTTGGGATGTCGAGGGTGTGGACGGCGATGTTCATCTCAACCCCGCACGGCCGAGACCAGCAGGAACATCGGCCGTTCGACCTCCTCGGCCAGGGCGGGTTGGGCGGCGATCTGGTCAAGCGTCGGACAGAACTCCTCGACATGCGTGACCCTGAAGCCGGCAGCGATCAGGGCGTTCAAGGTCGTCCCCAAGGTCCGGTGATGCTTGACGACCCCAGGCGCCAACCAGTCGGTCGTTCGCGGGCCTTCCACCAGATACCGGTTCAGCGGCCAGATCCGTCGCCCGTCAACGCCGCTCGCCCAGCCGGGCGACGTCGGCGCCATATAGATCGGATGCTCTGTCGAGAACACCAGCCGCCCGCCGGGCCGCAGGGCGCGGTGGATTTGCGCATAGAGCCGCGAGGCGTCCTCCACATAATGAAAGGCGAGCGAGCTATAGGCCAGGTCGAACCCGCCCTCCTGCAGCGCCAGGTGCTGCAGGTCGGCGACTTCATAGGTGATCGCCGCGTCGGAGGTCCCCGAGCGCGCCCGGGCCAGCATCTTCTCCGACAGGTCCAGCCCCAACACCCGGGCCGCGCCGTTCTCCCTCGCCCAGCGACAGAACCAACCAAAGCCGCAGCCGAGATCGACGACGTCGAGGCCGTCCATCTCCGGCAGCATGGCTTGCAGGGCCGGCCACTCCGCCGCCCCATCCAGCCCGGCGAGCGAACGGCCAAGCTGGCTATAGGCCGCGAAGAATTCGGCTTGATCGTAGATGTTCTGCGCCATCGCCTGCCTGGTCTCCTACGCCGCCGACTGTAGGCCCCGCCAGCGCGCGCCCACCACCCATGGCGCACTCATTTCGCCCGAGGACAGGCCCATTGGCGAGGGCCACCGCGTCAGCGCATGATGCTGACGAAGAGGAGCGTTCATGACCGACCTGCCCGACGTCGTCCGTACCGATAGCCAATTCGAAATCCGCTTAGGCGACGCCGTCGCCTTCGCCCAATACCGAGTGAAGGGCGACAGCATCATCTTCCCGCATACCGTGGTGCCGGACGCCTTCGCGGGCCAAGGCGTCGGCAAACGCCTCGTCGAGGCCGGCCTCGCCTACGCCAAGGCGCAGAACCTGCTGGTTCGCCCGCACTGCTCGTTCTTCAAGGCCTACATCGCCAAGCGACCCGAATTGCACGCCATGGTCCATCCCGACGAGCGGGCGACCCTGACCCCCGCCTGAAGCGAACCCTAGGCGCGCACCCAGACCCGCAAGGCGCCGAGCATCGTAAAGCCATTGCGTTCAGCCGAGGCCAGATCGCCGCCGGCTTCGTAGGTGACGACAGGCCTGCCCGGCGCCGACGCGCCGAGAGCATCGAGGAACCGGCGGCGCGATCCGAAGATGTTGGTCACGCCCAACGCTCCGGCCGCGTCGTAGGCGACGCCGCCAGCGCCCAGGATTCCTGCCGGGTCAAACCCGCCGAGCACGCTGGCCCGCCGATCCGCTAGCAACTCGCGATGGAAGATGCGCTCGGGGTTCTGATCTTCGCCGCGCCAAGCGCGCTCCCATGCGGCGAGATCCGGTTCGTTCTCGATCCGCCGCCACTCCAAGGCTTCGCCGCCGGCCGGCGCTGACTGCGCGGCCCGCCAGAGCCAGCGCGCGTCAAATAGCGGCTTGAGCCCCGCGGCTTCTAGCTCGAGGCAGGCGAAACTGTCCTTCACGCTCAGGTCGAGGTCAGGAACGGCCCGCCGCAGATCGCTGACGAAGCGGGCCTGCGCCATCGGATCCGCACCAAGCTCCACCGTCACCACGTTGGGATAATATTGCGGGGTCGGGCGCGGGCAGAACCACAGGCCGTGAGCCGTCTCGACCGGCAAACCGTGCGAGCGCCAGATCGCGGCGCACCACTCGGCGTTGTTCAGCGCCGCGATTTCGTCCCGTGCGTCGTGCATCCGATCCCCCTGCGCTCTCATGGCGCCGTCCCCGGCGCTTGGCGACCGAATTGCGGAGCCTATCTCTGGGCTAGTACCGCCAACCTGGGGGGTGCGGCGTGGTGTCGTCTTCGAGGTCGAGCATCACCTCGTCGACGTAACACCAGGCCCAGCCATCCGGCGGATCATAGGTCTCGATCAGCGGATGGCCGGTGGCCTTGAAGTGCTTGGTGGCGTGCTGGTTCGGCGAGTCGTCGCAGCAGCCCACATGGCCGCAGGCGCGGCACAGTCGCAGATGAACCCAGCCCGCCCCGATCTTAAGACAGTCTTCGCAGCCGTCGGCGGACGGGGTCACCGCCTTGAGGAACGCGCCGTGCGTGCAGGTCATCGGGCTAGCCAGGTTGCGAGGTTGCGGACATAGCGCTCCGTCGACCAACGGCCGCGAGGATCAACGAGGATGCGGTCGGAGGGCCGCTCGCTGACGAAACTGGGGCAGCCGGCGCGCGGATCCCAGTTGTAGTCGCAGAAGTGATGGAAGGTGGACTGCGCCACCGCCGCGCCCGCCCCGCCAACCTCGCGTTCAAAAGCGACGGCGAGGTTGAAGCGCACGCCGGTGGTCTGGCTGACGCCGGTGGCGATCACCCGGGCGGAGGGTTCGTCCGGCGGCGCGCCGACCGCTCCCTCATGCGGATGGGCCGGCAAGAACGGCAGGACCCCGCCGGGCGCGTCGGGATCGCGCAGCAAGGGGTGCGGCGCGCCCTCGGCGCGGATCGTCTGGAAGTCGCCGTTCGAGCCGGAGTGATAGTTTGGCCAGAGGATGCTGGGGGTTTCCAGGTCATCAGGTCGCCAACTCTCCGGGTTCGGCTCGGGGTTGGTGGAGTGGAAGTGATGGGCCTTGCCCACCCCGCCCAGCGAGCAGACGCAGCAGCCAAGGTCCATGTGGTCGCGCGTCACCATCAACCCGCCGCCCGCGGCGCGAAACCGGCTGATCGCCGCGCATTCCTCGGCGTTAAGGCCATCGCCCACGTCCACGGCGAACAGCCAGAGCTGGTCGAAATCGCTTTCGTCCATATTGACCAGCACCGGATCGGCGCCGTCATTGGCCGAGGCCCGGTCTCGCGCCACCACCTCGAACAAGGCCGCGCCATCCTCGCCCCGCAGGCCGCGAAGATACTGCGCCAGCAGCGAGAACCGGCCGACGTGCCAGTCATCGACCACCGGCGGGATGGTCGTCTGGATCAGGATGCGCTGCGGCGCGGCCATGGAACCTCCGATTGCCTGAAGGAACGCTAACCGCCTGGCGGCCGGGCGCAAGGCCCGGCGCGCGGCCTCAGGCGGTCAGGCCCTGGATTTGCGCAGCCAGACGGCGAACCCGCTCGGGTCCGCCCAGCATCTGGCGGTTGAGGCCGATACGCTTGAACCAGAAGTGCAGGCCCAGCAGGTCGGTGATGCCCATGCCGCCATGCACCTCGGTGGAGGTCCGCGCCACGAAGCGGCCGACTTCCGACAGGTGGGCCTTGGCGTGGGCCGCGGTCAGCGAGGCCTCGCCCGGCGCGTCGTCGAAGGCGTAGGCGGCGTACCAGACCAGCGAGCGGCAGGGCTCCAACTCGGCGGCCATCTCGGCGCACATGTGCTTCACCGCCTGGAACGAGCCGATGACGCGGCCGAACTGCCGGCGCTCCTTGGCGTAGTCGACCGCCTTTTCGATCATCACCTGGGCCGCGCCCAGGGTGTCGGCGGCCAGCAGCGTCCAGCCGGCGTCGCGCAGCGAGTCCAGCGCGTGGGCCCCGCCTTCAAGGCGCTCGGCCGGCGTGCCGTCGAACCCGACCTCGCCCAACGGCCGGGTTTGGTCGATCGTGGTCATCGCCGAGCGGGTCAGGCCTGGCGCGTCGCCGCGCACCAGATGCAGGTCGCCGGCTTGGTCGGCGACGACGAAGATGTCGGCGATCAAGGCGTCAGTGACGAACAGCGCCTTGCCGCTAAGCTTGCCGCCCAAGGCCGTGACGCCGGCGCCGTCGCGCGCGCCCGCCACCTGTTCGGCGATGGCGACGCCGGCGATGATCTCGCCCGAGGCGATCTTGGGCAGCCATTCCGACTGCTGACTCTTCGAGCCGGCCAACCGCAGGGCCAGCGGGGCGAGCACATAGGCGCCCAGAAACGGACCGGGCGACACCGAGCGGCCCAGCGCCTCGGCGGCCAGGGCGGCGTCCAGCAGCCTCAGGCCCAGCCCGCCGAACTCCTCGGGAATGAGAATGCCGGACAGGCCGAAGTCGGCCAGGGCGGCGTGGATATCCGCGCCCTTGTCCGACGGGTCGCCGGCGAAACTCCGCACCCGATCCAGCGAACTCGCCACGGTCAGGGTGCGGACCAGACTATCCTGCATCAGACGCTGGTCGGGGGTGATGGAGAAATCCATGTCAGACGCTCGCAAGCTTAGGTTCGCGCGGCAGGGCCAGGCCCCGCTCGGCGATGATGTTCTTCTGGATTTGCGCCGTACCGCCGCCGATGATCAGGCCTAGGTCGAACATGTAGTTCCACTGCCAGCTCCCCTTGGCGCGCAGATGCGGGCCGTCCTCGTAGAGCACGCCCAGTTCGCCCAGCGCGTCGATGGCGAGGGCCGCGATCTGGTGGTTCAACTCACAGCCCTGCAGCTTGACCACCAGCCCGGCCATGCCGGCCGGCTCGCCGGTCATCGACGAGGTCAACAGCCGCAAGCCATTGAACTTCTGGGCCATCACCCGGGCCTGGAGCTGCATCAGCCGGTCGCACATCACCGGATTATCGATCAGCCGCTCACCGTCGAGCGTCTCGGTCTTCATCAGTTCAATCAGCGAATGCATCCGCGCCTCGGTGGCGTTGGGATCGCCCAGCATGCCGCGTTCATGCTTGAGCGTGGCGTTGGCCACGAACCACCCCCGCCCACGCCCGCCGACCACCCCGCTCTGCGGAACCCGGACGTCGGTGAAGAACACCTCGTTGAATTCAGCCGACCCGGTCATGGTCTTCAGCGGCCGCACCTCGATCCCCGGCGTGGTCATCGGGAACAGGATGTACGAAATCCCGTCATGCTTGGCGGCGTCAGGCTCGGTCCGCACCAGGCAGAAGATCATGTCGGCTTGCGCCGCGGTGCTTGTCCAAATTTTTGAACCCGAGATTACGAAATCGTCGCCGTCCTCGATCGCCTTGGTCTGGAGGGAGGCCAGGTCCGAGCCGGCGCCAGGTTCGGAATAGCCCTGGCACCAGACGACCTCGCCGCGCAGGGTCGGGCCGATCCATCGCTTCTTTTGCTCTTCCGAGCCGACCTCCAGCAGGGTCGGGACCAGCATCGAGATGCCCTGGTTGGCGAAGCCGCGCGGCGCGCCGGCGCGTGTGAACTCCTCGGCGATGATCCGGGTCTTCAAGATGTCGGGCTCGGCGCCATAACCGCCATAGGCCTTCGGGATGGTGCGCGCGGCGTAGCCGTTCTCGATCAGCAGTCGCTGCCATTGCAGAGCCGCCTCGCGCGGCCGGGCGCCGGCGTCGCCCGCATAGTGGTCGCGATGAGTGGCGAGAAAGGCCCGCACCTCTTCACGGAACGCTTCCATCTCGGGCGTGAGCCTCAGATCCATCGATATTCTCCCGCCAATCGTTCGGCCTAGGCGAGCATTCCAGGTCGCCAACCGCAAGTATGACCCGGCGGAAGCGCGCCCATGCCCTGTGGAAGATCACGAGGCCCCAACGCCATACCCATCCTTAGATTTATTCTCGGAATGAACTTGATCTCAACATGAAACACCGGTCCACGAACAACTCGTGACTACGGCGCCGATGGCGGCCCAGCCGAGATCGACCTCCCCTGAAACGCCACGACCTTGCGTGCCAGATTGTCGCACCTCGCCCTCAACCCCCCGCTTTTGCTGGGAAACTGGCCGCCGTCGCCGAACGCGGTAACTCTTTCTTCAAGAGCCGGCGGCTACCGACGACACACGCGCTGGAAGGAGCCATGCTCAATGCAACTCCCGGACGCCAAGAATTCAAAAAGCTTAAATTGAACCAATTGGAATCCTCTCTGTCGGCAATTCAGATCAATCGAGTGAAAGAGAACTCGAGACGCCGGATGAGAGAGTTTTCCAGAAAACCGTTGCTGGATATAGCGCCAGGCCGCGTCAGCGCGGATCACGCCCCGCCCCGCGCCACACGCTAAAGAACCGAGGAAGAGCAGTGCTGTTCGACAACTTGAAGATCTCCCGCAAGCTGGCGCTCGGCTTTACCGCCGTCACCCTGACCATGGCCGGCATGGGGGGCGCGATGCTCGTGAACCTGCGCGCGCTCGATGAGGCCCGCATCGAGATCAAGGAGAGCCGGGAGACGCTCACCGCGCTCAGCGAGGCGAAGTTCTACCTCACGCGGCAAGAGAACAGCTATCGGGGCTACCTGCTCTCGAAGAACGATTACTACCTGGAACGGGTCGACAAGCACCGGGCGAACTTCAAGCAGCGCCTGGACGCCGCCCGCGAGCAACTGATCGACTCCCCCGAACTGGCGGCCAAGGTCGATCTCGCCGGCAAGGGCGCCGACAAGTGGCGCTCGGATGTCGTGGACGCCGGCGTCCGCCTGAGCGCCGATCCGATCACGCTGCCCGACGCCCTGGCCATGGTCGGCCCCGACGGCTTGGCTGACCAATTGATCTCGCCCGTCGAGGACGCAATGGACGCGGTCGTCCAATCCGAAATGGCGAAGATGGATGAACTGCAGCAGGTGCAGATCAACTCCACGCGCAACGCCTACGCCTCGCTGGTCATCGGCCTGGCCTTGGCCGTGATGTTCGCCATAGGCCTGGGCCTCCTGCTCACCCGCATGATCGCCGGGCCGGTGAACGCCATGACCGCGGCCATGCGCCGGCTGGCCCAGGGCGACTTCACCGCCGCCATCCCGGCCATGGGCCGTAAGGACGAGGTCGGCCAGATGGCCGAGGCTGTCTCGGTCTTCAAGGAAGCCGGGATCGAGAAATTGCGCCTGGAGAAACAGGCCTCCGAACAAGCCGCCGCCGTCGAGGCCGAACGCGCCCGCAACGAGGCCGGCCGCGCCGCCGCGGCCCAAGAACAGGCCGATGTCGTCCTGGGCCTGGCCGAGGGGCTGGAGCGCCTGAGCCAGGGCGACCTGACACACCGCATCACCCGAACCTTCCCCGCCGACTACGTGAAGCTGCAGACCGACTTCAACGCGGCCATGGGACAGCTCCAAGACGCCATGACCGTGGTGGTCAGCAATGTCAGCGGCATCCGCAACGGCGCCGGCGAGATTTCGACCGCCGCCGACGACCTGTCGCGTCGCACCGAGCAGCAGGCCGCGAGCCTGGAAGAGACCGCCGCCGCGCTCGATGAGATCACCGCCACCGTCAACAAGACGGCCAGCGGGGCCAAGACTTGCGCCCAGGTCGTGCTCGCCGCCCGCGGCGACGCCCAGAAAAGTGGTGAAGTCGTGCGGCAAGCCGTCGCGGCGATGAGCGAAATTGAACAATCGGCGCAACAAATCAGCCAGATTATCGGGGTGATCGACGAGATCGCTTTCCAGACAAACCTGCTGGCGCTGAACGCCGGGGTCGAGGCCGCCCGGGCTGGCGAGGCCGGACGAGGCTTCGCCGTCGTCGCCTCCGAAGTGCGGGCCCTGGCCCAGCGCTCGGCCGAAGCCGCCAAGGAAATCAAGACCTTGATCTCCTCGTCCACCCAGCAGGTCGGACAAGGCGTGCACCTGGTCGGCGAGACGGGCGACGCGCTCCAGCGCATCGTCGGCCGGGTCGCGGAGATCGACAGCCTGGTCGGTGAGATCGCCGCCAGCGCCCTGGAGCAAGCGACCGGCCTCGCCGAAGTCAACGGCGCCGTTAATCAAATGGATCAGGTCACGCAGCAGAATGCGGCCATGGTCGAAGAATCGACAGCCGCCAGCCATGCCCTCGCCAATGAAGCCGAGGCGCTCGCCGGATCTGTCGCACGGTTCAAGATCGGTCATATGCAGGCCGTTTCGTCCGGACGCCGTCCGGCCGCGCCGGCCGCGCAGATGAAGCGTTCGAGCCGCGACGGTTCGGCGCTCCGCAAGTCGGAGCCCGAAACAGACGGTTGGGAAGAATTCTAAGGCTCCGCCAACCGCGGGCCTTTGGGGGGAGTGTCGATGTCGGAGCTAGCAACACCCGTCGTGGTGAGCCTGCAGCCTGTTCTGGACCTGCAAGCGGCCGAGCCGCTGCGCGCTGAGCTGATGGCCCTGCGGGGGCGTCCGCTGACGCTGGACGCCTCGCAGGTCACCCGTCTGGGCGGTCTCTGCCTCCAGGTTTTGATGTCCGCGCGAAAAATGTGGGCCGAAGACGGGCACAGCTTAACTGTGGAGCAACAGTCTTCAGTCTTTTCAGAGCAATTGGCTGCATTCGGTGAACCCGAATTGCAATTCGAGGCCTAGGGGGACTCTTGTGAGCAAGACCGTTCTGACGATCGACGATAGCCGCACAATGCGGGAAATGCTGAACCATGCACTGGTTCAGGCTGGATACACCGTGATCCAGGCGGTCGATGGGGTTGAAGGACTAGAAGTCCTGCAAGCCAACGGCGCCGACGTCGTGATCACCGACATCAACATGCCACGCCTCGACGGCTTCGGCGTGATCGAAGGCGTCCGCGCCAATCCCGATCACCGCGCCACGCCGATCCTGGTGCTCACCACCGAGAGCGATGCAGCCAAGAAGGAGCGGGCCCGTAGCGCCGGCGCCACCGGCTGGATCGTGAAGCCGTTCAACCCGGTCAAACTGGTCGAAGCCGTCCGTCGAGTCGCCGCCTAACCCATCCCTGATCCGGAGCGTCCAGTTGGATCCGTTCGAGAGCATCAAGCAGACCTTCTTCCAGGAGTGCGACGAACTCCTGACCGACGCCGAGCAAGGTTTGCTGGCGATGGAGACGGGCGAGGCTGACGATGAGACGATCAACGCCGTGTTCCGCGCCGTTCACTCGGTAAAGGGCGGCGCCGGCGCGTTCGGATTGGAAAACCTGATCCGGTTCGCCCACGTCTTCGAAACGGTGATGGACGAACTTCGCTCCGGCAAGATGGAGCTGACCGACGAGGTCGCCAAAACCCTGCTGCGCGCCTTTGACGTGCTGGCCGACCATGTGGCCGCGGCCCGTGACGGCGGCGTGGTCGACGAGGCCCGTTCGGCGGGTATGCTCTCCGAACTCACGGCGCTGATCGGTGACGATCTCGCCGGCGCTGAGGACCTGGGCGCCGACGAGGACTTCGGCTTCGTGCCCATGGCCGTCAGTATCGACAGCGATGAGGCTGAAGCTCCGGCCTTCGACCTGGACCTTGCGCCCCTGGCCATCGAGCCCGAGGCTCCCCCGGCCGGCATCTGGGTCATTGAGTTCGCGCCGAAGACGGAAATGTACGCCAAGGCCAACGAGGCCGGCCTGGTGCTGCGCGAGTTGGCCCGTCTCGGCGCGACGCAAGTCATGCTGGACGACGCGGCCCTGCCGCCTCTGGACCAACTGGCGGCCGAAAGCTCCTATCTCAACTGGACCATCCGGCTGACCACCGAGGCCAGCGAGGCCGACATTCGCGAAGTCTTCGAATTCGTCGAAGACGACTGCGCCATCACGATCACCCAGGAAGGCGGCGCCGGTTCGCCGCCGGACCAGCCGCTGAGCGATGACGAGCTGGCCGCCGCCAGCGCCGACGCCCCGCTCGACATCGCCGCCTTGTTGGCTCGGGTCCAGGCCGACGCCCCCACCGCCGAGGCCGCGCCGGAACCCGTCGCCGAGCCCGAGCCCGAAGACCTGGACGTCGCCGCCCTGATCGCGCGCGCCCAGGCCGAACCCGTGCCCCCCGCGGTGGCCGCACCGATGGCCGCGGCAAAGTCCGCGCCGCCTGTCGCCGCCAACGCCGGCGGCCCCGCCACCGCGCAGCAGGCCACGATCCGCGTCGATCTCGACCGTGTCGATCGGCTGATCAATGCGGTCGGCGAACTGGTCATCCAGCAAGCCATGCTGTCGCAGCGCGTGCTGGAAAGCGGCCTGGCCCGCTCTTCCAACGTCGTGCTCGGCCTCGAGGACCTCGAACTGCTGACCCGGGAAATCCAGGACAGCGTCATGGCCATCCGCGCCCAGCCGGTGAAGTCGGTGTTCCAGCGCATGCCGCGCCTGGTCCGCGAAGTCGCCGACATGACCGGCAAGCGCGTGAAGCTGCTGATGGAGGGCGAAGGCACCGAGGTCGACAAGACCGTCATCGAGCGCCTGTCCGACCCGATCACCCACATGCTGCGAAACGCCATCGATCACGGGCTCGAAACGCCTGAAGGTCGCGCGGAGGCCGGCAAGCCGGCTGAAGGCGTCGTGAAACTGCGTGCCCTGCATCGCGGCGGCCGCATCGTGATCGAGATCCAGGACGACGGTCGCGGCATCAACCGTCCCCGGGTTCGCGGCATCGCCCTCGAAAAGGGCCTGATCAACGAAGACGCCGTGTTGTCGGACGAAGAGATCGACAACCTGATCTTCCTGCCCGGCTTCTCGACAGCCGAGACCGTTTCCGACATCTCCGGGCGCGGCGTCGGCATGGACGTGGTCCGCCGGTCGATCCAGGGCCTGGGCGGCCGCATCTCGATCTCTTCGGAACCCGGCAAGGGCTCGAAGTTCACGATGTCGCTGCCCCTGACCCTCGCGGTCTTGGACGGCATGGTGGTCACCGCCGCCGAGCAGACCCTGGTCACCCCGCTGTCGGCGATCGTCGAGAGCCTGACCCCACGCGCCGAGGATGTGCACTTGGTCGGCGGCAAGGACGCGGTGATCCGGATCCGTGACACCTTCGTGCCGCTGATCGACGTCGGCGTCGCGCTCGGCTTCCGCGACACGCCCATGGAACCTGGCCAGGGCGTCGCCGTCCTGGTGGAGAGCGAAGGCGGCGGCAAGGCGGCGCTGCTGGTCGACGCCATCCAGGGCCAGCGCCAAGTGGTGATCAAAAGCCTGGAAGCCAACTATCAGCAGATCGACGGCATCGCCGCGGCCACCATCCTGGGTGACGGCCGCGTCGCGCTTATCCTCGACGTCGATGCGCTCGTGACCACCCAGCACCGGCGTAAGCCGGCGCCGAAAAGCGAAAAGCGAATGGCCGGATGACCATGACCGAGCCCTCGACCCAACACGCCGGCGCGCGCCGCGAACTGATCGCCTTTCGCATCGCCGACCAGGAATTCTGCGTGGACATCATGCAGGTGCGCGAGATCCGCGGCTGGACCGTGGCCACTCCCCTGCCGCGCACGCCATCCTACATGAAGGGCGTCATCAACCTGCGCGGCGCCGTGCTGCCGATCGTTGATCTGGGCGCCCGGCTGGGCCTGACCACCAGCGAGCCCAGCGCCCGCCATGTGATCATGGTCGTCACCGTCGGCAGCCGCACGCTGGGCCTGCTGGTCGAAGCGGTCAGCGACATCATCGATGTCAGCGACGACATGGTTCAGCCCACCCCCGACGTCGCCTGCGACACGGTGAAGATGTTCGTGAAGGGCCTGTTCGCCATCGACGGACGGATGGTCAGCCTGATCTCGCTCGACCGCGTGCTGCCTGAAATGGAAGCCGAGGCGGCATGAGCACGACCTTTGAGACCCGCTCCAAGGGCGCGGGGACCGGCCTGGTCGAAGGTGAGTTCCTATTCACCGAAGACGACTTCAAGCAGATCGCCCAGATCCTGCACAGCCACGCCGGCATCGCGCTGGCCGAGGGCAAGGCCGCCCTGGTCTATTCGCGCCTGGCTAAGCGCCTGCGCTCGCTCGGGCTGCGCTCGTTCCGGGAATACTGCGCCCTGGTCGAGGACAAGCAGGGTGTCGACGAACGCCAGGCCATGATGGCGGCGCTCACCACCAACGTGACCCGCTACTTCCGCGAACCCCACCACTTCGACCACCTGCGCGACGTGGTGATGCCAAAGCTGGTCGAGCGCGCCCGGCGCGGCGGCCGGATCCGCCTATGGTCGGCGGCCTGCTCCAACGGCCAGGAGCCCTACTCCATGGCTCTCACCGTGCTCCAGGCCCTGCCGGACGCGGCGAACCTAGACGTAAAGATCCTGGCCACGGACATCGACCCGAACATGATCGCCGAAGGGCGCGCAGGGATTTACCGCGAGGACGCGGTCACCCCGATTCCGCTCGACCTACGCCGCAAGTGGTTCAAGAAGGCGGCCGGCGGCGCCTGGGAAGTGGCCGACGAGTTGCGGACCCTGGTGTCGTTCCGAGAGCTGAACCTGATCGGCGACTGGCCGATGAAGGGCAAGTTCGACGTCATCTTCTGCCGCAACGTGGTGATCTATTTCGACGAGCCGACCCAGGAACGCATCTGGAGCCGCTTCGCCCCGCTGCTGGAGCCTGGCGGCACGCTCTATATCGGCCATTCCGAACGGGTCTCAGGCCCGGGCGCCAACCTGTTCGAGACCACCGGCCTCACCACCTACGCAGTCAAGGGAGCTGTGCGATGACCGTCGGCGTCCTGGTTGTAGACGACAGCGCCACCATGCGCGGCCTGATCGGGGCGGCGCTGAAGCGCGACCCCGAGATCGAGGTCCTGGGCTTCGCCAACGATCCGATCGAAGCGCGCGAGCAGATCAAGAAGCTCAATCCCGACGTCGTCACGCTCGACATCGAGATGCCGAAGATGAACGGGCTGGAGTTCCTGGAAAAGATCATGCGCCTGCGGCCGACGCCGGTGGTGATGGTTTCGACCCTGACCCAGGCCGGCGCCGACGTGACTTTGCAAGCCCTGGAACTCGGCGCCGTGGACTGCGTGGGCAAGCCCGTGGGCGGCGTCACCGCCCAGGAAGCTTTCGCCGACCTCACCGCCAAGGTGAAGGCTGCGGCTCGCGCACGGGTGAGGCCCTACAACGGCCCGATCATCCCGGTGGAGCGTGATCGCGACTATCGGGCTTCCGACGCGATCCTGGCCATTGGATCGTCGACCGGCGGGGTCGAGGCGCTGATGACCATCCTGTCGCACTTCCCCGACAGCTGCCCGCCGACCGTCATCACCCAGCACATGCCGGCGACCTTCACCAAGAGCTTCGCCGCGCGGCTCGACAAGATCTCCGGCGCTCATGTCACAGAGGCCAGGGACGGCGATCGCCTGCAGGCCGGCCACGTCTACATCGCGCCTGGCGGCGATGCGCATATGGAAGTCACCTCGTCCTCGCACCCGGTCATCCGGCTGCGCCAGGGCGAACCGATCAACGGCCACCGCCCCTCCGTCGACGCGCTGATTGAGTCCGTCGCCAAGCTGAATCGTCCCGCCGTCGGCGCCATTCTGACCGGCATGGGCCGGGACGGCGCGGCCGGTCTAATGTCCATGAAGAAG
>NZ_JAURWM010000380.1 GCF_030654915.1 Phenylobacterium sp. | reverse complement strand
CCTCGGCCGAATCGCTCGGATTCCCGCAGCTCGGCGACGGCCTCGCGCTGGGCGGTGACGTCCTGGCTGGCGCCGAGCAGCGCCACGCACCTGCCATCGACCATGCGCGGCTCGCCCATGACCCGCAGCCAGATCCGCTCGCCGGCCCCGGTGATCGCCGGAGCCTCGAAGTCGATCCGTTCACCGGCCGCGATGGCCTGGTGAAGGTAGGCAAGCACCTCGTCCTGCACCTCGGGCGCATAGACGTTGACGGTGGCGAGGTCCTCTTCCACGACGTTCGGACGGACCAGTAGATCGGCCAGTTCCGGGCTCCAGCGCACGACCCGTTCAAGCAGATCGACTTCCCAGGCGCCGAGCCGCGCCAGTCGGCCCGCGGCCTTCAGCGCCGCCGACTTGGCGTTCAACCGGTTGCGGACATCCTGGGCGGCGGTGATGTCGGCCTGGATGGCCATGAAGCCGTCCAGTTCGCCCTGCGCCGAAAAGGTCGGCCGGACGTCGAGGTCGAGCCAGAAGCGGCGGCCATCCTTGGCGCTGTTGAAGACCTCGACACGAAAGCCTTCGCCGGCCGCCACGCAGGCCGACATCATGGCGATGGTCGCGGGATCGGTTTCGGGGCACTGCAGCAACGCGCCTGGCGTTCGCCCTGCCGCCTCGGCCAGGCTGAAGCCGGTCATGGCGGTGAACCCGTCATTTACCCAATCGATCCGGCCGGCCGCATCGCACAGGACAATGGCGTGCGGCGTCAAGCGCGCCACGTTCGCCAGCCGCGAAGTCAGGTCCTCAGTCTTGTCGCCTCGCATCACACTACCCCCACGGAAAGGATGAGGCGCCACGGTGAAGAAAGGGCAAAATTCCAGGCTTCGCCGGGCCGGCGACCCGTTCTAGAAGCTGAAACTGCATGGCTCGCTACGATTTCGCATCCGACAACACCGCCCCGGCCGCTCCTGAAGCGATCGAGGGCCTGATCGCCGCCAACAGCGGCTTCACCCCTGGGTACGGTTCCGACGCCATTAGCGCGCGAGCCGCCGATGCGGTGCGCAGCCTGCTGGACGCCGACGCCGAGGTACGGTTCGTCGCCTCGGGCACGGCGGCCAACGCCATCGCCCTGTCGACCCTGTGCCGGACGTTCGAGGCGGTGCTGGCCCACGAGCACGCCCATGTCTGCACCGACGAGACCGGAGCTCCCGGCTTCTTCGGTCAAGGGATCGGCCTAGTCGGCCTGCCGGGGGCCTCGGGCCGCATCGCGCCGGGCGCGCTCACCGCGCCCCTGGCCGAGCCCGACGTCGCCCACCGCCAGCCGCTGGCGGCGCTGTCGCTGACCAACGCCACCGAATACGGCACGGTTTATACGCGTGAGGCGCTTGCCGCCCTGATCGCCCCGGCCAAGGCCAAGGGGCTTGGCGTTCACCTGGACGGCGCTCGCCTGGCCAACGCCGCGGCGGCGGGCTTTGATCTCAAGGCTATCGAGCCGCTGGGCGTCGATATCCTGGTGGTCGGCGGGACCAAGGCCGGCATGACCCCGACCGAGGCCGTGGTGATCTTCGACCGCAAGCTGGCCCACCGGTTCGACGCCCGCCTGAAACAGGCTGGCCAGCTTCCCTCCAAGGGCCGCTTCTACGCCGCGCCGTTCATCGGCATGCTGGAGAGCGGCGCCTTCACCGAGCGCGCGGCGCACGCCAACGCCATGGCGGGGCGCCTGGCCGGTATCATGCCTTTCGCCCTACGCCATCCGGTGGAAGCCAATGCGGTGTTCGTGGAGATGGACGATGAAACGCTCAGCCGCCTGCATGCGGCGGGCTGGTTCGTCTATCGGTTCCTCGACGGCTCGGTCCGCTTCATGTGCTCATGGGCGACGACGCCGGAGGCGGTCGATGAGCTTGGCGGCGTCCTGGCCGAGATCAGCCGCTGACCGAAGCCAGCGGCTGACGAAATGGGCCTAGGCTAGGCCGACACGGCTTGGCGGGTGGGCGCGAAGCGCGCCAGGCGGCCGTGGATCAGTTCCTCGGCTTCACGGACGATGCGGTGGATCAGTTCCTCGCACGACGGCACGTCGTGGATCAGGCCCTGGATCTGACCGGCCGACCAGATGCCGGCGTCGTTGTCACCGACTTCATAGACGTTGCGGCCACGAGCCCCTGCCACCAGTTCACGCACATCCTCGAACTTCGCGCCCTGACGCTCCAGCGCCACGACCTGCTGGCTCACCGCGTTGCGCGCCACCCGGCTGGTGTTGTGCATGGTGCGGAAGATCAGGTCGGTGGCGCGTTCGTCGTTGGCGACGATCTGCTGCTTGATGGCCTCGTGGATCGGGCTTTCCTTGGTCGCCATGAAGCGGGTGCCCATGTTGATGCCCTCGGCGCCCAACGCCAGGGCCGCGACCAGGCCGCGCGCGTCGCCGAAGCCGCCCGAGGCGATCATCGGAATCTTGATCTTGTCGGCGGCGGCCGGGATCAGGATCAGGCCGGGGACGTCGTCCTCGCCCGGGTGACCGGCGCACTCGAAGCCGTCGATGGAGATCGCATCCACGCCCATCCGCTCGGCCGACAGACCGTGACGGACCGAGGTGCACTTATGGATGACGATGACGCCGTGCTTCTTGAATTCCACGACGTGCTCGGCCGGCGTGTTGCCGGCGGTCTCGACGATCTTCACGCCCGAATCGATGATCGCCTGGCGGTATTCCGCATAGGGCGGCGGGGTGATGGCCGGCAGGATGGTCAGGTTCACGCCGAACGGCTTGTCGGTCAGGGTCCGGCAGCGGGCGATTTCCTCGCGCAGCTTTTCCGGCGTCGGCTGGGTCAGGGCGGTGATGAAGCCCAATCCACCGGCGTTGGCGACGGCGGCCACGAGCTCGGCGCGCCCCACCCACTGCATGCCGCCCTGCACGATCGGATGTTCGACGCCCACGAGCTCGGTGAAACGGGTCTTCAAGGCCATGACGCCCTCCAAACAATTGTTTGGAAGACAATGAACCCGCCGACGCCGGGTCAGGCAAGCGCAGAAAGTCCCTCTCCCCAAGGGGAGAGAGGAAGAAGTCCTACTGCAGTCCGCTACGGCCGATGGCGTAGAAGCGGTCGGCGCGCTGTTTGCGCAGTTGCTCGGGGGTGAGCTTGCTTAGCGCTTCAAGCTCCTGCTCCACGGCGTCGCCGACGGACTTGATAGTGGCGTCCTTGTCGGAATGGGCGCCGCCGGCCGGCTCGGGGATGATCCGGTCGACGATCTTGATACCGATCAGATCCTGGGCCGAGATCTTCATGGCCTTGGCGGCTTCCTCGGCGGTGCGGGCGCCGCGCCAGAGGATCGAGTTGGCGCCCTCAGGCGGGATCACCGAATAGATGGCATGCTCCAAGATCAGCACCCGGTTACCGCAAGCGATGCCCAACGCGCCGCCGGAGCCCCCCTCACCCGTGACGATGGCGACCATTGGCACGTTCAGCATCAGGGACTTTTCGGTGGACCGGGCGATGGCCTCAGCCACGCCGCGCTCTTCCGATCCAATGCCAGGATAAGCCGCGGGAGTATCGACGAAGCTGATCACCGGCAGGTTGAAACGCTCGGCCATCTCCATCAACCGGACGGCCTTGCGGTAGCCCTCCGGGCGCGCATACCCAAAATTGTGCTTCACACGGCCAACGGTGTCGCGGCCCTTCTCGTGACCGATCACCACCACCGGCTGACCGCGGAAGCGGCCGAGTCCGCCCATGATCGCCTGGTCGTCGGCGAACTTGCGATCACCGCGAAGTTCCACGAACTCGTCGATCAGCCCGCCCACATAGTCGACGAAGTGCGGCCGGTCGGGATGGCGAGCCACCTGGGTCTTCTGCCAGGCGTCGAGCTTCGAATAGGCTTGGCGACGAACTTCCTGGGCGCGCGAGCGCAGCGCCTCGATCTCGGCGTCCAGGGTGCCGGAGCCGGTGGTTTCGGAAAGCTTCGACAACTCCTCGATCTTCGCTTCGAGGTCGGCGATCGGGCGCTCGAACTCGAGATAGTGTGCGGCCATACGAGGATTCTTCTCTGCGTTCCGTTTGGGGAAGGGGGAAATTAGGCGCGAACCTTGCGCCTAACAAGTGCGGGGAGCCGACTTCCCTTGGCCGCCCACAGTCAGTCGGCGTGTCGGAAGCCCCGATCAGCTCTTCTTTGCGAGCGGGTGCTTGGTCTCGATCACCTCGCGCAGACGCTCGCCCGCGACGTGGGTGTAGATCTGGGTGGTCGAGATATCGGCGTGGCCGAGCAGCTTTTGCACCACCCGCAGGTCCGCGCCGCCCTCCAGCAGGTGGGTGGCGAAGGCGTGACGAAGTACGTGGGGGCTGACCCTGGCCGGGTCGATCCCGGCGTCGGCGGCGGCCTCGTCCAGCAGTTGGGCGAAGCGGCGCGGCGTCAAGCGGCCGGACTTGCCGTGCGAGGGGAACAGCCAGGGATTGGCGGCGTCGCCCTTCGGCAGGAAGGTCTTGCGGACTTCGAGATAGGCCTTCACCGCGCCGCGCGCCGCGGCGTTAAGCGGGGCGAGCCGCTCCTTGCCGCCCTTGCCCTTGACGATCAGATAGGCCGGATCCTGCGCCAGGATCGCCAGCGGCAGGGCCGTCAGTTCGGATATCCGCAAGCCGGACGCATAGGCCAGCTCGACCATGCAACCGAGCCGGAGGCCCTGGGCGCCGTCACGGGCCGAGGCGGCTGCGATGATGGCGTCAACCTCCCGCCGGCTCAGCACCTTGGGCAAGGGCCGGCCCTTCTTCGGCGCCTCGACGCGGCGTGACGGGTCGTCGGCGCGCCAGCCTTCCCCCAGCACGAAGCGATAGAACTGACGCACGGCGGCGCGGCGACGGGCGGCGGTGGCCGGCGAAAGGCCCCGGTCGCTCAAGGCGTTGAAATAGGCCTCGATGTCCTCCGCCGAGGCCGCGGCGAGGCTGTTCTGGCGCGCCCCGAGGAAGGCCTGGGCGTCGGTCAGGTCCTTGCCGTAGGCGGTCAGGGTGTTCTTGGCCGAGGCGCGTTCGACCGCCATCATTTCCAGAAACGCCTCGACCCAGCCCGCGCCGCTCATCGTTGCGCCAGCAGGCCTTCGACGGCGAAGGCGCGCGCGTCGTCTTCAAGGCCGGCGGCTTTCAGCGCGCGAATGATCCGGGCGCGGTCGCCGACCGGCGGCCCCGCCACGCCGGCGTCGGCCGACATCCACAAGGCCAGCAAGGCGGTCTCGCCCTGGAGCTTGGCGGCGCCGGCGAGATCGAGCGCCAGCCCCTTGGCCACGGTCGCCCTGCCCGGCTCCGCGGCGGCGAACTTGGCGAACTCGCCCCGCGCATGGGGCGTCATCTGTCCGCCTAGGGCCGACAGGAGAATGGCGGCGTTCTGCATCCTGCCCTGGGTCTTGGCGTCGGAAACCGTTCCGCGCTCGATCAAGCGGTCCAGGGTCGGGCCGTCAGCCTTGCCGGACGCCGCCGCGATCAGGGCGTCGAGCAGGGCTAGGTCGTTGGCGGGGACGCCCTCGGCGGTCAGCGCGCCGCGCTGGGCCTGGGCGGCGGCCAGATCGCCGGCGGCGAGCGCCGCCATCGCGATGCGCACCGGATCGGAGCCTTCGATGGTCCAGGTCGCGGGGCCGGGCTCGCTGCTTTGCAGAGCGGCGGCCACGGCCGGCGAGGGCTTGGCGGCGACGACGTCGAGACCCAGGCTGCGCGACAGAGCGTAGTCCAAACCGTTGCGGGCCGAAGCCGCGCCGGGATCGCCGCCGCCCGCCAGCTTGGCGCTCATCAGCCGGCCATAGGTGGCGTCCCGGGCCTGGCCCTGGGCCAGGTCGAAGGTCAATTGGGCCGGGCCGGCCTGGCCGTTCCGCAGTTGGCAATAGGCCCGTAGCCGCAGCCAGTAGATCTCCTCGCGCCCGGTCGCCAGGCCCTCGGCGATGGCGCAGGCGCGCTCGTCCTCGCCGGCCAGCAGGGCGGCCTCGGCGCCCGCCTGGGCCAAGACCGGGCTGCGCTCCAGGTTCGCGGTGCGCGACAGGACCACGCCGGCGTCCTTCACCGCGCCCTGAGCGATCAGGGCGTTGATGCGCGCGCCGGCCAGTTCCGGGTCCTGGCCGGCCCCCTCTGGGCCGCTGGCCCCGGTGGCCAGCACGCGGCGCGCCAAGGCCTGGGCCGCTGGCGACAGCGGCTTGGCGGCGAGCATCGGGATCACGGTCCTGGCGGTCCGCGCGGACGAGCCCGCCCACAGGTCGGGTCCAAGCCCGGTGTCCCGCGCGCCGTTCGAGAAGAAGTCAGGGGCGCTCAAGGTCGCCACCTCGATCGGTTGAGCGAACGCGGCGGTCGCGAAGGCTAGAGCGCCAAGCGCCGTACTGAGAAGTCCCCGGCCCATCATCACTTCGTCATGCACTATCCGTGAAATTGGCGCGAATGACTTTGCTCGTGTAGACCTTCGCCGTTCATGGACCGTTACACACCGCTACGCGCCCGCACCATCACCCTCGTCGGCTTGATGGGGGTCGGCAAATCAAGCGTCGGCCGTCGGCTCGCCAACGCGCTCGAGCTGCCTTTCAAGGACGCCGACGTCGAGATCGAAGCCGCCGCAGGGCGATCCATCCCGGAGATATTCGCCAGTCTGGGCGAACCGGCCTTCCGCGAGGGAGAGCGGCGGGTGATCACCCGGCTGCTGGAGGATCCGCCCCACGTCCTGGCGACCGGCGGCGGCGCCTTCATCACGCCCGAGACCCGCGCCCTGATCAAGGAACGCTCGGTCTCGGTCTGGCTGAAGGCCGATCTGGAGGTCCTGGTGCGCCGGGTGGGCCGTAAGGACAACCGCCCGCTGATCACCGGCAAGGACCCGCTGGAGGTGCTGACCGAACTGGCGGCCGTCCGCTATCCGATCTACGCCGAGGCCGACGTGGTCGTGGAGACCGGCGACACCGCCCACCACGTCACGGTCGATCAGGTGATCCAGGCCTTGAGCGCCTATCTGCAGGGACAGACCCCATGAGCCGCACTATCCGCGTCGGATTGGCCGAGCGCGCCTATGATGTGGTGGTGGGCGACGACCTGCTGGACCGGGCCGGAACGATCATCGCCCCGTTCTTCAAGAACATGCGGACCGCCATCGTCAGCGACGCCAGCGTCTGGGCGCTGCATGGGCAGCGGCTGACCGCCGCGCTCACCGCCGCCGGCATCGCGTCCAGCGCCATCGTCGTGCCGCCCGGCGAGCCGTCGAAGAGCTGGGAAGGCCTGGCCGACGTCTCCGACCAGCTGCTGGAGCTGGAACTTGACCGCGGCGACATCATCATCGCGTTCGGCGGCGGCGTGGTCGGCGACCTCGCGGGCTTCGCGGCGGCGATCTACAAGCGCGGTATCGACTTCATCCAGATCCCGACCACACTGCTGGCCCAGGTCGATTCCTCGGTCGGCGGCAAGACCGCCATCGACACCGCCCGTGGCAAGAACCTGATCGGGGCCTTCCACCAGCCCAAGCTGGTCCTGGCCGACCTCGACGTCCTGGCCACCCTGCCCGACCGCGAGATGCGCGCCGGTTACGCCGAGATCATCAAGTACGGCCTGCTGGGCGACTTCGCCTTCTTCGAATGGCTGGAGGCCAACGGCCCTGCCGTCCTGGCCCGCGAGCCCGACGCCCTGGCCTATGCGGTCGCGCGATCCATCGAGATGAAGGCCGAGATCGTCGTCGAGGACGAGAAGGAAGCTGGCCGCCGCGCCCTGCTGAATCTCGGCCACACCTTCGGCCACGCCCTGGAAGCCGAGACTGGCTACGGCGAGGCCCTGTTGCATGGCGAGGCCGTGGCCGCCGGCTCGGCCATCGCCTTCCGGTTCTCCGCCGCCCAAGGCCTCTGCGACAGCCAGGACGCCCTGCGTGCCGAGGCGGCCATCGCCGCCGTCGGCCTGCCCACCCGCCTGACGCAGGTCTCCTCGGGCCGGTTCGGCGCCGATCAGCTGGTCCGCCACATGGGCCAAGACAAGAAGGCCGAAGGCGGCAAGCTGACCTTCATCCTCGCCCGCGCGCTTGGCGACGCCTTCGTCGCCAAGGACGTGAGCGCGCAGGCGGTGCATGACTTCCTGGTCTCTGAAGGGGCGCTCCCGTGACGGTCGTCGCCGTCCTCGCTGGCCTCGCGCCGGCGCTGGTCGTTCTCCTCAGTCTCTCCGGCCTGATCTCGGCAGCCGAAACCTCGATGACCGCCGCCAGCCGCGGCCGGATGCACCAGCTTGAACGCGAAGGCGATCGGGCCGCCCAGCGCATCAACAGAATGATGGCCGATCAGGAGAAGATGATCGGCGCCATCCTGCTGTCGAACAACGTCATCAACATCGGGGCCTCGGCCCTGACCACGGTGGCGCTGTCAGCGGTGTTCCCCGGCCCGGTCGGCGCGCTGCTGGCGACGGTCGTGATGACCGTGCTGATCGTCATCTTCAGCGAAATTCTGCCCAAGACCCTCGCTATCGCCCGCGCCGACGACGTGGCCCGCGCCCTGTCGATCCCGACCTATTGGGTCGTGCGGATTTTCGGGCCGCTGGCCAACGGCGCCCAATGGGTCGTGCGCCACACCCTGCGCCCGTTCGGTATCAAGCTGTCGATGGAGACCGACGTCCTAGCGGCCCACGAGGAAATCCGCGGCGCGGTCGAGTACCACCACTCCGAAGGCCTGGTGGAGAGCCGCGAACGCCACATGCTGGGCGGGGTGCTGGACCTGTCGGAGATGGACGTCACCCAGGTGATGGTCCACCGCCGCTCGATCTCGATGCTCGACGCCGATCAATCGGCTCGCGAACTGGTCGCCGAGATGCTGGAGACCGGCCACAGCCGCGTGCCGCTCTATCGAGACGACCCCGAGAACGTTATCGGCATCCTGCACGCCAAGGATCTGCTGGCCTCGCTCGCGGCCTGCGGCGGCGCGGTGGACAAGCTGGACATCCCCGGCATCGCTCGTGAGCCCTGGTTCATTCCTGAAACCACCAGCCTGAAGGACCAGCTAGGCGCCTTCCTCAAGCGCCAGGCCCACTTCGCCCTGGTGGTGGACGAGTACGGGGCGCTGCAGGGCCTGATCACCCTGGAAGACATCCTTGAGGAAATCGTCGGCGAGATCGAGGACGAACACGACAAGGCCCTGGAAGGCGTTCGTCGCCAAGCCGACGGCTCGGTCATGGTCGATGGCTGGGTCGCCATCCGCGACCTAAACCGCGCGCTGGACTGGGATCTGCCCGACGACGACGCGGTGACGGTGGCCGGCTTAGTGATCCATGAGGCCCAGACCATCCCCAAGGTCGGCCAGACCTGGACCTTCCATGGTCACCGGTTCCAGGTGGTGAAGCGCGAACGCAACCAGATCACCGCCTTGCGGGTCTCACCACCGCAGGAAACGCCACGTGAATAGAAATGTCGGGAATCCGACTGACACATCTCGGATACGGATGCTCAGCTAAGCGTAGCCAGAAATTCAATGGCCACCTCCCGGAACGCCGTTCGCAGATAACTCGCTGGACGCGCGAAACTGCACTATGATCCACTCAACGTGTCCTGCCGAACGGCAGCTTCCCTCGCAGGATTTGGAATTTTAAGAATGACCGGACTACCCGACCTTGCCGGCCTCCGAGTTCTCGTCGTCGAGGACGAGATGATGGTCTCGATGCTGATCGAGGACATGTTGGAGGATCTCGGTTGCAAGGTCGTCGGGCCGGCGTCGCGGCTCGATGAGGCGATCGAGTTGGCCAACACCGTCGAACTCGACTGCGCGGTTCTCGACGTGAACCTGGGCGGTCAGCCGATCTTCCCGCTCGCCGATCTGCTGCGGTCCAAGGGCGCGCCGTTCGCCTTCGCCACCGGTTATGGCGACGCCGGTCTCCGGGAAGCCGATCGAGGCTCCCCGGTCCTGCAAAAGCCCTTCCGCGAAGGCGACCTCGCCCGGATCCTGGGCGAGCTTCGCCTCCAGGTCGGTTAGAGCCCCGCCGTCAGCATCCCCGCCAGCACCTTGTCAGGCGTCATCGGGTAGTCGCGCAGCCGCACGCCGCTGGCGTTGTAGATGGCGTTGGCCACCGCCGCGCCCGCTCCGCAAATGCCCAGTTCGCCGACGCCCTTGTTGCCCATCGGATTGGCCTTGTCGTCGGCCTCGTCGAGGAAAATGGCGTCCAGATCGACGATGTCGGCATGGGCCGGCACCAGGTACCCGGCCATGTCCTGGTTGATGAACGAGCCGTAGCGCGGGTCCACGACATTGCTCTCGGTCAGGGCCGTGCCGACGCCCCAGATCATGCCGCCGGTGATCTGGCTGCGAGCGGTCTTGGCGTTGAGGATGCGGCCGGCGGCGAACACGCCGAACATCTTGCGCATACGAACTTCACCCGTGACCGTGTCCACGCCGACCTCGGCGAAGTGGGCGCCGTAGGTGTGCTGGGAATAGTCGCGGGCGTCGGCGGCGGGCGAGATCGAGCCCTCCACATAGACCCCCTCCGGCGCCGCGCGGGCGACCAGGGCCGCCAGGGTCTCGCTGCGGTTCTCGATGGCGATATTGCCGTTCTCGAAGGTCACGTACTCCGCCGGCCCGCCATAGAGCGGCGAGTTCGGGTCGCCGACCGCCAGGTCGGTCAACGCCTTGCGAAGGTTCATGCCGGCGTCATAGGCGGCCGACCCGGCCGTGGCCGCGCCGAACTGCCCGCCCGAGCCGGGGGCCGGCGGGAAGTCCGAATCCCCCATCTCGACCTTCACCTGCTCCATCGGCACGCCCATGGTCTCGGCGGTGATCTGGGCCAGGATCGTATAGGTGCCGGTGCCGATGTCGGTCATGCCCTGGCGTAGGGTGATGGTCCCGTCGGCGTCGATGCGCACGCCCGCCTTGGCAGGCAGCAGGAAGTTGCCCCGGATGGCGGCGGCCATACCCATCCCGACCAGCCAGCGACCGTCGCGAACCTGGCCGGGCTTAGGGTTTCGGCGCTCCCAGCCGAAGTGGGCCGCGCCCTGCCGCATGCACTGGACGAGTTGGCGGATGGAAAACGGCTTGCCGGTCTCCGGGTCCACGTCCGGCTCGTTGCGAATGCGAAGTTCGATGGGGTCGAGGCCAAGCTTCTCGGCCAGTTCGTCCATCGCGCATTCCAGGCTGAGCATGCCCGGCGCCTCGCCCGGCGCCCGCATCGGCCCGGCCCCAGGCAGGTCCATCTGCACCAACCGGTGGCCGGTAAGGCGGTTGGGGGCCGCATAGAGGTTGCGCGAGAAATTGGCGGCGTGCTCGGTGAAGATCGCATTGCGGGCGCAGTGGGTGACCGCCTCGACCGCGAACGCCGTCAGCCGCCCGTCGGCCTGGGCGCCCAGGCGCACGCGCATGCTCACCGCCGGGCGGTGGATGGTGCCGTGGAACATCTGCTGGCGGGTATAGGCGAGCTTCACCGGCCGCCCCAAGGCGCGCGCTCCCAGCGCGGCGAGGATCAGGTCGTCATAGGCCTGGCCCTTGCCGCCGAAGCCGCCGCCGATGTAGCGGGTCAGCAGATGCACGTCGGTCGAGGGGATCGCCAAGGTCTCGGCCAGGGCGTGTTGGCCGCCCTTCACCATCTGGATCGAGGTGTGAACCGTGACCTTGTCGCCATCCCACCAAGCGGTGGTGGCGCAGGGCTCCATCTGGACGTGGTTCTGGATCGGGCTCTCGTAGGTCTCGTCCACGGTCACCGGAGCGGCGGCGTAGGCGGCGGGGAAGTCGCCGATATGGACGTCCTCTTCGCCGGGCGGCTGGTCGGCCTGGTCCAGGCTGGCGACGAAATCCACCACGCCCGGTTCAGCGGCGTACTCGATCTCGATCAGGTTCGCCGCCGCCCGCGCGTTCTCGAAGGTGTCGGCGACGACGAAGGCCACGGTCTGGCCGAAGTTCTCGATCCGGTCGCTGGCCAGCACGGGGTTGGAAGGCCGTTGGCTGCGCGGGTTGGCCCGCGTACCGCGCGGCGCTTGGGCCGGGGCGTTCAGATGGCTCCAGACCAGCAACACGCCTGGCGAGGCCTCGGCGGCCTTGGTGTCGATGCGGGCGATCTTGCCCTTGGCGATCGCGGCCGTCGCCATATAGCCGATAGCCGGACGCGAAGGCGCATCGACCTCATAGGCGTAGGGCGCCGAGCCGGTGACCTTCAGCCGACCCTCATAGCGATCGACGCCCTTGCCGATCAGGCCGCCGCGATTTTCGGTAATGGGGTTGGGCGCGGCCCAATCCTTGACGGAGCTCATGCGACCCTCCGGGTCTTGGACTCTTCGATCGCGGCGGCGGCCAGCCGCCCGACCAGGGCGATTTTCAGGGTGTTGCGGTCGCTGCGGTCGGCCTTGGACAGTTCGGCCTCCGCGGCTTCAGCTGGCGAGGCGCCGGCCGCGAGCGCGTCCTCGATATGGGCCGCGCGCCAAGGTTTGTGCGCCACGGCGCCCAGTGCGACGCGGCCGCCGGCCACCGCCACGCTGGCGATGCCGTGGGCGTAGGAGGCCCGGCCGCGAACCTTGCGATAGACCTGCCCGCCCTCCGGCGGCGGCGGCAGTAGAACGGCGGTGATCAATTCGCCGGGCGCCAGATCAGTCTCCACTTGGGGGGTGTCGCCAGGCAGGCGATGCAGATCCTGAACCGCGAGGGTCCGCGAGGCGCCGCTGGGCGTCAGGGTCTCGATGCTCGCGCCCAGCGCGGTCAGGGCCAC
>NZ_JAURWM010000376.1 GCF_030654915.1 Phenylobacterium sp. | reverse complement strand
CGACACCGCCGCGCAACTCGATCAGATGCTGTCCGACCCATCCAGCGGCATGGACCGCCCCGCCGCCATCATCGTGGAAACCGTGCAGGGCGAAGGGGGTCTAAACGTGGCCTCAGGAGCTTGGCTGCGGGCGATCGAGCGCATAGCGCGCCGCCACGAAGCCCTACTGATCATCGACGACATCCAGGCAGGTTGCGGCCGGACCGGCACCTTCTTCAGTTTCGAAGGCGCAGGCATCAAGCCGGACATCATCACCATGGCCAAGTCCCTGTCGGGCCTTGGCTTGCCTATGGCTCTGACCTTGATGAAGCCGGAACACGACGTGTGGAAGCCCGGTGAGCACAACGGCACATTTCGGGGCAACTGCCATGCCTTCATCACCGCCGCCGCGGCGCTCGACACCTTCTGGGCGGATGACAATTTCGCCGCCGAGGTTCGGCGCAAAGGCGAGCATCTCGGCGAGCGGCTCTCGCAAATAGCCTCCGGCAATCGGCTGATCGCAAGCGGGGTCAGGGGACGCGGAATGATGCGCGGACTGGAGGTGGGCGGCGCCGATGTCTCATCGAGAATCGTCCAGGCCGCATTTGCCCAGGGCCTGGTGATCGAGACCAGCGGCGCGCGAGATCAGGTGGTCAAGGTGCTAGCCCCGCTCACCATTTCAGACGCCGATCTCGATCACGGCCTCGACATCCTGGCCGCCGCCGTCGCCGTCGCATCGACGCACGCCGCAGCCCAACCCCGCGCCTAAACGGAGAACCAGATGATTGTCCGCGACTTGAACGAAGCCGTCACCACACGCCGCCGCGTCGTCACCAAAGGTTGGGAGAGCACACGGCTGCTGCTGAAGGACGACGCCATGGGCTTCTCCTTCCACATCACCACGATCTACGCCGGCGCTGAATTGCCGATGCATTACCAGAACCATCTGGAGTCGGTTTATTGCATCAGCGGTCAAGGATCGATCGAGGATCTCGCCACAGGCCAGGTTCACCCGATTAGGCCCGGCGTGATGTATGCCTTGGACAAACACGATCGGCACGTTCTTAGGGGCGAGACCGAAATGGTCATGGCCTGCACCTTCAACCCGCCGCTCAACGGCCTGGAGGTGCATGACGCGACGGGCGCCTATCCGCTCGAAGCCGAAGCCGTTTGAACGGCCTGACCATGCAACCAGACGCCTATCCGTCACGAGTCCTGACTGAGCCAGCGTGGCTACAGCGCGCCGACCCTGTCGCCCATGCGCCCTGGCGCTCTGACGCTCCCCTAACCCGCGAGCAACACGAAGGGTTCGAGCGTAACGGCTACCTAGTGCTCGAGGGCCTCTTCGCCCCCGACGAGGTCCAGGCCCTGCAGATTGAACTCTATCGTCTGCAGAGTCTGCCGGTCGAGCTGGACCTGGACACGGTGATCGCTGAGCCAGAGTCGGGCGCGGTCCGCTCGATCTTCGCAATCCACGAACAGAGCCCGCTGTTCGCCCGCCTGACCTCTGACGCGCGCCTGGTCGCGACGGCGCAGCATCTCCTGGGCGATGACGTCTATGTGCATCAGTCGCGGCTGAACTACAAAACCGGCTTCGACGGCAAGGAGTTCTACTGGCACTCCGACTTCGAGACTTGGCACGTCGAGGATGGCATGCCGCGCATGCGCGCGCTGTCGATGTCGATTCAACTGGCCGACAACCATGCGGTCAACGGCCCGCTGATGCTCATGCCGGGATCTCAAAACACCTATGTGACGTGCGTCGGGGAAACGCCGGACGATCACTACAGGCAATCGCTGCGTCGCCAGGAGTATGGCGTGCCAGACCGCGCCAGCCTCACCCTGCTGGCTGAACGCGGAGGCATCACCGCGCCGACGGGACCGGCGGGCTCGGTCATCATCTTCGATTGCAATACGATGCACGGGTCGAACGGCAACATCACGCCCTATCCGAGGGCGAACGCCTTCATCGTGTTCAACGCGATGGCCAACCAACTTGTCCGGCCCTACGGCGGAAAACCTCCACGCCCTGATTTCATCGCCCGCCGCGCAGCCTCAGCCCTACGACCGCAAACGGGCCGGCTTTCTGAAAGAGCTGGCGTGAGCGTCGATCTGGCGTCTCCGATCTCGTGATCGCCGGGGCGGCCTTCGAGACTATGGAACGGCACGTCGCCCCATGGTCTCGAGCCTGCCTTGAGGTCAGCCTGCCGTCACGCTCGAAGCCTGGGCGCTTGGGCGGCGGCGAATGCTGAGCGCAATTGCTCCGGTCCGGAGCCTGCTGCTTTCCATCTTCGTGATGATGGCGGGCGCAGGTTTCATGTCCACGCTGGTCGGCGTGCGCCTAACGGCTGCGGGTCACCCCCCTGTGCTCGTGGGCGCAATCGCGACCGCATATTTCGCCGGCCTCGCCGTCGGAGCCTTGAAGGCCGGCCGGGTGATCTCGTCCGTGGGCCACATTCGAGCCTTTGCGGCGTTCGTCTCCCTGCTTTCGGCCACGACCCTGGCCTACGCCTTGGCGCAACACCCCATCTTTTGGGCC
>NZ_JAURWM010000374.1 GCF_030654915.1 Phenylobacterium sp. | reverse complement strand
GCCGGCATCCGAGCGCCAACTGGAATAGAGACCAAAGCTGGTGGCCCGGAAGGGCGTGCTGCGCAGCAGGTTGTTCTCCTGGATCCAGATGGCGACGTCGGCCGGATTGGGGCGGCGCAGATAGGCCAGGGTGACATGGGGCTTGTAGGTTCGGACTTCAGGCGGCAGCCCGGCCCGGCGGGCGGCGATCTCGCAGCCCCGGGCCAGGTGATTTAAGCCTTCGTTCTCGTCGACCCCGGCCCAGACCGCATGGATATCGACCCCCTCCCCGAACGCGCCGCCTTTTCCCCGCTCCTCCTGGCGAAGGCCCGGACCCAGATCGTAGAGCACGAAATCTGGGTTTGCGTTCGAGCACCGGGGCTTCGTCTGAGGCCCGGCCTTCGCCGGGATGAGCGGGTTCGGCGCGAAAACACCGAATATCGATTGGTCCCAGCGCCTCAGATCAGCGGATATTCCCGCTCCAGCCGGTACCAGGAGCCGGCATCCGAGCGCCAACTGGAATAGAGACCAAAGCTGGTGGCCCGGAAGGGCGTGCTGCGCAGCAGGTTGTTCTCCTGGATCCAGATGGCGACGTCAGCCGGATTGGGGCGGCGCAGATAGGCCAGGGTGCCATGCGGCTTGTAGGTTCGCGTCTCGGGCTTGAGCCCGGCTCGGCGCGCCGCGATCTCACACCCACGCGCCAGATGGTTCAGCCCCTCGTTCTCGGCGACCCCGGCCCAGACCGCATGGATATCGACCCCCTCCCCGAACGCGCCGGCGCCGTGCAGCTGAAGCTCCAGCGGACCGCCACCAAGGGTGGTGAGCTCGGCGTCGAGGTCGGCGGCGACGTTCTCGGCCACCTCGCCGACGAACTTCAGGGTGATGTGAAGGGCCTCCCGAGGACGCCAACGCGCACCCGGCAAGCGATCCTGACGGGCGATGAGTTCCTCCCCGATGTCCTCTGGAACAGCGATGGCGGTGAACAGTCGGATCATGGGAAACTACCTAAGGTGCTGATGATCTGACGCAATCGTAATACAGCAAGCCTTGCGCGCGAGCCCCCGGCCACCGATATTCGACAATGCGTCCGCTCGGGACGTTTCGAAAAAGGGCCATGACTCTGATGAGCGACTTCAACCGCGGCTACGCGCGCACGGTCCCCGCAGATCGCGCCGACATGTCGGTGGACGCGGGGCTCCGCAGCTTCATGCTCGGCGTCTACAACAAGGTGGCGCTGGGACTTCTGCTTTCGGCCGCCCTGGCGTTCCTGACCGGCACTTTCCCGCCTGTGCGCGACCTGATGTTCACCGCCGGCGCTAACGGCAAAATCGGCTACTCGCTGCTCGGCACGGTCGTGGCCTTCGCGCCGCTGGGCGTGATGCTGGTCGGCATGTTCGCCATGCGCAATCCCAACCCGCGCACGGCCAATATCTTCTACTGGACGATCGTCAGCCTGATCGGCGCCGGCCTCGGCGTCCTGACCCTCGTCTATACGGGCGCGTCGATCTTCTCGACCTTCCTGATCACCGAGGCGGCCTTCGGCGGTCTGTCGCTGATCGGCTACACGACCAAGTAGGACCTGCCCGCCTTCGGCAGCTTCCTGATCGTCGGCCTGATCGGCCTGGTGGTGGCCAGCAACGTCAACATGTTCCTGAACAACGGGGCCATGGGCTTCATCATCAGCGTTGTCGGCGTGCTGATCTTCGCGGGCCTGATC
>NZ_JAURWM010000371.1 GCF_030654915.1 Phenylobacterium sp. | reverse complement strand
GTCGACCGATCAGATGCCGAGCGGCCCGACGCCCTATGTCGGATTGAATCCGTCGCCCGGGACGGCGCCCTTGCCGCCCGTCGTCGGTTCTTCCTCGCTTCCGCCGCTCGGGACTTCCACACTCGTCGCAACTCCCAGCGCCGGGACGGGCCTGGCCTATCGCGTCCAGGCAGGCGCCTTTTCCGATCCGGCGAACGCCCAGCGAGTGGTCAACCAACTCGGCGGCGGCGTGACCGCGACGGTCGAGCCGTTCCAACGAGCGGATGGCGTGACATTGTACCGCGTGATGGTGCAGGGCACGCCCGACGAAGCCGAGGCCTGGGCCTTACGTGATCGGGTCGCCGCTTCAGGCTTCGCAGAGGCTCGAGTCGTGCGGCCGGGGCTGTAGAGGCGTATCGCGGCTGGACAAACCGAGCGAACGGGCCATTTTGGCCGCGTGACGCGCGGGCGGTTCATCACCTTTGAAGGCGGAGAGGGAGCTGGGAAATCAACCCAGGTCCGGCGCCTAGTTGCGCGCCTGCAAAACGAGGGCCTCGATGTCGTCCAGACCCGCGAACCGGGCGGCTCGCCGGGCGCCGAGGCGATCCGAAATCTTGTCTTGAAAGGCGAGGCTGACCGCTGGAGCCCGGTGACCGAGACCCTGCTGATGTACGGCGCGCGGCGCGACCATATCGAGCGGACCATCCAACCGGCCCTGGCGCGCGGAGCATGGGTGATCTGCGACCGGTTCGCCGACTCTACTCGGGCCTATCAAGGCGGGGCAGGGGGAGTGGAACCTGCTTTGATCTCGGCGCTCGAGGCTCACGTCTTGGATGAGGTGCGGCCCGACCTTACCCTGGTGTTCGACCTCCCGGTAGGGATTGGCCTGGCGCGGGCAGAGAGCTTCGCCAACTCCGAGGGCCATGCCGAGACCCGGTTCGAATCCAAGGGCGTGGCGTTCCACGAGCGGTTGCGCGCAGCCTTCCTGGCCATCGCCAAGGCCGAACCCAATCGCTGCGCCCTGATCGACGCCTCGGGCTCGATGGACGAGGTCGAGGGCCAGGTCTGGACCACAGTCAGCGACAGGCTGGTCGTCCATGGCTGAGCAGCCCACCCATCCACGCGAGGTCTTCGACCTGAAAGGTCATGAGGCCGCCGAGATCGCCTTTGAGGAAGCCCGCAGCCGTGGGCGTCTGCACCACGCCTGGCTGCTGACCGGACCCGAGGGCGTGGGCAAGGCGACCTTCGCCTATCGCGCCGCTCGCCGGTTGCTGGGCGCGCCGCCGGAGCGCTCCTACGGCGTCCTGGGCGCCTCGCCCGGCCATCCGGTCAGCCGCCAGATTATCGCCCGCTCGCATCCCGACATCATGGTGCTGGAGCGGATCGGCGAGGACGGCAAGGTCCGCAAAGCCATCCCGGTCGACGAAGCACGCAAGCTCTCGGATTTCTTTTCCAAGTCGCCCGCCAGTTCACCTCACCGGGTGGCGATCATCGACGCCGCTGACGATCTGAACGTCAATTCGGCCAATGCGGTGCTGAAAACCCTGGAGGAGCCGCCGGAGCGTGGCATCCTGCTGCTGATCTCCCACTCGCCGGGCCGTTTGCTGCCCACGATCCGATCGCGGTGCCGCCGGCTGGCGTTTGGCGGCTTGGCGGAAAGCGATGTGACGAGCTTTGTCCAGTCGCGGACCTCGGCAAACGCCGAGGACTCGATCCGACTGGCGCGGATGGCCAATGGC
This sequence comes from Phenylobacterium sp., assembly GCF_030654915.1. Classification (GTDB taxonomy): domain Bacteria; phylum Pseudomonadota; class Alphaproteobacteria; order Caulobacterales; family Caulobacteraceae; genus Phenylobacterium. Next base: position 46,447 of record NZ_JAURWM010000371.1, on the reverse strand, counting down.
GCGCCCGGGCGCGCCCTGGCCTTGGCTCTGGCGGGCGCGGTGGCGGTGGACGACGCGGCCAAGGAAATCCTGATGAGCCTCCCGCAGGTCAACGAGGCCGCGGCGCTGGCGTTGACGGACCGGTTCCGGGGCGGGGAGGGCCAGGCCCAGTTCAATCTGCTGTTCGAGCGACTGGCTGAGCGGGTCCACAGCCACGTCACCCGGTTGGCTGGCGAGGGCTATGGCGGTCTTGATCGCTGGGCTGCGGCGTGGGAGACGCTGCAGCGCCTGCCGCGCGAGGTCGAGGCCGTCAACCTGGACCGGACCGACGCCTTCTTCACCGCGCTTTCTGAACTGCGCGCCGCCGCGCGCGCCTGAGTTTCCTCGTTCCATGCTGATCGACAGTCACGTCAACCTGCACGCGCACCAATTCGATGATGATCGGGACGAGGTGATCGCCCGCGCCCGCGCCGCCGGCATCGCCCTGATGGTCAATATCAGCGACAAGGTCTCGCACTTCACAGCCGTTCGCGCCCTGGCCGATCATCCCGACATATGGTGCACAGTCGGCACCCATCCGCATGAGGCCAAAGAGAATCCCGACCTCTCGGTCGCCGAGCTGGTGGCGTTGGCGGCCGATCCGCGCGTGGTCGGGATCGGTGAGACCGGGCTGGATTTCCATTACGATCTGAGCCCGCGTGACATCCAAGCCAAGGTGTTCCGGGCTCATGTCGCCGCGGCGCGGGAAACCGGCTTGCCGCTGGTGGTTCACACCCGTGAGGCCGACGCGTTGATGGGCGATATCCTGGAGGAAGAGCACGCCCGGGGGCCGTTCAAGATGCTGATGCATTGCTACACGTCCGGCCCCGAATTGGCGGCGCGGGCCGCGGCGCTGGGCGCCTGGTTCTCGGTGTCCGGCATCGCCACCTTCAAGGCGGCCGAGGACGTCCGCGCCGTGGTGCGTGGCATGCCCGCCGACCGGATCATCGTGGAGACGGACTGCCCCTATCTAGCGCCCATCCCGCACCGCGGGCGGCGCAACGAGCCCGCCTATCTGCCCGCCGTACTCGCTAAGCTGGCCGAAATTCGCGGCTGGTCGGCGCAGGAGGCCGAACAGAAGACCGAGGACGCCTTCTTCGCCCTGTTCGACAAGATTCCGCGGCCATGAGCGGGGTGCTGGAGTTCACCATTCTGGGCTGCGGGTCGTCGGGCGGGGTGCCGCGCGCGGACGGCGATTGGGGCGACTGCAACCCGGCCAATCCGAAGAACCGCCGTCGCCGTTGCTCGCTGTTGGTCCGCCGAAAGGGCGTGAGCGCCGAGAGCGAAACCACTTTGATTGTCGATACTTCCCCCGATCTCGTGTCGCAGACCTCGGACGCTGGCGCTCGGCGCATGGATGCCGTGCTGTTGACGCACGACCATGCGGACCAGACCCACGGGATAGACGATATCCGCGCCTTTGCTATCCGCCAGCGCGCTAGAATTAATTGCCACATGGACGAGTCGACCGCGGAGTCGATGCGGCGGCGGTTCGGCTACATCTTTGTGGGCGAGGGCGGCTATCCGGCGATCGGGGATATCCAGATCGTGCCGCCGCATGGGGCGTCTTGGTCGGTTGAGGGACCGTCGGGGGTGATCCCGGTGAGCACCTTTGATCAGGATCATGGCGGTGTGAGATCTATCGGATATCGCTTTGGAAATGTTGCCTATTCCAGCGATGTGGTGGGGCTGGATGAGGCCGCCTTCGAAGCCCTGGCGGATCTCGACGTCTGGATCTTGGACGCCCTGCGCTGGAAGCCCCATCCGACCCACGCCCATGTCGATCTGGCACTGGAGTGGATAGCGCGGGTCAAGCCCCGCCGGGCGATCCTGACCAATATGCACATCGACCTCGACTTCGACGATCTCGCGGCCCGGCTGCCGACCGGGGTTGAACCGGCTTTCGACGGGCTACGGTTCGAACATCAACTGGGCGGCGATTTCTGATGAGTTCCTCGCCGCTTAAGCTTGGCTTTTTGGCTTCTCGCAATGGCTCCAGCATGCGGGCGATGATCGAGGCCATCCAAGCAGGAGAGCTGGCCGCCGAGCCGCGATTGGTAGTCAGTAACAACAAGAACGCCGGAGCCCTGGAATTCGCGGCGTCGCGTGGTGTGCCGACCCTGGTCATTCCGACCCAGTCTGATCCGGAGGCGGCCGACGCCCGGCTCTGCGCGGCGATGGAAGCGGCTGGCGTCGATCTGATCGTCGCTTCAGGCTATTTGCGCCGGCTTGGCCCCAAGACGCTTGGGCGCTACCGAAACCGGGTGATCAACATCCATCCGGGCGCGCTGCCGGCCTTTGGCGGCGAGGGCATGTATGGCCGCCGGGTCCACGAGGCGGTGATCGCCGCCGGCGTGGCCGAGAGCGGCGTCACTATCCACGCCGTGGACGAGATGTATGACCATGGTCCGGTGATCGCCCGGCGCTCGGTGCCCTTGGCGCCGGGCGAAACGGCCGAGAGCCTGGAAGCCCGTGTCACCGCCCTTGAGCCGAGCTTCTTCGTGGAGACCCTGCGGCGCATCGCCGACGGCGAGCTGGCGCTGCCAGACTAGCTGGCGCTGACCGGGCTCTGGGCGACGTGTTCGGCGACCCGCCCCGGCACCGACAGACGGTTTCCGGCCGCGTTCGCGCGCTTCGCGCCCTTGGCGACCTCCTTGTGTAGGTCGGCGACGTAGGTGTTGAAGTCGACCTGGATGGTGTGGCGCTTGGAGCGGTAATACTGGCCAAGGTGCGTGGCCTCGTCCTTGGCGATCACCTGGTTCATGTCTGCGATTGAGGGCGGCAGGTAGAGCCCGGCCAGATAGGCGGCCGCCAGTTTGGCCTGTTGCTCAGCGAAATTGACCAGGGTCGGCAGCGGCTGGGCTAGGCCCATATAGAAGAGGTTCGGCACGCCCGGCTTCATCATCCGCTTGAACAGCGGCAGCCGGTGATCGCCGTCCGGGACCAGGCCCGGATCGTCGAAGAACGGGAAGCGCATATCGTAGCCGGTGGCGAAGATGATCACATCGACGTCCTCGACCGTGCCATCGGCGAAGCGGACCTGATCGCCGTCCAGCGCCTCGATCTGAGGCTTGAACTTGATATCGCCGCAACCCGCGCGGGTCAGGAACTCGCCACTGACCGAGGGGTGGGCTTCAAGCGGCTCATGGTCGGGCTTGGGCAGGCCGTAGTCCTCCATGGCGCCGATAGCCTTCTTGATGACCTTCCGGGCCATGGCCAGGCCGAGCTTCTTGGGCATCCAGGACGGCATCGCCGATTTGTCGGCCGGCTTGCCGTTCATGTATTTCGGCAGCACCCAGACCCCGCGCCGCGCCGACACCCACAGGTTCTTGGCGATGGGCCGTTGGGCGAGCTCGGAGGCGATATCCATCGCCGAATTGCCCATGCCGACCACCACGATGTTCTTGCCGCGCATATCGACGGGGTCGAACGGGTCGGAATAGGCGTGGCTGTGGAAGGCGGCGCCGTCAAATTCGCCGGTATAGTTCGGGATGCGCGGGCTCCAGTGGTGACCGTTGCAGACGAACAGCGCGTCATAGAGCCGGGTTTCTCCGGTCGAGAGGGTCACCTCCCAGAGGCCGTCGGCGTTGCGCCGCGCCTTGTCGACCGCGGTCCTGAAGGTGATCGTCTCCCTCAGGTCGAAGTGATCGACATAGTCCTTGAAGTACTGATGCAACTGGGCGTGGTGCGGGAAGTCTGGCCAGTCGGCGGGGACGGGGAAGTCCTCGAAAGCCAGGCGCCATTTCGAGGTGTCGATGTGCAGGCTCTCGTAGCAGGCCGACATCCCGTTAGGGTTCTTGTAGTACCAGTTGCCGCCGACCTCGTCGGAGATCTCGAAGCAATCATAGGGGATGCCGAAATCCTTCAACCGCTTGGCGGTCGTGAATCCCGAGCATCCCGCCCCGATGATGCAGGCCTTGGGTAGACGCGTCTCGGCCACCAGGGCCTCCCAAACTTATCGTTGTTCAGAAAAGCCTATCAGGCCGCCGCACGCGGTCAAACCGACTAGGCGTTGTCCTGTCGGCTAGGGCGAAGCTGATCGATGATCAACACCAGAAGCAGGGAAACGCCAGCAAGCGGGAAAAGAGCTCCTAGAGCCAGGGTGATCAGGGCGACGGTCCGGAGCTTCAACGGACTAAGTTCGCGCGGCGCGGCGAGTCCGCCCTTTGGACGGCGTCGCCACCACATGATCGGACCGGTGAGCGACAGCATGATGACGCCGAGACAGGCGATCAGCATGACGATCTGATTGGCCCGGCCGAAATAGTTGCCCATGTGCAGCTGAACTCCGAGCTCCACCCCTTTCGCCGCCCAGCCATAGTTGGCGAAGCCGACGTCATCGAGCACTCGTCCAGAATACTGGTCGAGGTGGACGGTCCGCTGGCCCTGCGGCCGATCGGGATAGGTGTAGGCGGTGAAGGCGCCTGCCGGGGCCGACGGCAGAAACAGGCGATAGGGCCCCTGGACTCCTTTTCCCTCGAAGATGGCGACGGCCCGATCGACTCCGATGGAGGGAGAGTTTGCATCCATGGTCATGCCGGCATGACCACCATGATGGTCGGCATGCGGATCGGAGGCCGGCATCGGGGTGTCTTCCAGCGTCCAGGGCGCCTGGCCAAGGGCTTGCTTGACGGTCGTGGTCGGCGTTGTCCCGTGCAATCGATGGCTGGTCGGATAGCCGATCCCCACCGTGTCGGTTCCGCGCTTCAGCAGGCCGCCCCAGACATTGGCCCAGGGCAGGCCGGTGACGATCAGGAAGGCGATCAGCAGCGCTGTCCAGACGCCGGTCACGGCGTGCAGATCACGCCAGAGGGTGCGACCCGTCTCCTTCAGGCGAGGGATCAACACGCCTTGGACCCGCAGGCCGCCCCGGGGCCACCAGAGATAGATTCCCGTCGCCACAAGGATCAGCCCCCAACAGGCCACCAGCTCGACAACGCCGTCGCCGAACTTGCCCAACATCAGCGAGCCGTGGGCGACATCGGCGAAGCCGACGATGGTGTGAGTGTAGACATAGGACCCCAGCACCCGGGCCGTGCCGGGATCGACATAGACCCGAACCGGGTCGCCCGCGGCGGGGGTCACGAAGACCTGGACGCTGCGGCCTGGCGCCGGCAGATCGACGCGGGTGGCCGAACCGCCAGGGTAGTCGGTGAGTGCGGCGGCGATCATCTGGCTGACCGGCCGCTGCTCTGCGTGAGCGACGAGGCGTTGCTGTGGGTGCAGGGCGTCGTTGATCTCGTCGTTGAAGAGATAGATCGCGCCCGTCACGGCCAGGATCAGCATGAACGGCGCCACCAGCAGCCCGGCGTAGAAATGCCAGCGCCAGATGGTTTGGTAGAGATGGGGCCTCATGATCAGAAGCTTCGCGTCAGGGTGAGGTCAAAGCTGCGCGGCGCGCCCAGATAGACCTGGGTCGCGCCATAGCCCGACCAGTCGGCGTAGAGCGTATTGAAGAGATTTCGGCCGCGCAGGGTCAGCCTGCCGAATGGCGCGCGCCAGCTGACCTGGGCGTCGAGGGTGGTGCGAGCCGCGACCCGATAGGTGTTGGCGTTGCTGGTGTAGAAGTCGCCGTCATGGCGCACCGTGGCGCCGAAGGTCAGCGGCGCCGCCCGCAGGCTGTAGTAGGCGCTGAGATCGAACATCTGCTCAGGCACATTGGGCGGGCGATTACCGGAGCGGTCGACGCCGCCGGCCTCGATCAGGGTGTCGAAGCGGCTCTCCAGCAGGGCCGCGCCAGCGTCGACCCGCAGTTGATCGGTGAGCGCCGCGGACATCGACAGCTCGACGCCGCGTGATGATTGGCTGCCCCCTTGAATGGTGAGTGCTGGATTGGCTGGATCGCGGGTCAGGATATCGTCCTGGACGATGTGATAGGCCGCCGCTGTGAGGTCGATCCGGTCCTACCAGAAGCTGGTCTTGATCCCAACCTCGACGGCTTCGCCGGCGCTCAGGTCGAACTTGGCGTTGGCGGCGTTCAGGAACAGGAAGCTGCTGACCGGCGTCACCGCATGGCTGAACTGAGCGTAGACCTGGGTCTTGGACGCCAGATCGTAGACCGTGCCTATCCGCCAGGAGAGCGGGTCGTAGTCCTGGCTGAACCTGGCCGCCGCGCCGGTGTTCAGGTCGAGGGTCTGGCGTTCAAGCTCGACGTGGTCGTAGCGGACGCCGCCCACCAGCAGCCATTTGGTCGTGAGGTTGAAGGCGTTCTCGGCGAACAGCGCCGCCACGGTGGCGTCGCTGACCCAATCGACGCGGTTGCCCGCGCCAGGGAAGTTCGCCGCCGTGATCTCTGGAAAGCGTCCACGAACCGGATCGAAGCGATCGACCGGCGTGGTCATGCCAAAGCGGCGGCGGGTGACGAAGTGCGTGTCGCTGTACTCCGCGCCCAGGGTGAAGCGGTTGCGCCGGCCGGCGAGCGGGCCGTCGAAGGCCGCGTAGGCGCGCCCAGTCCAATAGTCGTGATCGTGAGCGATCAGGGTGGTGCTGCGGTTGAGCCGGCCGGTGGCGGCGTCGAACGTCACGTCCTCGGAATTTTTCCAGAGCCGGTCGGCGGTGTACCCGGCCAGTTCATTGGACAGCATCCAATGGTCGGAGAGCCGGTAGTCGGCGCGGGCGCGCAGTTGCCAGGCGGTCGAGGTCATCTCGCCGTCCTCGACATTGTAGTTCCGACGGATCGTAGCCTTATCGAGCACCAGGCCCTGAGCGTTCCGGACCAGGCCCGAGGGATCGCGTGCGACCGCCGCCGGGACCAGGGTGGAGCCGAAATAGGCGGTGGAATAGTCGTCGTGGTTGTAGTCGCCCGATAGTGTCAGGGTGAGGCGGTCTGTCGGCTTCAAGAGCAACGAGGCCGTCACCGCGCCAGCCAGCGAGTCGGTGTCATCCACCCAACCGGAAGATCGGCTGAAGCTGGCGTCGGCACGCAGGGCGGCTGTGTCGCCAAGCGCCAGATTGCCCCCCAGACCGGCCCGTAGGGTGTCGAAGGCGCCGAGGCTGACTAGGCCTTCTCCGCTGCTCTCTCCGATGCGGGCGCGCTTGGGGACCAGGTTGATCGCCCCTGCCAGGGCGCCTTCCCCGTAGAGGACCGAGGCGGGGCCTTTCAGGATCTCGACTCGGTCGAAGTTGAAGGTGTCGAAGTTGCGGATCGCGCTGTTCGAGCCGGTCACCCTGACCCCGTCGAACAGATAGGCGATGGCCGTGCTGGTGAAGCCCCGCATCGAGGTCACGCCGACCGAGCCGGGCAGGGTTCCCCCGTTGACGCCGGGCGCCGCGTTGAGGGCTTCGATGGAGGTTCGAAGCCCCTCGGCCTGCATCCGTTGCTGGGTGATGACATCCAGGGTCGCCGGGACCTCGCGGTTGGTGAGGCCAAGCCGGCTGGCGGCGGGGGCGGCGTGGTCAAGCGCCAGGGCGGCTGGACGGCCAGTGACGATGAACTCATCAATGCTGGTGGCGACGTCGGCGTAGGCAAGGGCGGGCGACAGCGCAGTCAGCGCCGTCGCGGTCAAGAGAAGCGATTTCATAAGCACATGGTCCTGCGGCGGCCGAATGAAGCCGGCGGCCGCGATGTCGATGATCTGGCGAAGGCGGTCGCGCTTAAGGCGCGGCGATCAGATCGACAGGGGAGGTCCACGCGCGGGAGGCGGCGGGGCGCAAAGCCCTCGCCCAGGTGTCGCCTCGCAGGACGGAGTAGGCGCTATCGGGTGGTAGGCGAGCGTGGGGCGGACGAGATGGCTGCTGCGCTCTGGAGGTTCGGCGCCGAGGCCGTGCCCCGCGAAGACGCAGGGTGCGTCGTGATTCGAGGCTTCGCTGTCTTCATGGGAACCGCCGGGATCGACGACGACCGCGCCCTGAGCGGTGCAAATGACGATGGCGAAGGGCAGCGAGTTGGTCGCTGCTGCGACCATGTAACCGGGCGGAATAGCGATCTTGAACGCGAGCGCCAGCAGCGCCAGCGTCAGGACGACGCCGCGATGTGATCGCGCCCAGGTCATGAGATTCGCCCCCTTCGCCACCGCCTCAGCTCTGGGTCACGAGCTTCTTCAACTGAGCGACCACGCGCTCATGCGGGGCGCCATAGGCGATAGGCTCGACGAAGCGTCCCTTCTTGTCGAACAGGTAGATCGCCGAGGAATGGTCGACGGTGTAGTCGCCGCCGTCCACAGCGACCTTCTTGTAGAAGACGCGGTAGGCCTTCGCGGCCTGGGCCACGGCTTCCGGCGTGCCGGTGAAGCCCTGGATCCGAGCGTCGAAGTTCGAAAGGTAGAGCTTCATCTGCTCGGGGGTGTCGCGTTCGGGATCGACCGAGACCAGGACGACATTGAGCTTGTCGGCGTCACGGCCGAGCGCGTTCAAGGCGGCGCTGATCTCCGTCAGCGTGGTTGGACAGACCTCCGGGCAGTAGGTGAAGCCGAAGAAGACCGCCGTCGGCTTGCCGAGCAGGGTCTTTTCGGTGACCGAACGGCCGGCTGTATCGACGAGTTGGAACGGCCCGCCGATATCGACCGCCGCGACGCTTGGGCTAGGCGCTTGCCGAAGCTGCAGGAAGGTGACGGCGCCGAACAGCGCCACGGCCAGGACAAAGCAGCCGATCAGGAAGGCAAGGCGCGCCCTCATTGGCCGTGCGCCATGCTGTGATCCATCCCGTGGTCCATTCCGGCGGCGGCGGCGGCGGCGCGGACCGGGGCTTCCACGCTTTGGGCCGGCGCCTTGCCGAACTTGAAGGTAAGCGGAACCACGCCGCCCTCGGCCAGGGTCGCCTTGGGGGCGATGATCATCAGGTGCTCGGCGCCCGGCGAGAGCATGACGGCCTTGCCGGCCGGGAGGTCGAGCCCGTCGAGCTTGCGCATCCGCATCACGCCGTCGGTCATGTCCATGCTGTGGATCTCGGCCCGGTCGGCGGCGGCCGTCTCGACGGTGAGCAGCTTGTCGTCGGCGCTGGCGGTCAGGGTGACGTAGCAGCCGCCGGTCGGGGCGCCGGCGGGAGCCGCGCGACACCAGGCGTCGGTGATGGTCACCGTAGGCGCGGGTTGCGGCGCACGATCGCAGGCCGCGACGAGGACGAGCGGAATGAGGGCGAAGAGAGCTTTCATGGGAGACTCCTGGCTGGAGGCGGCCGCCGACGCGCGGCGACGAGGGTTTGGTTTGGGGAACAGGAAGCGCACGGCCTTGGATCGCTGGACAGCGACAGACGTGCAAAAGCGCGCTCAGCCGAACGGCGAGCGCGTCAGGTCAGCAGGGTAGGTGGGCCGCGTGCGGGGAGCGGGGGCGCGGCCAGGCCTCGGCCCGGCGCCCGGTGGATGACCTGAACGGCGGCCGGGGCGCGATAGGCGACGAACTCGACGGCGCGGGCGTCCAGCAGGTTGGGCGGCGGGGCGCCGGCGCCGTGCCCCGCGAAGGCGCAAGGGCTGTCGTGCGCCGCGCTCTCGCCCGAGCCCTGATCGTCGTGGATCGGGGCTGCGAGGTCGTCCGATTGGACCATGACCGCGCCTTGAGCCGTGCAGAGAACCAGGGTGAACGGGAGTTCGTCGGCGGACGGCGGGGCGGTCATGAACCCGGCTGGGATCATCACCTTGATCGCGAGCGCCAGCGCGGCCAGCACCATGAAGATGCTGCGCGGCGTTCCTCTGCGCTGATCAAGAGCCCGGGTCACGCGGTTGCTTTAGGCCAGGCTTCGCGGTTTGTGGAGCCCTTTCCGCTCAGGCCTCGCGCCCATCGATCCAGGTGCGTGCGGCCTTCAGCTCGGCGTCGAGCAATGTGAGGTTTGCCCGGTAGCCTGGCGTGATCTGTCCCAGGTCGCCTTGAAGTCCCAGGAAGGCGGCCGGATTGGTCGAGGCCATGGCGGCGGCGTCGGCCAGGTCGAGGCCGGTCAATTGGACGGCGTTGCGCACGGCGCTGGCCATGTCGAGATCGGAGCCGGCGAGCGTGCCGTTCTCATCGACGCAGACCCCGTTCACCACATGGATCGGGCGGCCCTGGATCGTGAAGCTCTTGTCGACCATCCCGACGCTGGGCATGGCGTCGGTGACCAGCATGAAGCGGTCGTGGCGCTTGGCCCGGAAGGCGATGCGCAGGGCGGCCGGGTGGATGTGGCGGCCGTCGATGATCACCCCGCACCAGCTGTCCTGATGGTCGAGCGCCGCGCCCACGGCGCCCGGCTCGCGATTGGCCAGGGGCGACATGGCGTTGAAGAGGTGGGTGAACCCGGTCACGCCCGCGCCCAGCGCCTCCATCAGCCGCTCATAGGTGGCGTTGGTGTGGCCCGCAGCGACGGTCACACCGGACGCGGCCAGGCGCCCGATCATCTGGGGCGTGGTGGTCTCGGGCGCCAGGGTGACCAGCGTCTTGCCATGGCGCGCCGAGGTCAGCAGCTTGAGGGATGCCTCGTCGAGGGTGCGGAACTTGGAGGCGTCGTGGACGCCCTTGCGACGCTCGCTGAGGAACGGCCCCTCGATGTGAATGCCCAGCACGCCGGGCACGCCGGCCTCGATGGCCTGATCCACGGCCTCGATCGCGCAGGCGACCTTGGCCAGGTCATCGCTGATCAAGGTGGGCAGGAAGCCGGTGACGCCGTAGCGCCGGTGCGCAGCGCCGATGGTGGCGATGGTCTCGACGCTCGGCGCGTCATTGAACAGCAGGCCGCCGCCGCCGTTGACCTGGGTGTCCAGGAAACCAGGCAACAGGAAGCCGCCGTTCAGATCGATACGCGTGCTGGCCTGCGCCGCCTGTGCGTCGCCGCCGACCGCGACAATGCGCTCGCCCTCGATGAGGACGCTCACGGTTTCAAAGCGGCCGCCGGTCAGCACCTGGCCATTGACGAGAGCTACAGCCATCAGATCGTCTCGGTCACCTTGTTCAGGTGGGGCGGCTTGTCCGGGTCGTGCCCGCGCAGGATCGAGAGGGTGTTGGCCATCCGGTAGAAGCTCTGAATACGCGCGATCGGCTCGAGATTGGGATGCGCGCGCACGGTGGGCAAGGCGCCAGGGCCATGCTCTCCAGCCAGCATGACATCGACGCCGCGGGCCGACAGCTCTTGCGCCAGGTCGAGGACGCTGGCCTGACTTTGGTCGTCCTGAGCGAAGATCAGCACCGGAAAGCCTTTCCGCACCAGGGCCATCGGACCGTGCAGCACCTCGGCGGCGCTGAACGCCTCGGCATGCAGGCCGCAGGTTTCCTTGAACTTCAGCGCCGCTTCCTGGGCGATCCCGAAACCGACGCCGCGGCCCAGGACATAGAGATTGGTCGCGGCTGTCAGGCGCTCGGCGACCGGGCTCCAGTCGAGCGGCCAGGCCTCGCGCAGGGTGGCGGGCAACTCCTCCAGGGCCTTTTCCAACCCCGCGTCCTGACTCCAGGCAGCGACCAGCTGGGCGATGCCGGTCAGGGCGGCGATGTAGGATTTGGTGGCCGCGACGCTGAGTTCGGGCCCGGCGTGCAGCGGCAGGACGTGATCGGCGAGCGCCGCCAGGGGCGAGGCCTCGTCATTGACCAGGGCGACGACCAGGGCGCCGGCCTGCTTGGCGGCCTCGACGGCGGCGAGCAGGTCGGGGCTCTTTCCCGACTGGGAGATCGCCAGATAGAGCACGCCCTGCAGCTTGGGTTCGGCCGCGTAGACCGAGCTGACAGACAGGGCGGCCGACGAGGTGACCACGCCGGTCAGGGTCTCGATCAGGTACTTGGCGTAGGTCGCGGCGTGATCGGACGAGCCGCGGGCGCAGGTGACGACGGCCCGGGGTGGATTGGCCCGCAGCTCCGCGCCCAACGCCTGGACCAACGGCGCGTTGGCGGCCAGGAGACGGGCGACAACGGCGGGGGCCTCGGCCGCCTCGCGGAACATCAGCGTGGCTTCCGGGGCAGGGGGCGTCAGGGGCAAGCGCGTTCTCCGGAGCACGGGGTGTTCACGTCAAATGGCGTTCAGCTCAGCGACGAAGTCATAGGCGTCGCCGCGATAATAGGACTGGGTGACCTCGACCACCCGACCATCTTTCAGGAACCCCCGGCGCTCGATGAGCAGGCCAGGATCGCGGGACGCCACGCCCAGAAGGTCGGCTTGCTCGGGGGTGAACAGCACGGCTCGCAGCCGCTGCAGGGCGCGCACCGGCCGATGACCGGTCTTCTCCAGCGCCTCGTAGAGCGAGGTTTCGACGAAGTCCGAGCTAGGCATGCAGAAGGCCGCCAGGGTCGAATACTCCAGCGCCATCGGCGAGCCGTCGGCGTAGCGAATCCGGCTGAAGCGATAGACCGGCGCGCCCGGCGACAGCCCCAGAGTCAGTGATTCCTCGGGGGTGACCTGGCCCTCGGTCCGCGACAGCCAGGTCGAGTGCGGAACCCGGCCGCGCGAGATCATGTCTTCAGTGAAGGAGGAGAGCTTGGAGAAGTTCTTTTCGACCCGGGCGGCGACGAAGGTGCCCGCGCCTTGGCGGCGAATCAGCAGGCCCTCGCTGACCAATCCATCCAGCGCCTTGCGCACGGTGATACGCGAGACTCCCAGGTCATCGGCGAACTCGCGCTCGGCGGGCAGGGCGTCGTCCGGACCAAGCACCTGATTGGCGATGGCGTCCCGCAGCACCTTCTGGAGCTGGCGGTAAAGAGGCGCGTGGTCCTGTGCGTCGAGCCGGCCGATACGGTCGGAAAAGGTCAAGGGCGTCTCTCCAGGTCGAACGCCGATACTTCGAGCGTCGATGTATCTTGGGACCATTTAGATACCAATATGTTCCAGTAGCGCAATTGGTCTCTTTTTGGGCTTGTCAATTTTGTGAAACTACGCACAGTTCGGCGTCGCAGGGTCGGTGAACCCCGGTTTGTCGCAGTGATTTGCGAAGAATTGGTATCACATTGGGCTCGCGTCGGCTCCGGGTGGAGGCCCGGACTTTGGGGAGAAGCCGAGTGAAAACACGTCATAAATCTATCCTGATCGCATCCGTCAGCCTGCTCGGGCTCACCTGGGCCTGCGGGGCGTCCGCGCAAGAGGCTCAGGTCGACGAGCTGGTTGTCACCGGCATCCGGGCGTCCTTGCAGCAGTCACTGGAAACCAAGCGAGCCGCCGACGCCATCGTCGACTCGGTCACCGCCGAGGACGTAGGCAAGTTCCCAAACAGCAATGTCGCCGAAGCCCTGACCATGGTTCCGGGCGTCACGGTCGACCGCCAATTCGGCCAAGGGGAGAAGGTCAGCATCCTGGGCACCGACCCGGCGCTGAACCGCACCCTGCTCAACGGCCAGACTGTAGCTTCCGCTGACTGGTTCATCCTCGACAGCCCTGGCCGGACCTTCAACTACGCCCTGCTCGCGCCGCAGATCGTCGGTCGGGTGGACATCTATAAGACGCCCGAGGCACGGATCGACGAAGGCAGCATCGGGGGGACGGTGATCGTCCATACTCGTCGCCCGTTCGAGCTTGAGTCCCCAACCATCGCCGGCTCGGTTGGCTATCTCTACAACGACCGCTCCAAGAAGGGTGACTTCCAGGGCGCCGCGATGGCGAGTTGGAAGAACGAGGCCGAGACGATCGGCGTCGCGGTGTCCGTGCAGAAGGCCACCGACCAGCTTCGCCGCGACGGGGTTGAGACCTACGGAACCATGGCGGCGAACCAGTGGGCTGGCGGCAACGCCGATAACCCCATCGATTCTCGCAACAACGGCTGCCTGGGCGACTGCGCCGCCACGCTGACGGCGAACTTGGGGGCCCGCAGCCCGAACGCCTACGGCACCTCGTATTTTGAACAGGAACGCGAGCGGCTGACCTATACGGCCTCGCTGCAGTTCCGGCCGATGGAGCAACTCGAACTCGAGTTCAACTGGCTGAAGATCGACGCCAGCTACGACAATCTCAATCAGTCGATGTACGCCTTCCAGGGCAACACATGGAACAGCCTGGGGTCCTTGACCGACCTGAGCGTCACCAACGGCATCGTCACCCGGGCGAGCTTCAAAAACGCGCTAAGCGTGCTCGACGTGCAGGCCCGCGAGGCCGAGATGAACTCCGACACCTATGACTTCCGCGGCAAGTGGAAGGGTGACGGCTGGGACCTGTCGGGCAATATCGGTCTGTCCAAGGCCGACGGCGGCACCAAGCGCCAGGTATTCCTCGAGTTCCTGAACTGGGCCGACTACTCGGTCGACATAACCGCCGCGCCGCACAACCCCGGCCAGCTGACCTATACGACCAACGTCCAGGGCAATCCGGCCGCCTTCGCCACCGATCCGGGTTGGAGCGGCAATATCGTCAGCAAGCCCACCACGGATGAAGAAAAGTACGCCCAGGCCGACTTCGGCATGGATCTCGACGGCGTGATCAAACGCGTCCAGGTCGGCTACAAGTTCCGCCGCCACGAAACCACACAGCAATACGCGGGCATCGCCATCACCGGCGTCGCCGCCTCGGCTGGCCTGTTCAGCCCCTCGACCGTGCCGGGGAACTACCTGCGCGGCTTCGACTCGAACGACCAGATGCGGAACCGCTTCCGTCTCGATGGCGACTCGATGGTCCAGTATGTCGAGAGCGGCAAGTGGCTGGCGCCCGGCCAGGCCATGCCGACCCCCTCGATCTTCGCCGCGCCGGAATTCACCGCCGGCAACTGGGAGATCCAGGAAGACATCAACGCCGCCTACGCCCAGGCCAATATCGAGGCAGGGGAGTTGCGGGGGAACTTCGGCGTCCGCTACGTCCACACCGGTGTCGATAGCGCGGGCTATGTCTGCAATCCCGGCTCGCCTTGCGCCGCGCCCACCGACTGGACCTGGAAGACCGCGTCCAAGTCGTATGACAACTTCCTGCCGAGCGTGAACCTCGCCTACACCGCCCGTGAAGACCTGGTCCTGCGCTTCGCCGCCGCCCAGGTGATCGCACGGCCGAACTACGCCGACATGACCAATTTCTTCCAACTGTCGGATGGGATCCTGATCGGCTCAGGCGGCAACCCGGACCTGGATCCCTACAAGTCGGCCAACTTCAACTTCTCGGCCGAATGGTACTTCCAGCCGCAGGCGATCCTGGCCGCTGAGTTCTTCTACAAGGATATCAGCAACTACATCCTGCAGCAGACAGGACCGGAGCAGTTCTTCAACCAGTCCCAGGGCCGGGTGACCACCTATCAGATCAGCCGCCCGCACAACGCCGGCTCGGCCGATATCAAGGGCGTGTCGTTCGCCTATCAGCAGAACTACGCCTATGGCCTGGGCCTGTTGGCCAACTACACCTACGCCGACGGACAGGGGCAAGACGGCGCGCCGCTGCCCTACAATTCCAAGCACCAGGTGAACATCAGCCCGTTCTATGAGCAGGGGCCGGTCCAGCTGCGGGCTACCTACACCTGGCGCTCGAAGTACTTCACCGGCGTCGACCGCGGCGACGAGATGTTCGTCCGCGCCGTCAACTCCCTGGACCTGACCGGCACCTACAACTTCACGAAGAACGTCGCCCTGACGCTGGCGGGCATGAACCTGACGGACTCCGAGTACTACGCCTACGCCAACACGCCGGCCCTGCCGCGCGGTGTGTACCGGACCGGTCGCCGGTACATGGCGACGGTGAACCTGACCTTCTGAGGCCCGGAGGCGCGGCTGGCGAACCGGCCGTGCTCTCCCCCTCGCGAAGACCGACGTTCTTCAGTCTAATCCCCTGCGACTCGAAAGCGGAGCGGTGCACCGTTTCGCTTTCCCTTTTTCGTGGATGACAGGTCCGACCATGCGTCTGCCACTGCTGATCGCCCTGGCCTCGAGTTTGGCGGGTTTCGCCGGCGCGTCCCTGGCGGCGCCGGCCAAGATCATCCCCGCGCCCGCCGCCGAAACCCCGCGGGACGGCGCCTTCCAGATTCACTCGCAGACCCCGATCCTCTACCCAGTCGGGGACGCCGAGGCCCAAGCCAGCGCCCAACGCCTGGCCGAACTGTTCAACCGCTCGCGCGGCCTTAAGCTCACGGTTCGCCAAGGCGCACCTCAGGCCGGGGCCATCGCGTTCCAGCGCGGCGCGCCGGCGGGCGAGGCCTATGACCTGGACGTCGCGACCGATCGCATCGTCGTCACCTCGGCGGGCGGGGCCGGACTCTTCTATGGGGCGACGAGCGTCTGGCAACTGGCCACCGAGACGGCGGGCAAGGGCGCGGTCGAGATCGCTGGCCGCCGGATCGAAGACGCGCCGCGCTTCGCCTGGCGCGGGCTGATGCTGGACAGCGCCCGCCACTTCCAGAGCGTTGAGTTCGTGAAGGACTTCATCGACCGAATGGCGATGGCCAAGCTGAACACCCTGCACTGGCACCTGGTCGACGATCAGGGCTGGCGACTGGAAATCAAGAAGTACCCAAGGCTGACGCAGATCGGCGCCTGGCGCGTCCCGGCCGGTCCCGCAGCGGCGGCCGACATCGACCCGAAGACCGGACACCCCCACGTGATCGGTGGCTTCTACACCCAGGATCAGGTCCGCGAGATCGTGGCCTATGCGGCCGCGCGGCACGTCACCATCGTCCCCGAGATCGAGATGCCGGGCCACGCCCACGCGCCCATCGTCGCCTATCCAGAGCTGGGGTCGGCCGCGCCGCCCGCGGCGACCTCCGGTGATTGGGGCGTCTTCCCGTATCTCTATAATGTCGATGAGAAGACCTTCGCCTTCCTCGACGATGTCCTGAGCGAAGTCATCGAGTTGTTCCCCAGCCGCTACATCCATGTCGGCGGCGACGAGGCGGTCAAGGAGCAGTGGAAGGCCAATCCCGCGGTCCAGGCGCGGATGAAGGTACTGCACATCGCCAGCGAGACGGCTCTGCAGGGCTGGTTCATCTCTCGCGTCGAACAGACCCTCAACGGCCACGGCCGCCGCCTGATCGGCTGGGACGAGATCCTCGAAGGCGGGGTCGCGCAGAGCGCGACGGTGATGTCCTGGCGCGGGATCGACGGCGCGATCATCGCCGCCAAGCTGGGCCACGACACCATCCTCAGCCCAGCGCCGACGCTCTATCTCAACCATCGCCAGACGGCGGCGCCGGACGGTCTGCCAGGCCGGGGGCAGGTGGTTGGACTGCGGGAGGTCTACAATTACGAGCCGATGCCGTTGGCCTTGAACCCCGACGAGCGTCATCACGTGCTCGGGGTCCAGGCCAATCTCTGGACCGAACACATGCGCACCGAAGACCGCGTGGCGCTCATGGCGTTCCCACGCGCGATGGCGCTGGCTGAGACCGCCTGGTCGCCGGCCGCG
Organism: Phenylobacterium sp.; assembly: GCF_030654915.1. Classification (GTDB taxonomy): domain Bacteria; phylum Pseudomonadota; class Alphaproteobacteria; order Caulobacterales; family Caulobacteraceae; genus Phenylobacterium. Next base: position 29,247 of record NZ_JAURWM010000371.1, on the reverse strand, counting down.
CGCAAGGACTGGAAGGACTTCGCCGACCGACTGCCGGTAGAGTTGGAGCGGTCCCGCGCCCTTGGCCAGCCTGTGGATGAGACCGCCCTGCGGGTTCGCGCACTGGCCAGCCCAGTTGGGCCAGGGGCGATGGTCCGCCTGCTCGGCGCCGAGGATATCGGCGAGATCCGCTACACCTTGGACGGCTCGGCCCCGACCACGGGCTCGGCGCTCTATCAGGCGCCGCTGACCGCGCCGCTAGGCGTCACCATCCGCGCCCAGGCGTTCCGCAAGGGACAGGCCTTGGCCCCGGTCTCCGACATCAAGATCGACGCCCGCTCGATCCGCACAAGAGCCAGCCAGGACCTCAAGACCTGCCGCGAGGACCTGGTGCTCAATATCGAGGACGACGCGCCGGTGCGCGGCGCGCGCGCGCGGTTCCTGATCGACATCATGAACCCCTGCTGGGTCTATGAGGACGCGGACCTGTCGGGCGTCAGCCAGATCGAAGTCGCGGTCGGCCAATTGCCGTTCAACTTCCAGATCGGCAAGGACGTCGACAAGATCAAGTTCCGGCCGCCGGCGACGCCGGACGGAGAACTGGAAGTGCGCCAGGGTTCATGCGCGGGGACCGCGGTCGCGACCCTGCCGCTGGGGCCTGCTGTTACGTCGCAAGGCGTCACGGTGTTGACCGGGCAGATCGCCGGCGCGACAGGCGTCAGGGACCTCTGCTTCACCTTCACCCAGAAGGGCGTCGATCCCATGTGGGCTGTCGACCGGGTCACCCTGATCGCCGGAGACCGTCATGGCGGGTGACCTCGTGCTGCTCTCGCCGCTGGACGGCTGGGCGGCCCCGCTGTCGGAGGTCCCCGATCCGGTCTTCGCGCAGGCCATGTTGGGCGACGGCCTGGCGGTCGATCCCACGGGTTCAACCCTGCACGCGCCCTGTGACGGCGTCATCGTGTCGGTCCATGCCTCCAAGCACGCGGTCAGCCTGCGCGCGGCCGGCGGTGTCGAGATCCTGATGCACATCGGATTGGAGACCGTCGCCTTGAAGGGCGAGGGCTTCACGGCCCATGTCGCTGATGGCCAGGCGGTGAGCGCCGGCGCCCCGCTGATCTCATTCGATCTCGATCTCCTGGCCCGCCACGCCAAAAGCCTGATCACGCCGATCGTCATCACCGGAGCGGGCGGGCGCGTCATCGCCAGCCGGCTGACCGGCGCCAGCGTCAAGGTCGGCGAGCCGCTGCTTACCCTGTCGTGCGGCGGCAAGATCGTCGCCGACGCGGTCGCCACGGGACCCGAGCTCAGCCGCGCCATCATCATTCCCCTGATCCACGGCCTGCACGCCCGGCCCGCCGCGCGGCTGGCGGATACGGCCAAGCGCTTCCAGGCCGAGATCGCCGTGGTGGCGCTCAACCGGCGGGCCAACGCCAAGAGCCCAATCGGGGTGATGTCGCTTGGTCTGCGCCACGGCGACGCGGCCAGTCTGGTGGCCAGCGGCCTCGACGCCGCCGCGGCCCTGGAGGCGGTGGCCGAATTGATCGAAGGCGGGATGGGGGAGGGCGCGCCGATCATCGAGCCCGCCGCTCCGGGGCCGGCGAAGCCATCCCAATCCGCTCGGCCGGGCGTCGCGGTGCTGCGCGGCGTCATGGCTTCGCCCGGCCTGGCGGTCGGCAAGGCCGTTCGGCTATTCGTGGACGAGATCGTTGTCCCCGAACTTGGCCAGGGCGCCCAGCCGGAAATGGCGGCGCTCAATTCAGCCTTGGACGCTGTCCGCGCTCGGATCGCCGGGGAGGCCCTAGCCAGCGGCAGCCCGGCCCGCAAGGCTATCCTCGGCGCCCACGCGGCTTTCCTTGAGGACCCCGAACTGGCCGATCAGGCCCATCGCTTGATCGGCGAGGGCAAGAGCGCGGCCTATGCGTGGCGCGCGGCCATCGGCGCCTATGTCGAGGCGCTGCGCGGGCTGGGCGACCGGCGGATCGCCGAGCGGGTGGACGACCTGCTCGACCTTGAACGCCGCGTCCTGCTGGCGATCAACGGCCAGGAAGATCGCGGCCCCGAACTGCCGCTGGACGCCATCCTGCTGGCCGAGGAACTGCTGCCCTCCCAGTTGATGGGGCTCGACCCCAGCCGGCTCGCCGGGATCTGCACCGCCGGCGGCGGCCCGACCTCGCATGTGGCGATCCTTGCGGCCTCGATGGGGATACCGGCCGTGGTGGCGGCCGGTCCCGGCGTGGCGCAGGTTCGGGCAGGAACCAGCCTGATCCTCGACGCCGACGCAGGGCTGCTGCACCTCGCCCCTGACGCCAGGGCGCTGGCAGCCGCGCAGACCGCCCTGGCGACTCGCGCCGAACGCCGCATCGCCGCGCGCGCCGCCGCCCGTGAAGAGTGCCGAATGGCGGACGGGACACGCATCAAGGTGTTCGCCAATCTGGGCTCCCAGGCCGACGCCGACGCCGCTGTCCACGCCGGGGCCGAGGGCTGCGGCCTGTTGCGCACCGAGTTCCTGTTCCTGGAACGCGAGAGCGCCCCCACCGAGGACGAGCAGGCCGAAGACTACGCCGCCGTCGCGCGCGGGCTCGGCGGACGGCCGCTGATCATCAGGCTGCTCGATGTCGGCGGCGACAAGACCGCCTCCTATCTGCCCATCGCGCCGGAGGAGAACCCAGCCCTGGGGCTACGGGGTGTCCGCGTGCTACTGCGCCGGCCCCATGTGTTGAAGACACAGCTGCGCGCCATCCTGCGCGGCGCGCCTCACGCCAAGATCATGGCGCCGATGGTGATCGGTCTGAGCGAACTGCGGGCCGTGCGCCTGGTGCTCGACGAGGCGCGTAAGGAGTTGGGGCGGGCCGGGCGTACCGATCTTGGCGTGATGATCGAGACCCCGGCCGCGGCGATGATCGCCGACCTGCTGGCGGCTGAAGCCGACTTCCTATCGATCGGCACCAACGACCTGACTCAGTACACCCTGGCCATGGACCGGGGAAACCCCGACCTCGCCGGCGATATCGACGCCCTGCATCCCGGCGTCCTGCGCCTGATCGCCCAGACGACAGACGGGGCGGCCAAGCACGCGCTCTGGACCGGGGTCTGCGGCGGGCTCGCGGGCGATCTGGCCGCGGTGCCGATCCTGCTGGGCCTCGGCGTCAGCGAGCTTTCGATGCCCTCGGCCGCGATCCCGGAGGCCAAGGCCATGATCCGGACTCTGTCGCCCGAGGCTTGCCGCGGACTAGCGGTCCAGGCGCTGGCCCAGCCCTCGGCCGACGCCGTCCGTGCGCTCTCCAACACCTTCCTCACCGGAGACGCCTGAGATGGCCTCGCCCCTCGAAGCCCTGCAGTCCCTCGGCCGCGCGCTGATGCTGCCCATCGCCGTCCTGCCGGCGGCGGGCCTGCTGCTGCGGCTTGGGCAGCCCGATCTCCTCGACATTCCGTTCATCGCCGCGGCGGGGGAGGCGATTTTCGCCAATCTGGGCCTGCTGTTCGCGGCCGGGGTCGCGGTCGGACTGGCCAAGGATAACAACGGCGCGGCGGGGCTGGCGGGCGTGGTCTGCTTCCTGATCGCCACCAAGGGGGCCGAGACGCTGCTGCATGTTCCGCCCGAGGCCCTGAAGGGCATGGCGGGAGACGCCGTGGACCTCGCCGCCGCGGCCTTCAAGCAGAAGGCCATCGCCAAGGTCTCCGTCCCGATCGGCATTCTGTCAGGGGTGATCGGCGGGCAGTTCTACAACCGGTTCTCGAATGTAAAGCTCCCGGAATACCTGGCGTTCTTCGGCGGGCGGCGTTTCGTGCCGATCATCGCCGGCCTCGCCGGGCTGGGGCTCGCCGCGCTGGTCGGCTTCACCTACGAGACCCTCGACATGGTGATGGACAACGCCAGCCGCGCCATCGTCGGGTCGGGCGCGCTGGGCCTCTTCGTCTACGGTGTGCTGAACCGGGCGCTGATCATCACCGGCCTGCATCACATCCTGAACAACATCGCCTGGTTCATCGTCGGTGATTTCAACGGCGCGACCGGCGACCTCAACCGGTTCTTCGCCGGTGATCCGAGCGCCGGCGCTTTCATGGTGGGCTTCTTCCCGGTGATGATGTTCGGCCTGCCGGCTGCCTGCCTGGCCATGTATCACGCCGCCCCGGCGCACCGACGCAAGGCGGTCGGCGGGATGCTGGGCTCCATGGCGTTGACCACATTCCTGACCGGGGTGACCGAACCGATCGAGTTCAGCTTCATGTTCCTCGCCCCGGTGCTCTACGCGATCCACGCGCTGCTGACCGGGCTGTCGTTCGTGGTGATGAGCCTGCTCGACGTAAAGCTCGGCTTCGGCTTTTCGGCGGGACTGTTCGACTACCTGCTGAACTTCAACAAGGCCACCCGGCCCTGGCTGCTGCTGCCGGTTGGGGCGGCCTATTTCGCGCTCTATTACGGGCTCTTCCGCTGGGCCATCGCTCGCTTCGACCTGAAGACGCCGGGCAGGGAAGGCGACGTCGCCCCGGCGACGACCGCCCAGGCGCCCAGCGGCCGGCGCGGCGAGGATTTCGTGACCGCGCTCGGCGGGGCGGCCAACCTGGTCAGCGTGGACGCCTGCACCACGCGGCTGCGCCTGATCGTCGCCGACCAGAAGGCTGTCGACGAGCCAGCCCTCAAGGCGCTCGGTTCACGCGGCATGGTCCGGCCTTCCGACAAGGCCCTGCAGGTCGTGCTCGGACCTATCGCCGATCAGGTCGCTGGCGAGATCCGCGACGCCCTGGTCGGTCAAAACTTGGCTGTGACGCCGCTCGCACCCGCGCCCATCGCCCATCAGATCGATCTTGATCGCTGGACCGCGGCCTTGGGGGGGGCGGCGAACATCCGACAGGCCGAGCTGCGCGCCGGCCGCATCTGCGCTGAGCTTGAAGACGTCGCCGCCGTGAATGAACCGGCCTTGTTCGAGTTGGGCGCGCGCGGTGTGGCGAGGCCATCCGCGGGGCATCTTCAGATCCTCCTCAAGGCGACGCCATAAGGGGCTTCAGTCCTATCGATGACGCTCACGAAACACCGGCAGGACGGCGGCGAACAGCAGCAGGCCGAGCGTGATGTAGGTCGAGGAATTCTCGATCGGCCGCGCCAGATCCGCCTCGAAGAAGCGGCGGAAAAACACAAGCTCTACGATCCCGACGACGAACATCAGCAAGACCGCGATGACGCCGACGCCCACGCGCTGGGGAACGGTGGGAGCTATGTCGAATGTCCGGACGGCGAAACCGGCCGCTGGCAACAGAAGGAATGCGACTAGCAACGCGCCGACCAGTTGCCCCAACACCGGTTCGATGCCCAGCAGTTCGAACCCGTCACGTACGACCTTCGCAAGACCCAACCCGATGAACAGCACGCAGAAATATACAAATGCAGCCTCGGCTACGTGTCGCATGAGGGGTCCTCTGGTCTGACGAAGATGCTGCGCTAAAGATGGTTCATCTGCAAACCGATGTTCGTCCAGTTTGCATCGGGCTGCTCCCACCCTGGCTTGACGGCCTCGCCACATAATGGCACGCATGATGCCAATATATGGTCGTGCATAGGCGCGGCGAGCGATGGGGTGGACGTCATGCAGGTGCTGAGAACAGCGGATGAACGGTTCGCCGATCTGCCAGATTGGCCCTATGGGCCTCACTACAGCGAAGTGACCGACGCGGACGGTACAAGTCTGCGCATCGCCTATGTGGACGAGGGGCCGCGCGATGGACAGGTCGTGCTGCTGATGCATGGCGAGCCCTCCTGGTCCTATCTGTACCGCAAGATCATCGCTGCCCTGGCGGCCAAGGGCTACCGCGTGGTGGCCCCGGACCTCATCGGCTTTGGCCGCTCGGACAAGCCGGCGCTGCGGACCGACTACACCTATGAGCGTCACGTCGATTGGATGAGCCAATGGCTTGCCGGGTTGGACCTGCGGGACATCACGCTCTTCTGCCAGGACTGGGGTGGCCTGATCGGCTTGCGGCTCGTGGCCGCGTATCCAGAGCGGTTCGCGGGTCTGGTGATCGCCAACACCGGCCTTCCCACGGGATCTGGCATGACGGCCGGGTTCAAGGCTTGGCTGGATATCAGCCAGAACGTCCCGCAGATGCCAATCGGCGGCTTTGTCAGCGCCGGCTCGGGGCGCGACCTCTCGCCCGCCGAAATCGCGGCCTACGACGCGCCGTTCCCCGATGAGACCTACAAGGAGGGCGCGCGGCAGTTCCCGATGCTGGTTCCGGTGACGCCTGAGCATGGCTCCGTCGCTGAGAACCTGGCGGCCTGGAAGATCCTCGAAGCGTTTGAGAAGCCGGTGATCACCGCCTTCAGCGACGGAGATGCGGTCACCCGTGGCGGGGAGGCGCCGTTCCAGACTCGCATTCCGGGCGCCAAGGGGCAGGCCCATGTCACGCTCAAAGGCGGCCACTTCCTGCAGGAAGACTGCCCCGGCGACATCGTCGCCGTCATCGACGGCATGATTCAGGCACGAGCCTAGGCGGGCGCGAGCCCCGCACCAATTTCCAGGGAGTCACGAGATGGCCGACGAGCTTCCCCAGAGCGATGCGTTTCAAGGCGTCATCGGGCGTACCGTTCAGGAGTCCCAGCCCTGGTGGCCGCCGTCGCCGATGAAGGCCGGCGCCCCGAACGTGGTGATGGTCGTTCTGGATGACAGCGGCTTCTCGCACTTCGGCTGCTATGGCTCGACCATCGAGACGCCGAACATCGACCGCCTGGCCGTCCAGGGCGTGAAGTACACCGGCTTCCACACCACCTCGCTCTGCTCGCCGACCCGCGCCTGCCTGCTCACGGGGCGCAATCATCACGCGGTGGGCATGCGCTCGGTCTCGAACTTCGACACCGGCTACCCGAACATGCGCGGGGCTATTCCGAAGTCCGCCGCGACCCTGCCCGAAATTCTGCGTGAGAACGGCTACGCCACTTTCGCCGCCGGCAAGTGGCACTTGGCGCCGATGGCTGAATGCACGGCCGCCGGTCCGTTCGCCAACTGGCCGCTACAGCGTGGATTTGACCGCTACTACGGGTTCCTGCAGGGCGAAACCGACCAGTTCCACCCGGAACTGACCTATGACAACCACCACATCGACCCGCCCTATACGCCGGAAGAGGGCTATCACGTCTCCGAGGACATCACCGATCAGGCCGGCGGCTTTATCCGCGACTTGACCTCGCTGGTGCCGGAGCGGCCCTTCTTTCTCTACTTGGCTTTCGGCGCGACCCACGCCCCGCACCAAGCCCCCCAGGCCTATCTCGACAAGTACAAGGGCCGCTTCGACGCGGGCTGGGACGTCGAGCGCGCCCGCTGGTTCGAGAAGCAAAAGGCGCTGGGCGTCATCCCGGCCGACACCGAGCTGTCGCCGCGCAATCCGGGCGTTAAGGCCTGGGATGACCTGTCGACCAACGAGCAGAAGTTCGCCGCCCGGCTGCAAGAAGCCTTCGCCGCGATGCTGGATCACACCGACCACCAGATCGGCCGACTGATCGAACAGCTTCAGAGCCTGGGCAAGTGGGAGAACACACTCTTCGTCGTGCTGTCGGACAACGGCGCCAGCCAGGAGGGCGGCGCCGCCGGGGTGTTGGACGAGATGAAGTGGTTCAACGGCATCCCGGAGAACATCGACCATGCCGTCGAGCGCCTCGACGATATCGGCGGACCGAACAGCCACTCCAACATTCCGTGGGGCTGGGCGCAGGTCGGGAACACGCCGCTTCGCTGGTACAAGCAGAACACCCACGGCGGCGGGGTCCGTGACCCGCTGGTTATTCACTGGCCGGGCAAGATCGAGGGCGCGGGGGAGACGCGCGCCCAGTTCTGCCACGCTATCGACGTGACCCCGACCATCCTGGACGCCCTCGGCCTGGCGACCCCGGACGTGGTCGGCGGCGTGCCGCAGACGCCGCTGCACGGGACCAGTTTCGCGTCGACCTTCCAGTCGGGCGTCCCCAAGGTCGAGCGGGGTCCTCAATATTTCGAGATGGGCGGCCATCGCGGCCTCTACATGGACGGCTGGAAGGCCGTCACGCGCCACACCTCCGGCGTCCCCTTCGACGATGACGTCTGGGAGCTCTACAATTTCACCAACGACTTCTCTGAAACCAACGATCTGGCGGCGCAGGAGCCGGAGCGCCTGAAGGCCATGATCGCACGCTGGTGGCAGGAAGCTGAAGAGCATGGCGTGCTGCCGCTGGACGACCGCGGGGCCTTGGCCCTTTTCCGTTCATCGATGCGGCCAGGCCTGCCGAGCTCCCGTCGACGGTTTGTCTATCGACCGCCCATCACCCGCGTCGTCGCCGACGCCTGTCCGCCGGTGGCGCGCAGCTGGCGCACGCTTATCGAGCTGGATCATCCGACGCAGAACGGCGACGGCGCGCTGGTGTCGCGGGGAACCATCAACAGCGGCTATGTGATCTACATATCCGAGGGGCGTTTGCACTTCGACTACAACGCCTTCCACGATCACACTCATCTCGTCGCCGCCAAGCCGATGTCGCCGGGACCCCACAGCATAGAGTTGGTCGTGGAGCGCGATGAAGCCGGCGGGGCCGACCTTGGCCTCAGTGTCGATGGCGAGCAGGTCGCCGCGGGCAAGCTACCTCGGATGCTGGCCATGCTGTCGAGCATCGGCATGGATCTGGGCCGCAGCCTGGCGCCGGTCTGTGACGGCTATTCCGCCCCGTTCGTCTATCCCGGCAAGATCGACTCCGTCATCTTTGAGGTCGGCGGCGCTCCGACCGGCGGCGAAGTCCGCGCCCAGGCCCGAGCGGAGATGTCTCGCCAGTAGGGAGTCAGCTCGCCAGAAGCGACTTGGCCGCCACCGATTTCAGCCGCACGTCGGGGACCTCGCTGAAGGCCAGGTCGGTCGCGCCAAAGTACTCAGCCTGGTTCGACGCGCACCAGTCGGTCGTGACGATCCGGGCGAGCCGGCCGTCCGCCGGCCTGAGCGTCTCTCCATAGAGGAAGTCTCCGCTCCGCTGATCCAGCGGCATGGGGCGGTCTTGGTTCGCCCGGGCGATGAACCCCGCGAGCCTTTCCCGGGACACCTCGGCCACCATCAGCTTGCCCTCGAAGCGCACGACAGCGTCAAAGGCGAAACGCGATACGGGTCCTGAAGGCAGGCCGGTCCCCAATGTGGTGTGACCGATGAAGCCCGCGTCGGCTTCGCTGGCGCGGGCCATCGCCGCGGCGACCGCGCGTCCGGTGTCGCCCAGCGACAGGGCACGCGAAGACACGCCCAGGATCGCGCGTTCCTGTTCCGTCACGTCCCGCGTCAGAACCGTCGCGATGAGCGATGCTAGACCCGGCGACACGGGCGCATCCAGCGCGACCTGCCGCGAAACGGCGTCGCCCGGCCCATTCATTCGCAGGGGTACGGCGGTGTAGGCGTTGCTCCACGATCCGGTGTGCACATAGAGGCTGCGGCCCTGGCGATGCTGGAACAGCAAGTGGTTGTGCCCGCCGACCATCAGGGCGCCGTCAGGCAGCAAGGGAAGAATGTCCCGATCAGGCGCCACGCCGGCGTGACTCATGACCATCGACAGCTCGGCGCCGGCCAGGGCCTGGGCAAGGTTCGCCTTGGCCCACTCGCCGGGCGCGGGAATGGTCAGGGTCGGGCGGCTGGCGGCTGGATAGGTGTTCAGTGAATTCGTCGCCACCCCGACCACCCGCAGGCGCCGAGCGCCCAGGGGCAGGGTGGCTGTCGCCCCGGCGTATGGCGCGCCGGTCCGAGCGTCGACAATGGTGCTGACCACTGTGAGGCCCAGTGCGCGCAGACGAGCGACGACATCGGCCAAGTCCGCCGTAATGTCGTTGTCGTGGTTGCCGAGGTTGAAGACCGTCGGCGCGATCTTGGGCAATTCACCGAGGAAGGCCCAGTCGATGGCGCCGCCGGAGCGCACCGCTGCGACATTGCCGTGTTCGAATGCATCGCCGTTGATGGCGATCACATGGGGAACCGGCTGCGCGGCGACTTCGGCCTCAAGGGCGGCGAGCAACTGCCCCGTCCGCTCGTAGGCCGAGTGCAGATCCGACATGGCGAGCACCCGCCCGACAATGGGGGACGCGAAGCCGGTCAGGAGAGGGCTGGCGGCGGCGACGGCTATGCCCGCGAGGAACTGCCGCCGGTCAGTAGGGGGGAGGGGATCACGCACGATCCAGCTGATTTCACCATTTCGACGCTGGAGCAATGGCGCGAGGCGCGCGCAGTGCGTGCAGCGTGACCAATGTGCCCATGTATCGAAAATTTCACGAAGTAACGACGTTATCTATTGGCGATCCAAATCGCTGCAGCGTAGGGCCACCCCGACTTTAATCCTTGGGGGATCACACATAATGAATCGTCGTCTCGGCGCGCTCGCCTGCTCGGTCAGCGGCCTGGCTCTTCTCGTCTCCACGCCTGCCCTGGCGCAGTCGCCGGCCCCCTCGGACGCGGCCTACACCGTGGAAGACCTGGTCGTCACGGCGCAGCGCCGGAGCGAGAACATCCGCGACGTGCCATTCGCCGTGACCGCCGTGAACCAAGAGACGATGGCCGAGGTGGCCGCCGGCGGCGGCGACATCCTGTCGATGTCGGCCCGGGTGCCGAGCTTGCAGGTCGAGAGCTCCAACGGCCGCTATGCCCCGCGTTTCTATATCCGCGGCCTCGGCAATGTGGACTTCGACTTCAACGCCTCGCAGCCGGTCTCGGTCGTGCTCGACGACGTCGTGCTCGAGAACGTCTTCCTCAAGGGCTTCCCGCTGTTCGACGTCCAGCAGCTGGAAGTGCTGCGCGGGCCGCAGGGCACGCTGTTTGGCCGCAACACTCCGGCCGGCGTGGTCAAGATCGACACCGCCAAGCCGTCGCAGCAGTTCGGTGGCTTCGCCTCGCTCGCCTATGGCAACCTGGGTTCGGTCCGGGGTGAGGGCGGGATGACCATGCCGCTGACCGAGACCGTGCAGGTGCGCGTTTCGGGTCTGTGGAACCATCGGGACGACTGGGTCGACAACGCCTACAACGCGCCCTTCGCCGATCCGAACGGCAAGGACCTGGGTAACTTCGACGACGTCGCCGGTCGCATTCATATCGCCTGGACGCCGACGGACCGCCTCTCGGCCCTGCTGACCCTGCAGGCCCGCGACTACGAAGGCACGGGCACGATGAACCGGGCCAATGTCCTGACCAAGGGCTCCAACGAGCTGAACGCCAACTTCGACCGCGAAAAGGTCTATTACGACGGCGGTCGCAACAACTTCCAGAAGCAGAACACGACGTCGCAAGCCCTGCAGGTCGCCTACGACTTCGGACCGGCAACCCTGACCGGCGTGGTCGCCTCCTACCAGGGCAAGTCCTCCGGCAATGGCGACATCGACGGCGGCGTGGCCTCGGCCCCGGCCGGCGCGCCGTTCAAGACTCCGTTCAACTCCGAGACCGGCACCCTCAACAGCGACCTGCTGCAGAACACCTATGAACTGCGCCTCGCGTCGAACGGCGACGGCCCGCTGGGCTGGCAGGTCGGCGCCTTCTATTGGGACGAGCGCTTCAACCTGATCTCGGCCACCTTCAACGGCACGGGCGGCATGCTGCCGACCATCATCACCGACGTCGTGCAGCGTTCGGAGTCCTGGTCGCTGTTCGGCCAGGGCCACTACGAGGTCACCGACGCCCTGAAGCTGACGGCTGGCCTGCGCTACACCGACGACAGCCGCAACTTCCGCGGCCAACGCGTGCTCGGTCCGGCGCTGGATGTGACGAAGAAGGTCGGCGACGAACAGCTGAGCTGGGACGTCAGCGCCCTGTACGAGGTCAATGACGAGCTGAACCTGTTCGCCCGCGTGGCCCAGGGCTATCGCGGTCCGTCCATTCAGGGCCGGATCGCCACCTCCAACGTCGTGACCACGGCCGACTCCGAAACCGTCATGTCCTACGAAGTCGGCTTGAAGTCGCGTCTGTGGGAAGGCCGCGCTCGCCTCAACGCCACGGCGTATATCTATGAAGTGTCCGATCCGCAGTTCACCGCGATCGGCGGCGAGGGCAACTTCAACCAGCTGATCAACGCCGACAAGGGCGAGGGCTATGGCGTGGAGATCGACGGCGACGTCTATCTGGGCGCCGGCTTCAGCCTGGCGGGCGGCTTCGCCTGGAACCACACGGAGATCAAGGACAACAACCTGCTGGTCGCCTTCTGCGGCGCGAACTGCACGGTCACCGACCCGATCGTCAATGTCGGCACGACCCGCCGCGCCAACATCGACGGCAATCCTTTCCCGCAGGCTCCGGAATACACAGCCAACCTGACGCTGAACTACGTCCACTCGCTCGGCAACGGCGCGGAGCTCTTCGCCTCGACCGACTGGGTCATGCAGAAGAACTTCAACCTGTTCCTGTACGAGTCGGTCGAGTTCCAGCAGGACACCGCTTTCGAAGGCGGCCTGCGCGCGGGCTGGCGCAGCGCCGACCTTGGCCTGGAAGCCGCAGCCTATGTGCGCAACATCACCGACGAGGCCAATGTCATTGGAGCGATCGACTTCAATAACCTGACCGCCTTCGTCAATGAGCCCCGCACCTATGGCGTTCAGCTCACGAAGCGCTTCTGATCTAATCGCCCCGGTGGAGCTTCATCAGCTCCGCCGGGGCGAACTGCCTACCAGGCCGTCTCTGATAGGGACGGCCGAGAGCACAGGACGACATGATGGCCCGCCAGGATAGCCGCGGACTGCCGCTCTCGACCATCTCCGACAGCGCCGCGACGCACTATCGGCGGGGGGTGGATCTGATGCTCGCGGCTTGGCCCGGGGCGGCCGAGGCGTTGGACGCCGCGATCCACGACGATCGCGAATTTGCACTCGCTCATGCGGCCCGAGCCCGGCTGCACGCCATATCCGCGCAGTCGGCTGAAGCCCGTGCGGCCATCGCGGCGGCTGAGGACATCGTGGCCAAGCACGGCGGGGAACGCGAGCGCAGCCACGTCTCAGTGCTTTCCTTGGCCATCAATGGGCAAGCCGCGAAGGCGTTGGAAAGCGCGCTCGCCCATATCGACGCCTGGCCCACCGACCTCTTGATCTTCTCGCTGCCGTTGGGCGCCTTTGGCCTCTTCGCCTTCTCCGGAATGCCGAACCACGATCAGGCGCGGGTCGATCTCTGCGAGCGGCACGGCGCCCACTTCGCGCGCGACGACGCCTGGTTCCTGACAAACGCCGGCTGGGCTTACGCCGAGAACGGCGCGGTCGGTCGCGGGCGGGAACTGCTCGAGCGGTCCTTCGCGCTGCAGGGGAGGGACGCCAACACGGTCCATGCGCTGGCCCACGCCATGTTCGAAGGCGGCGAAGGGGAGGCGGCCAACACGCTGATCGCCGGCTGGCTTCCCGGCTACGACCGCACGGGCATCCTGCACGGCCATCTCGCCTGGCATGGCGCCCTGGTCAATCTGTTGAAGGGCGACGCCGAAGCCGCGCTCTCGCTCTACGCCGAGCACGTCCAGCCATCGGTGTCGGCTGGGCTGGCGATCACGGTCGTGAGCGACTCGGCGTCGCTGTTGTGGCGAGCGCAGGCCTACGGCCACAGCCTGCCGGACGGGTCATGGGAGTCCGTCGCGGCTTTCGCCGCCAAGGCTTTCCCCAAGCCCGGCCTGGCCTTTATCGACGTCCACATGGCGCTTCTTGAGGCGGCCACGGGCGACCGCGCCGCCATCGAGCGTCGCATCGAGGCTTTGACCAGCATGGCGCAGGCCGGCTTTGCCGGCGCTGGCCCAGTCACCCCGGCGATCTGCAATGCGGCGCTCGCCTTCGCCGATGGCGATTACCAAGCGTGCGCGCAAATCTTGGAGCCGGTGGCGGTGGATGTCGTGCGTATCGGCGGGAGCGGGGCCCAACGTGAAATCATCGAAGACACGCTCATCGTCGCCCTGATGCGCGGTGGCCACGCAGCCAAGGCCCGCGCCCGCCTCGAGCGCCGCCTGCACCGCCGGCCCTCGCCGCGCGACACGCGCTGGCTGAGCCAGCTCACGACCTGAGCCGCCCCGGCGGCCAGCGCCGAGGTCAGCGGTTGAGGTTGACGACGGTGCGGCCGCGTACCTGGCCCTTCAAGATCTCCGCGGCGACCTTGGGGACATCGGCCAGGCCCACCTCTGTGATCGTGGACGTCAACTTATCGAGGTTGAGATCACGGGCGAGGCGCGTCCAAGCCTCGATCCGCACAGGGCGCGGCGCATTGACCGAATCGATCCCGGCCAGGGTGATGTTCCTGAGGATGAAGGGCGCCATCGATCCCGGGAGGTCCATGCCCTGAGCCAGGCCGCAGGCGGCGACGACGCCGCGATAAGCGGTATGGGCCAACACATTAGCCAGCGTATGGCTGCCAACCGAATCCACCGCACCGACCCAGCGCTCCTTGCCGATCGGGCGGCCTGGCGCCGAGAGCTCGGCCCGGTCGAGGATTTCCGCCGCCCCAAGCCCGCGCAGATAGTCGGCTTCCTCAGCCCGACCTGTCGAGGCCAGCACTCGGTACCCGAGACCAGAGAGGAGGGCGATGGCGATCGAGCCCACACCGCCGTTGGCGCCCGTGACCAGGATGTCGCCCCGCTGCGGGGTCATTCCGCCGTGCTCCAGCGCCAGGACGCAGAGCATGGCGGTGTAGCCGGCCGTGCCGATGGCCATGGCCTGGCGATTGCTGAACGCCTCGGGGGTGGGGATAAGCCAGGCGCCGGGCACCCGGGCCTTCCGCGCATAGCCGCCATTGTGAGTCTGGCTGAGGCCCCATCCGTTGACCAGCACCCGGTCGCCGGGCTTGAAGGCTGGATCCTCGGAGGTCTCCACCACGCCCGCCAGATCAATGCCGCCGACCATGGGATAGGACTGCATGATGCCGGCGCCGGCGAGCGCCAAGCCGTCCTTGTAGTTGATGGTCGACCACTCCACCGCCACGGTGACGTCGCCCTCGCCAAGCGCATCGGGCTCCAAGGCTTGAACGGATGACGCTGCTGAGCCTGTGTTGGTGGTGACCAAGGCTTGAATGGACATCGGGTCTCTCCGCTCGGTTTAGGGGCCGCTGGTCCCACATTGTGGCAAGACGCGCGTCTGGTCGTCTCAGTCGGTGATCGTCCGCCGTCCTGGGCCGACCATCAGGCCTTCGATGCGCGAGCCCTCGGCCTTCAGCACGGGACGGAGCCTGCGGAACAGCCGGGCGTAGTTGTAGAAGGGCACGCTAGGCCACAGGTGATGCACGAGGTGCAGGTTCTGCTGGAGCAGCAGGAACGTGCCGCCGGCCCACAGGCTGACCCGCGTGTTCAGATAACGCTCGGTCTGATCGAACGGGTGATGCGGTAGCCACTGGAAGAAGATGTTCAGGATCAGCGTGGCCAGGCGCGTCGGCAGGAACCACAGCAACAGCCAGTCAACCACGTGGCCGCTGGCGACGGCCCCGACCAGCAGCGCCACGTTGAACAGGGCGACCGCGGAGACCTGGGCGATCTCGGCTGGGCTCAGGATCGTCCCCAGCCGCCTGTAGCGCTCCGCGTTGATGAAACGCAGCACGAACATCGGTATGAGCGACATGGGGACCATCACCACCCATTTCCGGATCAACTGGACCAAGGTGCCCTTCACGGAGATGTCGGGATCGCGTTCGGTATTGGTGTGGGAGTGATGCAAGACATGGGTGCGCTGGAGGGCGGGCCAGCCCATGCCCATGCCCAGCGCGCCGATCCAGCCGACAAGCGTGTTGATCCAGGCCGCGCCCTTCGGCCGTGAGACCACGTTCCCGTGGATGGCCTCATGGACCAACGTGTAGTGAGCATATGAAACGATCGCCAGGACCGGCGTGCAGACCCACAGGGGCAGGGCGCCTGTGAAGCCTAGCGTGATGATGGCGATCAAGGTCGTCGGCAACGCCACGGCTAGAAACAGCGTCGGCCACGCCACCGCGGGCGACAACTCCACCGCGATCCGCCGCTCGTCGGCGTGTGAAATTCCGATCCTTGCGCGAAGCGCTTTCGGGTCGTGAGAGCCGTCAGCCATGGCCTGTCCTCCTCATCCATTTCCCAGGATTTCAAAGGACGATAGCCACTTCCAAAATCAAAGCGACTCAAAAATGACGACCCCGTCATCTTTCTCATGATGACTGGACAGAGAACATATGAGTTTCATAGTGTTCAGCGAAAGCCGATGTCTGACGACGGTGGAGATGGGATCGGCCGATGGCCCCTAAGCATGACGCCGGCGATGACACCCTGTGTCCGATCGCTCATTCCACCGGCCTGGTCGGGGACCGCTGGTCAATCCTGATCGTGCGCGAGCTGCTGATGGGGCAGCGGCGCTTTCAGGATCTGCAGGCGCAGACGGGCGCCACGAGCCAGATGCTCGCCGCGCGCCTGAAGCGCCTGGAAGCCGATGGCCTGATCGAGCGCCACCCGTATTCAGAACGCCCGCCGCGTCATGAATATCGCCTGACGCCCAAAGGCGTCGATCTGATGCCGGTCATCCTGGCGCTGAGAGCCTGGGGCGAGCGCTGGTGCAAACCTGAGGGCGGACAACCGGCGACCCGGATGTTCCACCGCACTTGCGGCTCCGAACTCGAACTCGACGGAACGTGCCCGGCCTGCGGCGGCCTGGTTCCATGGCCGGACATGCGAGGCCAGCCGAGCCAGGCCTATGCGGACGAGCGCGCCCGTCGCCTTGCTGAATTCACCGTTCATCGGCGAGACGCACCTGGCTCCCAAACGGATAGATCCATTATTTCTGATAATATTCCTTAGGCGCAAATGCGAACATTCTTTCCTGCGCCCTATGTCCACGGCGTTGCCGACTCCTTCGCCCATGGCGCCCCAGCACCCCCCGCGCCACTTTCGGTACGCTGGCGTGGACAGCGCGGGACACAGCCTGCGAACGATGGGTTGCCGATGAGCGTCCAGACAGCGGAAGTGCGTTCGCGGAGTTTGGAGTTCACCACACTTGCCGCTCGAGGCCGAAGGCAGGTCAGGCGCGGGCCACCCAGCCTCGGAAGGTGAAGGCGGCGTAGAACAGCTGCGGATCGACGAAGCCGGCGGCCCGGAGCAGATCGACTTCCGCCTCTGGTGTAAGGATAGGCAGTTGGTCGCCCAGCCCCCGTGCGCCGCCCTTCGCCTTGTCGAACGCCACGCCGTTATCGGCGGCGAAGGCGGCGAAGCGATCAAGCCACAGGTCTCGCTCGGGGCCCTCGGGCATGCTGTGGTGCGCGGCCACGAACGGCGCGCCCGGCTTCAGCCGGCTCCGGATTTGCGTGAGTGTGGCGAGCCGCTCCGCGACCGGGACGAAATGCAGGGTCAGGAGGCAGGACGCGCCGTCAAATGGCCCGGTCGGCGCCGAGGCGATATAGCCCTCATGGAGTTCGGCCCTGTCGGCCAATGGCCCGAGCGTGCGGCGGGCCAGCTTGAGCATCTCGGCGGAAGGATCGACCCCGACGAAGCGCCACCTCGGCTGCGCCTCGGCGAACGCTCGGAGTTCCAGGCCGCCGCCGGCGCCGACCACCAGGATGCGCCCATCGGCCGGCGCCGTCTCGGCCAGCAGGAGGCGTGTCATCCGCTGAAGATCGCTGAACCCTGGGACGAGGCGCGGCGGGTTTTCGGCATAGCGGGCGACGGCGGCAGGATCGTCGAAGCCGGTCATGCGTGCCTCAGCGCGCCATGCGCCGCATCGAGGACCAGGGCGCGGTGCGCGGCTACGCCCGCCATGACGCCGGCCGCGGACGCCAGGGTGGCGTTGTACATCGAGGTGGCGGCGTCCCCGGCGGCGAAGACGCCTGGCGCGCTCGTCTGCTGCATGGAATCGACCTCGATGTAGGGGCCGGTCATGCCGTCGGCGAAGGCGCAACCCAGTTGCTCCGCCAGCGGGCTCGCCATGCGCGTGCTCGGCGCGGTGAAGACCACTTCGGCGGAGACCTCGCGGCCGTCGGCCAGCCGCAGGGCGCGAATCTCGGAGCCCTCCCCTAGCAGCTCAGTGACGGGCGTGCGTTCAATCCCAACGCCGCGCGCGGCCAGCAGCCCAGCCTCCTCCCCTGAAGGCTCGAACACCCCTTGGGTGTAGAAGGTCGTGGGTCCCCAGTCCGGCAGGATGACCGCTTGGTGGGCGGCGCCCGGCGCGTTGGCGATGACGGCGAACCGCCGATCCCGAACCTCATAGCCGTGGCAATAGGGGCAATGCAGGACACTCACCCCCCAGCGCGGAACCATCGAATCCAGCGGCAGCGCGTCCTTCACGCCGGTGGCCAGGATGAGCTTACGCGTCCTGACCTCAGCGCCGTCCGACAGCGCCAGAACCAGACCGTCATCCTCCCTGCCGGCGGACGCGGCTTCGGCGTGGATGAAGTCGACGGTCGGATAACGTGACAGCTGGGTCAGCCCCTCGCGCATGATGTCGGCCGGCGGGACGCCGTCCTGCCCGAGAAAGCCGTGGGAGGTCGGCGCGAACCGGTTCCGGGGCCGGCCGGCGTCCACCACAAGGAGCCTGCGCCGCGCCCGGGCAAGCTGCATCGCCGCTGAGAGGCCGGCGAAACTGCCGCCGACCACGATGACCTCATACTGATCCATCGCTCATCCTCGTAACTTATAATGTTGCGGGAGATATAGCGACGCGATCGCTTCACGCAACTCGTTTTGTTACGAACCGATTATGAGTTATGAAGGCGCCATGCCCACCGACACCCGCCTCTCCCGGATGCTTCACGTTCTGATCCACATGGATCACATCGGCGCGCCCGTAACGTCCGAGGTCATCAGCCAGATGCTCGACACCAACCCGGTCGTGGTGCGGCGAACCATGGCCGGGCTCAGGGCAGCAGGCTATCTGACCTCCGTAAAGGGGCACGGCGGCGGATGGGCGCTGGCGCGGCCTCTCGACGAAGTGACCTTGCGCGACATCCATGACGCGCTGGGCGGTCCGAAGGTGTTCGCCATCGGCCTAGCCGACAACGACCCGCGATGCCTTGTTGAACGGGCCGTCAACGCCGCCCTGAAGGACGCGATGGTCGAAGCCGAACAACGCCTCCTGACGCGCTTTGGCGAGGTGACCATCGGCGCTCTCTCGCGCGACGTCGCCTTCCCCCATACGCATCCGCCAGAGGCCAGCGGCGGGGCTGACGTCTAAGGCGGCGGACATTGGCTTGCCGGAGAACGGCGGCCCCTCAGCCCGATCGCTCCGGGCGTATGCTTGCGACGTCGGCGGCCGCCGACGCGCGCAAGCGACACGCCCACATGCGCGATCGCAAAAGTGACGCCCACGTCACGATAGGTCTTGTCGAATGCTGCTGAAGCAGCGAAATCTAGTGACAACAAGTCTCCAAAGGCTTGGCCACAAGGAGGAATAGGGCAATGAGCGAGAGCGCCACTCTGGACGCCGCCGCGGTCAAGGACGTGCTTGATCAGGTCTATTCCCAGCCGATCGAGACCCTTAACGTCGCGCAGTCGGCGCTCTTCCAGGCAGACGCGATGTGGCCGTACTTCGACCGCCTGCGGGCCGAGGACCCCGTCCACTGGACGCCCGCCAGCGACTTCGAGCCCCACTGGGCGATCACCCGGTACAACGACATCATGGCGGTCGACACCAATCATGGCGTGTTCTCCTCCGAAGGTGGCATCAGCCTCGGCCCCAGCGAGGAGATGATCGCCAAGCTGGTCGCCAGCGGGGCTCAGATGACCGGCGGGCCATTCGGCGGCCCCACCGGAGGGCCGACCATGTTCATCGCGATGGATCCGCCAAGGCACGATGAGCAACGCAAGACCGTCAGCCCGGCGGTCTCGCCGCACAATCTGAAGGTCATGGAGCCCCTGATCCGCGAGCGCGCCGGAGCGATCCTCGACAGCCTGCCGATCGGCGAGCCCTTCGACTGGGTCGACCGGGTTTCGATGGAACTGACGGCGATGACGCTGGCCACCCTGTTTGGCATGCCGCAAGAAGATCGCCGCAAGCTGACCCGCTGGTCTGACACGGTGATGTCGCGCCCTGGCGACGGTGTCGTCGACAGCTGGGAAGAAAAGCGCGCCGAGATGGGCGCCTATGCCGGCTATTTCCTGAACCTGTGGGCCGAACGCAAGGTCAATCCGATCGACGGCGACATGGTCTCCATGCTGGCCCACGGCGAAGCCACCAAGGACATGGATCAGTTCGAGTACCTCGGGAACATCATCCTGCTGACCATCGGCGGCAACGACACGACCCGAAACACGATCTCCGGGTCGATCTACGCCCTCAACAAGTTCCCCGACCAGTACGACAAACTGCGCGCCAATCCAGACCTCATCCCTTCGATGGTGTCCGAGACCATTCGCTGGCAGACCCCGCTCGCCCACATGAAGCGCGTGGCGACGCAAGACTACGAACTGGGCGGCAAGACCATCAAGAAGGGCGACAATGTCGTCATGTGGTACGTCTCGGGCAACCGCGACGACACGGTCATCGAGCGGCCAAATGACTTCATCATCGACCGCGAACGGCCGCGACAGCATCTGTCCTTCGGTTTTGGCGTCCACCGCTGCGTGGGCAACCGCTTGGCCGAACTGCAGCTAAAAATCATCTGGGAAGAAATCCTCAAGCGCTTCCCCGACATCCAGGTGCTCGAAGAGCCCCAGCGGGTCCCGTCGACCTTCGTCAAGGGCTACAAGAGCATGCAGGTTCTTATCCCGCGAAAGCTTTAGCCAGCCCACCAATGAGATCAGGTCGGCCCAGCCCATCGAGCTTGGCCTGACGGCTGGCGTTTCCGTAGCCGCGCCTTGGGGTTTTCACCGATCCACAAGGAGCGGCTAAAGGCCCAATGTCTCCTACGATGACGCGATAGAGCGCCGCTAGGACAAGAGCCATGCCGCTTGCTGAACTGGTCCCCCTGGCGCTCAAGTCCAGCGTGTCGGTCCTGGTCTTCACGATTGGTCTGGGCACCGCCCCTAGGGAGCTAGCTTATTTTTTCCGCCATCCGGGGCAGCTGCTTCGCTCCGTGATCTCGATGAACTTGGTGATGCCGGCTATCGCGGTCCTGATCGTGATCACCTTCCCCATGCATCGTGCGGTCCAAATCACCCTGCTGGCGCTGTCGCTGTCACCGGTGCCGCCGATCCTGCCAAGGAAGCTGGTGACGGCCGGCGGCGGCCACGCCTATGTCATGGCCTTGTTGTTCACCGCGGCGCTCTTCGCGCTCATCACCATTCCGGTCGGCGGGATGATCCTCGACGCGATCTTTCCGGCCAAGATCCGCATTCCCGCCGGTCCCATAGTTCCCCTGATCCTGATCACGGTCATCGTCCCGACCCTGGCGGGGATCGTCCTGCGCCTAGCCGCGCCGAAACTGGCCGCCCGCATCGCCGGGCCGCTCTCGCTCGCGGCCACCTTGCTGCTCATCGTCGCCGCGCTGCTGGTCCTGGTGAAGGCCGGCCCCGCCATCCTCGCCCAGATCGGAGATGGGACCTTGGTCGCCATCGCGGCCTTCGTGATCCTGGGCCTCGCGGCCGGTCACCTTATCGGCGGCCCAACGCCCGGCGACCGGTCGGTCCTGGCGCTGGCCACGGCCTCTCGCCATCCGGGGATCGCCATGGCCATCGCCCACCTTGCCGGCCCGGCCGAAAAGGCCGTCCCAGCCGCCATCCTGCTCTACCTCGGGGCCAGCATCGTCATCACCCTGCCCTATGTGATGTGGCGCAAGCAGGTGCATGGCGATACGTCCGTCGAGGACGCCTCGAACCTTTAATGTGCAGGGCTCGCGCCACCGGCGCGAGCCCTGCGAGCCATCAGCGGAACGCCAAGCCCTCGAACTGGCCCGAGTTTCGCCAGCCGTCGAGATACTTGAAGTAGGCTGTCGCGCCGGCTGGATAGCCGACGTTCAAACTCGCCGCAGGTCCGGGCGCTTGGCCCTCGTTGTTGTAGTAGCCGGGCGTGCAGTCCGGGGCGCCGATCATCCGCCCCGGCGCATTGAGCAGCAGTTGGACCCAGGCTTCCTGAGCGTCCGGGGTCACCTCGACCTGGCGGGCGCCGACGTCGAGCGCGTGCTTGATCGTCATGGCGATGGTCCTGCCAGCTTCGGTCAGGTTGTGCGGCACGTTGGAGATCAGGTTCGCGCCCTGGGTCGGCTGGACGAAGAAGGCGTTCGGGAACCCGTGAACATGAATGCCGTGCTTGGAGCGCATACCCTCGGCCCAGGCGTCCGTGAGCGTCAGTCCGTCGCGGCCGGTCAGTTCGAAACCCGCACGGCGCTTGTACTCGGTGCCGACCTCGAAGCCCGAGGCGTAGATGATGCAGTCGACTTCGTACTCGACGCCGCCCACGACAATCCCCTTCTCGGTGATTTTCTCGACGCCCTGCCCGTCGGTGTCGACCAGCTGCGTGCCCGGGGTATTGAAGGCCTGCAGATAGGCGTCGTGGAAGCACGGCCGCTTGCAGAGCTGGCGATACCAGGCCTTCAGCTTCTGGGCCGCCTCGTCGTCCTCGACGATGGCGTCCACGCGGGCGCGGATCTCCTCCATCTTCTCAAAGTCGGAGTCCTCGTAGGCCGCCAGCATCTTCTGCGGGGTCATGTCCTGCGGCGGCAGCTGCGAGATCTTGGCGCGGATCCGCCGCGAGAGATCGGTCCAGCCGTCCTGGACCAAATCGACCTCGGCATTGCCGCCCGCCTGGTTGGCGGTGAAGTTCTCGAGCCAGCGCTGCTGCCAGCCCGGTGTCGCGATGCCGGCGAACCACTCAGGATCGATCGGCGCGTTGGCGCGCACATCCACCGAGGACGGGGTTCGTTGCACGACGTAGAGCGCCTTGCAGGCCTTGGCCAGATGAGGCACGGCCTGGACCGAGGTGGCGCCGGTACCGATGATCGCCACCCGCTTGTCGGCGAGCTTCTCCATCAGCGCGCCCTTGGGATCGCCGCCGGTATAGCCGTAGTCCCAACGGCTGGTGTGGAACGAGTGCCCCTTGAAGGACTCGATCCCCGGGATGCCCGGCAGCTTGGGCACGTGCAGCGGGCCGGTCCCCAGGCCTATGAAGCTGGCCGTGAACCGGTCGCCGCGATTGGTCGAAATTACCCAACGCGAATTGGCCTCGTCCCAGCTCAGGTCTTGGACTTCGGTGTGGAACAGCGCGTTGTCGTAGAGGCCGTACTGCTTCCCGATCCGCTGGCACTGCTCCAGGATCTCCGGCGCGTGCGCGTACTTCTCGGTCGGCATGTGCCCGGTCTCTTCGAGCAGCGGCATGTAGATCATCGAGGCGGTGTCGCACTGGGCGCCCGGATAGCGGTTCCAGTACCAGGTGCCGCCGAAGTCGCCGCCCTTCTCGATGATGCGGACGTCGGTCACGCCGGCCTCAACCAGCCGCGCGCCGGTGACCAGACCGGCGAATCCTCCGCCGATGAAGGCGAAGGTTACGTGGTCGGTCTTCGGCTCACGCTCGACCAAGGGCGTATAGGGATCGTCGAGGTAGTGAGCCAGACGGCCCTTCACTTCGAGATACTGCTCATTGCCGTCCGCGCGGAGCCGCTTGTCGCGCTCCTCGATGTACTTGGCGAGCAGCGCCTTTTTGTCGATCGGCGGCTTAACAGCCTCGGTCGTCGTCATTCAAAAGACCTCAATCAAAATAGAGAGAACCAAACCGGCGGCCCCTCGTTCGTCGCAGCAATAACTTCGAAGATAGAGTATGGACGGCCGCAGCGCCACTGGCCTGATGGACGCTGCCGGCCTCCTACGATCAGGTCCGGGTCAGGCCTGCCGCCCGCAGATCGGCGATGGTCGGATAGCCGTCCACGGCCATCAGCAGATCGGCCTCGGCCAGAATGCTCTTGAGCACATGGGCCACGCCGTCCGCGCCGCCGAGCGCCATGCCATAGGCATAGGGGCGGCCGATGCCCACCGCCGCGGCGCCCAACGCCAGCGCCTTGACGACATCGCTGCCGGACCGAACCCCGGAATCGAAGAGCACCGGCGTATCGCCGGAGGCCTCGACCACGGCTGCCAGCATGTCGATCGCCGCCAGCCCGCCATTGGCCTGTCGCCCGCCATGGTTGGAGCAGTAGATGCCATCGACCCCGCCATCGATGGCCCGCAACGCGTCGTCCGGGTGGCAGATGCCTTTCAGGATCAGCGGCAGCTTGGTCAGGGAGCGCAGCCAAGGCAGGTCGGCCCAGGTGAGCGGTTTGCCGAAGATCCGCCCCCATTGGCCGACCGCGGCCGCGCCGTCTTCTTCAGGCGGCTTGCTCAGCAGCGACCGGAAGCGCGGATCGGAGAAGTAGTTGGCGAGGGCATGACCGCGTAGCTGCGGAAAATTGGCGTCATTGAGATCGCGCGGCCGCCAGCCGGTGACCCAGGTGTCGAGGGTCACCACGATGCCTTTGAAGCCCGACGCCTCGGCTCGGCGCACGAGGCTCTCAGCCAGGTCTTTGTCTTTCGGGGTGTAGAGCTGGAAGAAGCCCGGGGTGTCGCCCATCGCGGCGGCGACATCTTCCATCGGGTCGTTGGTCAGGGTCGAGGCCACCATCGGCACGCCCGTGGCCGCCGCCGCCCGCGCCGTGGCGATGTCGCCATGGCCGTCCTGGGCGCAAAGCCCGATGACCCCGATCGGAGCCATGAAGATTGGGCTGGGCAACTTCAGGCCGAAGAGCTCGACCGAGAGGTCACGCGTGGTGCAGTCGACCATCATGCGCGGCGTCAGACCCAGGCGCTTGAAGGCCTCGGCATTGTGGTTCTGCGTGAACTCGTCGCCGCACCCGCCCTGGACATAGGAGAGCACCGACGGCGGCATGGCCGCCGACGCCCGCTGCTCCAAGGTCTTGAAATCGACCGGCAGGTTCGGCCGCACGCCTTGCAGGCCCTTGAAGTAGATTTCGTTCTGATAGGAGCCGAAGTCGGGCATCAAACTCTCTTTCAAGGAAACAAGATCGGGCGGCTTTGCGAGCCGATCAGTCGCGGAAGCTGGGATCGATCCGGTCGAGTTTACGCAGCAAGGCCGGCCAGGCCAGACCCTCGGCCAGGCGCTTCATGCCTGGGGCGGCGGTCTGGCTCTCGACCTTTTCAGCCACGCCTTGGTTCGGTTCATACAGCCCCGCCCGTCCAGCGCTGAGCATCAGGACTTGAGCCTCGCAGGCGCGCTCCAAATAGTACATGCGCAGGAAGGCCTGGGGAACGCTCTCGCCGACAGTCAGGGTGCCGTGGTTGCGTAGGATCATCGCGTTCTTGGTTCCGAGATCGGCGACCAGTCGCTCACGCTCGTCCAGCTCCGTCGCGATGCCCTCGAAGTCGTGATAGGCGATGTCGTGCATCGCGATCATCGCGGTCTGGGTGTGCGGCAGCAGGCCCTCGGCCATGGCCGAAACCGCCTGACCATGCGGCGTATGCAGGTGGAGCACGGCGTGGGCGTCGTCACGGCCCATATGGACCGCCGAATGGATCACGAAGCCGGCCTTGTTCACCGGCTGGCGGACATCCATCACCCGGTTTCCCTCGACATCGATCTTCACCAGCGACGAGGCCGAGATCTCGTCGAACATGTGGGTATAGGGATTGATCAGGAAGTGATGCTCGGGTCCCGGCACCCGTGCCGAGAGGTGCGTGAAAATCAGGTCGTCCCAGCCATAGTAGGCCACCAGCCGATAGGCGGCGGCGAGATCGACGCGCAGCGCCCACTCCTCCTCCGACACCTGCTCCCGGATCGTGGGGGCGCACGTCTCGACGGCGGTCATCATGGTCATGGCCAATCTCCTGTTCCGATGACCGGGTCATCGCACGCGAGCGCGATCCAGATTGTCGCCTAATTGACAATCTTCGTCGGTCTGGATGATTTGTGGAATGACGACCACCCAACACGCCGTCCCGGACGCCATCCCGTGGTTCGCCACTCTCCCCGCGGATCGTCAGGCCGTCCTTCTCGAGCGGGCGCGACCAAGTTCAGTCCCCGCCGGGTCCCGGATCTATGGGCTCGGAGATCCGCCCGATGGCCTATGGAGCGTCGTTGAGGGGGAGGTCCGGCTGGTGTCCTACCCCGCGATCGGCGTGGAGTCGGTCGCCATGATCCTGGGGCCCGGCGCCTGGTTCGGCGAGCTGTCAGTCGTCGATGGCGGTCCCCGCCCCCACGACGCGGTGGCCGTCCGACCCACACGTCTGCTCCATGTGCCGCTGGGCGCCTTCGAACAGATCGCCATGGCTCACCCCATCCTCTACCGCGACCTCGGCGTGCTGGTCTGCGCCCGCCAGCGCGCGGCCCTGACCTTCATGGCCCAGGCCATCGCCCAGCCCGTGTCTGTGCGCTTGGCCCGTATCCTCGGCGCGGCCGCGCGCGCGGCCGGTCCAGACGCCTTGCGAATGCGCCAGGAGGATCTGGCCGCGATGATCGGGGTTTCCCGCCAAACCATCAACAAGGAGCTCAAACGCCTGGAGCGCGCTGGGATGGTCGAGCTTTCCTACGGCAAGATCGAGGTGCGCGAGCCCCAAGCGCTACGGGCGATAGGTCAACGAGACACCGCCGAGGGCGCAAGCTTGGCGTCCTCCATGAGATAGCGGTCGAAGACGGCTGGCGGCTGAGCCTTGAACGAAGCCCTTAACTGCTCCATCGGCGTCTGCGCTTCACGAACGCCGCCCTTGTTCGGCCGGTCGATGTCGAGAATGAGCAGGAGAGAGAGCGTCAGCAGCACCAGCATGAAGGCGGCCGCACCCCGGCCCCGGTTTCCGACAAAGACGTATCCGAGCACGCCGGCGGTCACGATCAGATAGACGAACAACACAAAGAACACCTCGGCCGGCACGCGGGCGGTGCGGGCGGTCTTCCGCGCCGCGTCGAGGTCGATGACATTGTTCACGCTGTCCACGAACGTGCTCGAGAAATCCAGGCCCTTGATGGTCACGAAGGCCGAGGCGGTCGCCGCCCAGAGATCGGTCAGCATCTGGTCGTTCACGGCCAGCAGCGGCGGAATCCGGTCGGGCGGCGCCTTGGCCAGGTTGATCCGGTTGTCGGTGTAGTTCACCAGCAGCTGGCCGATCCGTGCGCGATGTGGCTCGGGGAGCAGTTGAGCCCGCAGATAGGCTGTGCCGATCGCATTGGCCTCCTCCAGCACCAGCGCGCGCCGCATCTCGAAGCGGTCGACGGCGAGCGAAAAGGTGAAGCCCATCAGCAGAGCCAGCAGGCCTAGAACCGCCGAGACGACGTAGCCTTCCAACCCCCCCTCGCCGCTCCTCGAACCGGAAGGGTCGCGGCGATCATTCCAGGCGCGGAGCGAAATTCCCCCGCCGACCGCGCCCGTCATCAGGATCAACACCCCGCCCCCGAGCAGAAGGAGTGGCGAGTTGTTCAGCCAATAGTTCAACGTGTTCCAGACCATGGTCGCCTCCATGGTCAGGCTCCGGCGCTGCGGCACGCCGGTACATCGGTAATAACCCGCAAGCTCGGAGCGAAACGCCCGGCGCTGGAGATCGAATGGCCCTATCAAATGATGGGTTTCCCGACCTCAAACGTCGGCTAGCGCCAGCTAGAACTCCTGAGTAGTTTCCCTGCTTGATGTCAGTGACGCCCCCCGATTGACGCCCGCAAGAATTGGGGCGCAAGCTTCAGAACTGCAGGTTATCGAGCCCGCCACCCAGGTGTGGAGTGATGCATTGCTCTTCAGTATCGCCGGCGCCTTCATCGCTTCGCTCACCGCGACACAGCCGCTCGAGTCGACTGCTATATTGCTGACCGGCCCGCGCGCTTCCATTCAACAACACTAGCGGGGACCCACACCATGGGAGACGTCCCCGATCCACTGGAGGAACAGGCGCAGGGCCAGGACGGCCAGGGTCCGTCTCGCCCGCCATCGAACCCGATCCGCCGCCTGACCTTCATCGTCCTGGCGCTCGGCATCGGGCTATTTGTCTACAGTTTGTTTGCAAATCGCCTGACCCCCTACACTGATCAGGCGACGGTGCAGGCCTATGTCGTGCGCCTGGCCCCGGATATCAGCGGCCGCGTAGACGCCGTGAACATCGCCGACAATCAGGCGGCCAGGGCCGGTCAGGTTCTCTTCACCCTCGATAGGGAACGCTACCAGATCGCGGTGGAGGCCGCCGAAGCCCAACTCGCGACCGCTGGTCTCAGCGTCGGCGCCTCGACGGCGGGACTTGCGGCCAGCGAAGCCAGCCTAGCCCAAGCCCAAGCAAACCTCGCCAACGCCCGTCAGCAGAGCAAGCGCACCTTCGACCTCGTCAAAAGAGGGTTTCAAACCAAATCGCAAAGCGACCTAGCCCAGGCGACCCTCGACACGGCGATCGCCAGCGCGGATCAAGCCCTGGCCGAGGTCGAGCGCGCTCGGCAGAACCTGGGCCCTCTCGGCGCCAGCAATCCGCAACTGCGCCAGGCCCAGGCCGCGCTTCGCAAGGCCCGCCGAGATCTGGCCGACACGATCGTTCGGGCGCCCTCGAACGGCGTCATCACCAACCGACAGCTCGCCACGGGCCAGTACGTCAACGCCGGCCAGCCTGTGATGACCTTCTTCGACGGCGGCGCCATCTGGGTTGAATCCGAGATGGAGGAAAACGGGCTTGAGCACATCAAGGTCGGTGATCCAGTCGGCATCGCCCTCGATATCCGGCCGGGGCGGGTCTATCGCGGCAAGGTCGAAAGCATCGGATGGGGGGTCGACAGCCGTGAGGTCGATTCCCAGACCGGCCTGCCGACCATCCGGAACGACTCCGGTTGGGTTCGCGAACCTCAAAGGTTCGCCGTGCGCGTCCGCTTCGAACCCGATGACCGGCCAACGGGGATACGGGTCGGCTCTCAAGCCAATGTCGTGGTCTACACCGGAACCAATCCGCTGACCGACGGTATCGGGCGGCTCTGGATAGGTCTGGTTTCCTATCTGAGCTACCTGACCTGATGGAAAAGGCGTCCAGCCTCCGGGGCGCCTTTAGCCTCACGGCGGCGGATCGGGTGGTGCTGCGCCTGGCCTTCGCGGCGACCTTCGCCTTCGGGATCGCCGCGGTCCGCGATTGGGAGTTCAGCTTTCTCGCGCCAATGCTGGCCGTCCAGATCCTGGCGGCGACGCCGGCCTGTCCCAACTTCCGGCAAGGCACGACCATCCCGTTGGTCATCTTCCTATCCACGAACATCGCTCTAGGCGCCTCGACCCTACTGATGGGAGCGCCGATCGTATTGCTTGCGGCCGTAGGTCTGGTGGTCTGCTGGTCCTTCTATGGCCAGAGGCGAGTCGCGCCGGCGATCGCGGTGTTACTGGTCCAGATCGCCTTCTGCTGCGTGCCGCTGATCGCGACCATCTCCCTCGACGTGGCGCGGGACTTCTCGGACTTCCTGTTGTGGAGCAGCATCGCCG
>NZ_JAURWM010000370.1 GCF_030654915.1 Phenylobacterium sp. | reverse complement strand
TGGTGAACTGCGCTTCGGCCAGCTTGCCGACCGCCCAGCGCGGCGCGCCGCCCGTGGCGCCCAGCGGGATGGCCCCCTTGGCGTCGATCTTGATGGCTCCGGCCGCTTTCAGCATCCAGTGGGCGGCCTGCAGCAGGCGCGCCTGTTCCTGGGTGTTGAGGGAGTCCGGATCCTTCACGGCGTTTTCCAGGCGGGTCTGAAGGCCGCGGGCCAGTTCGACGTCGCCGGCCTCATAGGCCAGGGCCACCACGGCGGCCACGTCGCGCAACGGGCTTTGATACCAGTCGCTGTCGTCGCGGAAGCCGAGCGAGCGGGCGGCCTGACGCATCGCCGAGCGGGCGCGCGCCTTGTCGCCCATCAAGGCCAGACCGGCGCCGACCTGGGCCTTGGCCAGCGGCGAGGCCTCGTTCTTCATCTGCACGTCGTGCCACCAGCGCAGGCGGGCGAGATCGCCGCGTCCGCCCTTGGCCAGCACATAGAGCGCATAGGCCGAGGCGCGGCTGCGCATCCGCTCTGTCGCCTTCTTGGAGGCTTCGGGCGAGCCGGCCCACGACTGCGGATATTCCATCCGGTAGGAGACCGAGGCCCAGCCCTCAGGCCGCGAGACTTGGCGCATGGCCGACAGCGCGCGGTCGATGGCTTCTTGCGGCACCGGCGCGCCGGCCTTCTGCGCCTCAAGCATGAAGTCGGTGACGTAGGCGCCGAGCCAGGGATCGGCCTCGCCGTCGCCGACCCGCCAGAGGCCGAAGGCTCCGTCCAGGGTCTGGCGATCCAGCAGCCGTCCGACCGCGCCGCCCAGCGCCGCCGACGACCGCTTGACCTTCGGGTCGTTCGACACTTCCGCCGCATAGAGCAGTGGATAGGCGGCCGACACTGTCTGTTCGGTGCAGCCGAACGGATAGCGCGACAGGGCCACCGCGATGGGGCCAGGATCGAACCCACGGAACGGCGAGTAGCTGATCTGCAGGGTCGTATCGCCGGCCGCCAGTCCAGCCAGCAGGCCCGGCGCCGGGGTATAGGCCGCGCCCGGCTGTTGCAGTTCATAGGTCGTGCGGGTGATCGGGCTCCAGCCCAGCCGCGTCTGGATCGGATAGTCGCGGGCGGTGGAGAAGCCGGGGCCGGTGACCTTGAAGCCGATCTTGCCGATGCCGGCGCGGGTGGGAGCGTTGAACGCGATCCGCTCGGCGATCCGTTGGCCGAGCGCCAGTTCGAAGGCCTTGCGGAACGGCGCGATGACGCCGCCTTGCGAGGTCAGTTCGGCGATGTAAGAGCCGACCTTACCCTCCAGGTTGTGCAGTTCCAGGGTCGCGAACGCCTTGTCGCCGGGCGCCAGGAAGCGGGGCAAGGCGAGTTCGGTCACCACCGGCTCGCGCACCGTGAGCGGCTTGGACGCCGAGCCGACCGCGGTGTCGGTCCAGGCCACCGCCATCAGTCGCAGTTCGCCGTTGAACTCCGGGGCTGGCAGTTTGATCACCGCCTTGCCGTCCATGCCGGTCTCGACAACGCCCGACCACAGGGCGACGGTCTTGATCGGTGTGACCGTAAGGCCCTCGCCGCCGATGCCGTCCGCGCCGAAGTTCACATTGGCCGGCGCGCCTAGGTTGGGATCGAGCAGGCGGCCATAGTCGTCGCGGTAGTTGAGCGTCAGCGCCCGCTTGCCGAAGTACCATTTCACCGGATCGGGGCTCTGGAACTTGGTGAGCTGCAGGATGCCCTCGTCCACGGCCGCCAGGGTCACCCGCGCCCGACCGCCGAAGCCGGCGCCCTTGATGGTGATCGGGATCTCCAGCATGGCCTTGGAGTCGACCTTGGCCGGGGTGTTCAGCTCGACGCTCAGCTTCCGGTCCTTGGGATCGAGCGGCACATAGACCAGGCCGAGCGCCCGGCGCGGCTTGGGCGAGGCGACCGGGTCGCGCGGCTGTACGACGCTGACCAGCACATAGGCCCCGCCGCCCCAGGCGGCGCTGGTCTTCAGACGCACGGTCGCGCCGTCCTTGCCGACAGTGACGGTCTTGAAGTCGATCAGCCGGTCGGTGGCGACCGCGATCTGGGCCTCGCCGGCATAGGGCGGTTTGAGGGTGATCTCGACGGTGACGCCCTGGGCGTAGGCCTTGGTCCCGGCGCTGACGCGCACGAAGTCCGGCGCCTCGACGTCCTTGGCGGGCGAACCCCAGCCGGAGGCGAAGCGGATGACGCTCTTGGCGCCGCCGGGGCCTGTCAGCTCCAGGCGATAGTCGCCCCAGCCGAGGCGGCGCGAGATGCGCGCGGGCTGGCTGGCGGCGATGTTCATCGTGCCCCGCGCCACGACCACGTCGCGGCTGGTGCGTCGCCATTGCCAGCGGCCGTCCTGCTGGAACCAGTCATAGTCCCAGTTCTCGGCGATCAGATTGTAGCTGACGCCAATGGCGGCGATGCGTTGGCCCGTGGCGTTGGCGGCGATCAGGTCAACGGAGATCGTCGGGTCGCCACCGGCCGGGGCGTCACCCTGATCGATCTTGGCGCCCAGATAGACGGGTTTGGTGCGGACCTTGAGGTTCAGCCCTTCGCGCACCGGCCGGCCGCCGGGCTCGAAGACACTGGCGGTGAACACGGCCAGCAGCGGCTGTGGCGTGTCGCCGGCCGCCTCTGATGAGAGCGCCAGGATCGCGCGGCCGTCGCCGTCGGTGACGGTTTGGCCCAGCTCCAGGAACTTCTCCTCGAACGGCTGGCGCTGGTCGCCCCACTGATAGCCCTCGAACTGCGGGAATGGGTTGGGATCGACACGCAGCCGCGCCTCGCCCTGGGTCTGCAGTCCGGCCCCGGCCGCCCCGTAGAGGAAGCGGGCGGTGACGTCGATCTTGCGGGTTTCGCCGCCCTTGAGCGGGACCTGCTCCTGGCCGACGGCGGTGACCGCCAATCGCTGGGGGGCGAAGTCCTCGACCGAGAACGAGATGTCGCCGGCCGGCTTGTCCAGGCCGTCGATTTCCAGCCGCGCGCTCCAGCGGCCACGCGGCGCGCTCTTGGGCAGGGCGATGTCGGTGGCGATCGCGCCCAGCGGCGCCTTGTCGAAGGCGTAGCGCTTGAACTCCACGCCCGAGGGGCGGCGAACCACGATGACGCCCTTGCGGTCTTTCACCGCCTTGGCCTCGCGGTCGCGCAGCAGGGCGTTCAGGCGGACCGTCTCGCCAGGGCGATAGATGCCGCGGTCGGTATAGAGATAGCCGTCCACCGCCGAGGCGACCGAGCGGCCCGAGGTGCCGGCCGCTTCGTCGGTGCGCCCGCCGATGCCTTGCTTCGACAGGTCCACCGGCGCGCGGTCCAGGTCCAGCACCGCCAGGTCGCCGTCAGCGCCATAGGCCATCACCATCTTGGCGTCGGCCGCGCCTTCGCCATCGAGCAGGGGGCGATCGAAGCGCACGCGGCCTTGGGCGTCACTGCGCGCCTCGGCCAAGTCCTCGCCGTTGCGGGCCACCAGCGCCACGCGGACGCCGGGCATGACCTTGGCGGTCTTCAGCGAGCGGACCACGACGTCCAGCGCCTCGGAGCCGTCATAGGCCAGCAGGGCCATGTCGGTGAACACCACCCAGCGGCGGGCCTGGGCGGGGGGATTGGGGTCATAGCTGTCGCCGTCGCCGGTCTTGATCGCGCGGCCGCCGGAGCCGTCGCGGACCTTGATCACATAGGCGCCGGGCTTCATCTCCTTTAGCACCGCGCCGAGCGGGAACACGGTGGTGGTGCGCTCGCCTGCGCCCTGCGTGGTGACGGGTAGCTCGCCTTTCCAGACCACGCGGCCTTCGTCGTCCGGGCTGTCAGAGCCGTAATCGTCGGGGTACTGGCCCTCGCCGGTGGGATCGGGGGCGCTGATCGACTTGCGGACCAGGTTGCGATCGACCACACGCCAGACCTCGACCTGCAGGCGACTGACATTGACGGTCTCAATGCCGATGCCGTCGGCGTCTTCGCGCGGCAGGATCACGCCCTCGCCGGCAAAGCCGACATAGGGCGGCTTGTCGCCAAAGGTGAAGTCGATGTCGGCGTTGGCGGCCAGGGTCTCGCCGCCCTTGGCGGGCAGGCCCTTGAGCAGGGTGACGCGGCGGTCGGTGAAGCCGGTCCCGGCCACGCAAAGCTCGGCGCCCTTTACCGAGACGGCGGGGCTGGAGCCTAGGTCGGGCGAGACCAGTACGAAGTCGGCGTAGGACTTCGACGGATCGAGCGGCCGGGTCAGTTCCACGCAGGCCTGCGGCTCGGCACGGCTGGTGTCGATGCGGTGGCGCCAGACGGCGAAGCCTTCGGGCTTGGGGATGCCGCGACGGGCGGCGCCGGCCGCGCGCGGCTTGCCGAACAACGACCAGCCCTGGGCGCCGGGCTCCAGCTTGGCGCTGGCCTCGGGCTTGCCGAACGACAGGCCATCGAAGCCCTTGGCCGCCAGCACGCCGCCGCCGAAGGCCGCGACCAACAGGCCGGCCGCCAGCAGCCCCGGCACCCGGCTGGCGCGAACCTTCGTCCACCAGTTTTGGCGAGGCGTCTGCGCGCCAGCGGTCGGCGTTTCGTCGCTCGGCATAGGCCCCTCTCGACTGACAGTCTGTCGCAGTCCTGATGGGACTTGAACAACGCCTCGTGTCAATCGACGGTGGCGTTATTGGCGGGTTTAGGCAGCCTGCGGGCTAGGCCCGAACCCCGCTCCATTCGTTCCCTAGGCTCTTGTGACGGGGATCCACAAGCATGGCGCGCCCAAGTGTCACCGCAGGGCCAGGGTCAGGGCTTTCACTTGCAGGTAGTCGTCTATCCCATAGGTCGAGCCTTCACGTCCGAACCCCGACTGCTTGACCCCGCCAAACGGATTAGCGGCGTTGGAGATCAGGCCTGAATTGATCCCGACGATGCCGGCCTCGATGGCCCGGCCCACCCGCATGGCGCGGTTCAGGTCGTCGGAGAACAGGAAGGCCGCCAACCCGAATTCCGAGGCGTTGGCGCGGGTGATAGCCTCTTCCTCGGTGTCGAAAGTGAAGACCGGAACCAGCGGGCCAAAGGTCTCCTCGTGGCGGAACAGTTCGTCGTCGCCGCCGGCGATCACGGTGGGTTGGAAGAAACGGCCCTCAAGGCGCTGGCCGCCGGTCAGCACCTTGCCGCCCGTCGCTACGGTGCGGGCGATGTGGTCTTCAACCTTTGTCACGCCTTTCTCGTCGATCAGCGGCCCAATATCTGTGTGAGGAGCGAAAGGATCGCCGACCTTCAGCGCCGCGACCCTAGCGGTCAGCCTCTCCAGATAGGCGTCCTTGATCCCCGCCTGCACATAGACTCGGTTGGGACAGACGCAGGTCTGGCCGCCGGCCCGGAACTTGCCGGCCACCGTGCCACTGACCGCCACCTCCAGGTCGGCGTCGTCGAACACCAGCAGCGGCGCGGCCCCGCCTAGCTCCATCGACATGCGCTTCAGGGTGGGCGCGCACTGAGCGGCGAGCTTGCGGCCGACTGATGTTGAGCCGGTGAAGGAGAGCTTGCGGATCAGCGCCGAGCCGGTCAGCGCGCCGCCGACCACGTCCTGCTCGCCGCTGACGACTGAGAAGCAGCCCTCGGGAACGCCGGCCTCCAACGCCAGGGCGGCCAGGGCCAGGGCCGTGAACGGGGTGGCCGAGGCCGGCTTCAGCACCACCGGGCAACCGGCGCAGAAAGCAGCTGCGGCCTTGCGGGTGATCATGGCGGCGGGGAAATTCCAGGGAGTGATCGCGGCGACCGGTCCGACCGGCTGCCGGAACGCCAGGATCAGGTCCTCGCCGTTCGAGCTCTCGATGGCCTTGCCGTCCAGGCGTTCGGCCATTCCGGCGAACCAGCTGATGAACGAGTTGGCGTAACGGATCTCGCCTAGGGCTTCCTTCCAGGGCTTGCCGTTCTCCAGACTGATCAGGGCCGCGAGGCCGTCCTCGTTCGCCGCGACAAGGGCGGCCCAGCGGTGGAGGATTTCGCCCCGCGTCTTGCCCTTGGTCCGGGCCCACGCGGGGAAGGCGACGGCGGCGGCTTCGATGGCCTGATCGACCTGCATGGCGGACAGCTTCGGTACCCGTCCGAGCCGCGAACCGTCGGTGGGATTTTGCACGGCGATGGCGGCGTCACCGGCGGCGATCCATTGGCCGTCGACCAGCGCCGCCTCGCGGATCAGCGCCCGGCCCAGCGCCTTCAGGTGGTCCACAGGCGGTTGATCTGACATTGGAATTCCTCCATCGACGCTCGCCCGACTATTAGCGCGAGGGGCTGCAATAGGCTCCGATCAACTTTTTCGTGTTGCGGCGCACTTTCCGCAACGCTTGACTCGGGTGGGCGTTGTGGGTGTCATTGAAGCGACATACTGCAGTGCAGCATAGATTTGTGGAGGCGCTTATGACGGATTTTCCGTTCGCCTACTCCCTCGCTCACGCCGAATCCGGCTGGGCCTGGCGGATCTTCGACGAGGAGGGCGAGACCGTCGCCCAGGGCCTCGACCTGAGCCAATCGGCCGCCCAGGCGGCGGTTGAGAGCGCGATCCGTATGGCGGCCTCGGAAGCCCGCGCCTAACCACGAACCTTGACGGTAACCCTGGCTGACGCTCCTTTGCGGGCAGCGCGGCGCATGCCGCATTCTCCGCTCAGGGACGTTTCTTGTTATGAAATCCCAATTGCTGGCCGCCACGGCGGTCGCTTTGCTGGTCTTCGCGCCAGCCTATGCCCAGGGCTCCAAGCCCACGGCCGCAGAGGCCAAGGCGTTCGTCGACAAGGCCGAGGCCGAACTGGCGGCCTTCAGCCCCTACGTCAATCGCTCGTCCTGGGTGCGCGCCACCAACATTACCGAGGACACCCAGTGGCTGGAAGCCAAGGCGACCAGCGAGCAGAACGCGCTGGCCACCAGCTACGCCATGCAGGCGGCCAAGTACAACGGGGTCGCGGTCGATCCGGTCACCGCGCGGAAGCTGAAGCTGCTGAAGCTCTACCTGGTCTCGCCGGCTCCCGACCGTCCCGGTGCGGCGGCGGAGCTGGCGACCCTGACCACCCGCATGGATTCCACCTATTCCAGCGGCAAGTTTCAGCACAAGGGCAAGACCCTGACGCTCAACGACGCCGAGGAAATCCTGGCCGATAGCCGTGATCCGGCCGAGTTGAAAGCGGTGTGGGAGGGGTGGCATTCGATCGCCAAGCCGATCAAGCCCGACTACGTGAAGTTCGCCGCGCTCTCCAATGAAGGCGCGCGGGGCTTGGGCTTCAAGGACACTGGCGCCTTGTGGCGCTCCAACTACGACATGGATCCCGACGCCTTCGCGGCCGAGACTGACCGGCTGTGGAAGCAGGTCGAGCCCTTCTACAAAAACCTGCACTGCTACGTGCGCGCTCAGCTCAACGACAAGTACGGCGACGCCGTGCAAAAGCGCACCGGTCCGATCCGCGCCGACCTGCTGGGCAACATGTGGGCGCAGCAGTGGGGCAACATCTACGACGTCGTGCAGCCCAAGGGCGCCGCGTCCAGCTACAGCCTGGACAAGCTGCTGGTGGCCAAGGGCTATGACCCGATCAAGATGGTGAAGACCGGAGAGAACTTCTATTCGTCGGTGGGGATGAGCCCGTTGCCGGAGACCTTCTGGCGGCGCTCGATGATCACTCGCCCGCGCGACCGTGAAGTCGTCTGCCACGCCTCGGCATGGAACATCGACGACCGCGACGACATCCGCATCAAGATGTGCACCAAGGTCAATGGAGAGGACTTCTACACCGTCCACCATGAGCTGGGGCACAACTACTACCAGCGCGCCTACAAGGATCAGCCGTTCCTGTTCAAGAACGGTGCGAACGACGGCTTCCACGAAGCGATCGGCGACTTCGTCGGCCTGTCGGCGCTAACCCCGACCTATCTCCAGCAGATCGGACTGCTCGACCAGGCCCCGGGCGCCGACGAGGACATTCCGTTCCTGATGAAGATGGCGCTCGACAAGATCGCCTTCCTGCCGTTCGGCCTGATGGTCGACCGCTGGCGCTGGGAGGTGTTCTCCGGCGAGGTGACGCCGGACCACTACAACGACGCTTGGTTGAAGCTGCGTCTGAAGTACCAGGGCCTGGCCCCGCCCGGTGATCGTCCGGCCGACGCGTTCGATCCGGGCGCGAAGTACCATGTGCCTGGGAACACGCCTTACACCCGCTACTTCCTGGCCCACATCTATCAGTTCCAGTTCCACCGCGCGGCCTGCCAGCAGATCGGCTGGAAGGGGCCGCTGCATCGCTGCTCGGTCTATGGCGAGAAAGAGATGGGCCAGAAGTTCAACGCCATGCTGGAAATGGGCGCCTCGAAGCCCTGGCCTGAAGCCTTGGCCACTTTCACGGGCGAAAAGACCGCTGACGCCAGCGCAGTGGCTGAATACTTCCAGCCGTTGAATGCTTGGCTGACCGTCCAGAACAAGGGCGAAAACTGCGGCTGGTAAGGCCGTGACGGCGTCGGATAGGGATTAAGCTATGCCTTAACCTTGTCTGGCGCCGCTTCCTTTACCGTGCCCTGCCAAATTCCCGGAGATTCCTCAAAAGGGGGCCGGGCGTGGACACCAAAATCAATCGAGTTGAGTGGCTGCTGTCGCGCCTGAAGGCGCGAATGCATGCCAAGTTCAAAGCCGGCCTGCGCGACGAGCGCGGCGCGGCGGCGGTCTTCTTCGCGGTCGGCCTGCTATTGTTGGCGCCCGCGGCCCTCGGCTTGGTCGATGTCTATTTGGCCACCACCAAGCGCGCCGAACTGCAGGACGCCCTAGACACTGCGACGCTCTACGCCGCCCGGTCGGAGAAGATAACCGACGCGGGGCTAAAGGAGGTGGGCGAAGCTGCGCTATTGACGAACTTGAGGCTGCCGAACGAGAGTTTTGTCTCCTCGGATTTCAAGCTCGGGGCGGACAAGATCACCGTCACTGGCACCGCGACGATTGAAGCGCCAGGCATAGGTCCGAAGATCTGGGACCGAACACTGAAGGCCAGTTCGGAAGTCCTGCGCAATTCGAACAATGTCGAAGTCGCCTTGGTGCTCGATACGACCGGGTCGATGAAAGACAACATGGCCAACCTGCGCAGCGCGGCCAACGATCTGGTCACCCTGGTCATCAAGGAACAGCAGACCCCGTTCTACACGAAGGTCGCCCTGGTTCCTTACGCCGTCGGCGTGAAGGTCGGGTCCTTCGCTGACGCCGCACGCGGTGCGCTGGTGGGCGCGACGGCGATCACCGCGGTGGAGAGGACGAGTCTTGGCAACAACAATTGGCGCATCGATGTCACCAGCACCAAGCATGGCCTGACGACGGGGGACCGAGTTCTCCTGCAAAATATGGGCGTTTCCGTTGGCAGCAACAGCATCAACAACAAGGAGTATGTTGTCACCTGGCAGACGAACGACAAGTTCTCGCTCAATGGTCTTTCAGGGTCGGTCAGTGGGACTTTGAGGTCCGACGCCGGTGCGCAATGCTTGAAAGAGGGCTGCCGGAAGTACAGCCTGCAAAACGCCAGCAACAACTTGGTGACGTTCGACAGCACGCAATGTGTCAGCGAGCGGGTGGGAGGCGAGGCCTATACGGACGCCGCGCCGAGCGTCGCGCATGTGGGGCGTCTTTATCAGCCGGCGAGCAACCCCAACAACCCGTGCGCGTCAGCTGAGATCATGCCGCTGACCGCCAATAAAGCTCTGCTGAAGCAGCGGATCGATGGCCTGACGGATTCGAGTTCCACCGCCGGCCAGATCGGTCTGGCGTGGGGCTGGTACATGGTGTCGCCGGAGTGGGGGCCATTCGTGAGTACCGCCAGCGCCGATAGCGTGCCGGCGCCCTACAACAAGCCCCAGACGTTGAAGGTGGTCATCCTGATGACGGACGGCGCGTTCAACACCCCCTACTGCAAGGGCGTGATCGCGTCCGACGCCGGGACGGGCAGCGGCAACGCCGCTGACCACATCAAGTGCACCGCGACCAACGGCGAGCCCTTCGCTCAGGCCGACCAGCTCTGCAGGAACATCAAGGCCAAGGGCGTCTTCGTCTACACCGTCGGCTTTAACGTCGGCAGCGACGCCAAGGTCAAGAAGCTCATGAGCGACTGCGCGACGTCGCCTGAGTACGTCTATATGCCGGCCAACGGCACGCAGTTGAAGGTGGCGTTCCGGGCGATCGCCCAGGACATCAATTCGTTGCGGATCTCGAAATAGCAGGTCGGCGCGCCGGGGATCCCGGCGCGCCGATCTTGTATCAGCCGGTCTGTTCGGGGGACTCGCCCCGTTCGGCCAGCTCGGCCTGGGCGGCGAGCTTGCGCAGGCTTTCCTCGTGGCCCTCGCGGGTGATGCGGTAGAGCGAGACACAGAGGATGGCCGCGCCGTAGAGCGCCGCCAGGACCACCAGGTAGACCCCGCCCAGATTGTTGACGATGTCCTGGCCGACCTGGCCAGGCTTGGCGTCCTGCGGGAAGCCGATGGCCAGCAGGATCATCGCCGAGGCGAAGATCCCCACGCCGGAGACCGCCTTGGAGACGAAGGCGGCGGCGGAAAAGAACAGGCCTTCCGAGCGCCGGCCGGTGCGCAGTTCGCTATCTTCAACCACGTCGGCGATCATCGAGGAGATCAGGATGGCCGAGGTGATCGTGAAGGCGGTCGACAGCGCGGTCTGGACGAAGAGCAACGGCAGCAGCAAGGGGTCGCCATTCTGCGGGAACAGGCCCAGCAGTCGCAGGCTGATCGGGGTGAAGGCGATCACGAAGGCCAGGACCTTGGTGATCTGGGCGGCGGTCTTCTTGCCCAGGCGCTTTGAGAGCGGGGCGGCCAGGGCGAAGGCCAGGATGGCGGAGATGAAGTTCGCCATCGCCAGGATGGCGATCTGCCCTGATGGAAGCTGCCAGAAATAGGTGTTGAAGTAGAGGCTGAGCGACAGCACCAGGCCGCCGGCCATGGCGTTGAACAGACCAGCGCCCATCAGCACCAGGAAGGACTTGTGGGTCAGGGTGCCGAACATCTCCTTGGCCAGTTGGCCCAGCGAGATCTTGCGCTGGGGCGGCATCTTGAAGTTGGCGATGTGGCGATGGGTGCCCAGCGACGAAACGATGATCGCCACGAACATGACCGCCGAGGCGACCAGGGCGTAGGTCTGGTAGCCGGCGCGGTTGAGCTGCCCGATGGGGTTCTCGGCGTCAGGCGTCAGGAAGACCTTCAGCGCCAGGACGGTCATCACCAGCCCGCCGAACCAGCCGAAGAAGTGGCGATAGGCCAGGACCTTGGTGCGCTCGTCGTAGTCGCTGGTCAGCTCCGGCGCGAGGGCGGCCGAGGGAATCTCGTACATGGTGATGAAGCTGCGGATGATCACCGCGACGACGATCAGATAGACGAACAGCGCCCCGTGC
Source organism: Phenylobacterium sp. (assembly GCF_030654915.1). Taxonomy (GTDB): domain Bacteria; phylum Pseudomonadota; class Alphaproteobacteria; order Caulobacterales; family Caulobacteraceae; genus Phenylobacterium. Next base: position 1,980 of record NZ_JAURWM010000370.1, on the reverse strand, counting down.
GACCAGTCCTGCGGCGGATTCCAGAGCAGTAGGTAGGATGCGGCCACCGGAAGGGCGGCGGCGTACATGAACGGGTGGCGACGTCCCCAGCGCGAACGCCAGTTGTCCGAAACCTGGCCCATGATCGGGTCCAGCAGGCTGTCGAACAGCAGGGCGATCATGATCGCAAGACCCACGGTCGCCGAGGGCAGGCCGACCACCTGATTGTAGAAAATCAGCAGGAGGTAGGAAAAGCCTTGGTCCTTCACCCCGAAGGCGATGGAGCCAACCCCGTAGAAAAGCTTGGTGGGGATGCTGAGTTTCCCCGGTGTTTGAGCTTTGGGTACGGCTTCGGCCACGGCGTTTCCTCGGGATGGTTTCCTGATTTGTAGACGCGACCGGCTAGCCGAGGGAAGCGGAAGGTTTCGAGCGTCCTATTCCGCCATGCTCCCCGCCGCGTTCAGGGTCGCGACGTTCTGCTCATGGATGTCCTTGTCGATCTTGTAGAACAACAGGACCAGGATCGAGAGCGTGTTCACCGCGAAGGTCAGCGGCAGATAGATCAGCGCCAGGCGCCGCATCACTTCCGGGGGCGCGGACCCGGCCGCCGCGTCGATCGGGAAGGCGACGACCGTCAGCAGGACGCCGCTCAGGAAGACCCCGATCCCGGCCGTGAACTTCGGCAGCAGGCCGTTGGCGGCGAACAGCAGGCCCTCGGAGCGCACGCCGGTGGCCACGGCGGCGTCCTCGACCACATCGGCGATCATCGAGGAAATGATGATAAAGCCGCCGATGGCCAGGGTGGTGGCGACGAAGGCGTCGGTCCAGAGGATCGCGAACACCCAGGGCGAGCCGTTGAGCGGCATCAGCCCGAGCAGTCGAAACAGGATGGGCAGAGCCGCGGTGGTGGTGGCGACTCCGAACAGGCCGATCATCGCATGCTTCTTGCCCCAGGCCCTGGACGCCGGCCCGGTGATGGCGATGCCGGCGAACGACGCCAGCACCGAGGCCAGGGCGAGGAAGGATATGTGCGAAGCCGTCAGGCCCCAGAACTCCAGATAGAAATATTGGCTCAGCGCGCCGGTCATGCCCGTGGCGATCCCCGAGCAGAGGCCGGAGACCATCACCACCACCAGCGAGCGGTTGGACAGGGTGCCGCCGATCTCGCGCAGCAATTGGGACAGCTTGACCTGGCGCTGGGGCGGGACGGCCAGGCGCGGAATGTGGTGGTGGGTGCCGATGGCCGAAACCAGGATCGAAACCGCCATGACGACGGCCGCAAGGACGCCGTAGTGGCCGTAGGCTTCGCGGTTCAGGATCCCGCCGTTCTGGGGACTGAGGAAGAACTGGTAGAGCACCACGTTCATGCCAAAGCCGCCGATCACGCCGAAGAAGAACCGGTAGCTGAACAGGCTGGTGCGTTGGTGATAGTCGCTGGTCAGTTCGGGGGCGAGCGCCTGGCTCGGCACCTCGTAGAGGCTGACGCAGATGCGCAGCAGGGCCAGCATGCCGATCAGGTAGGCGCCGAGCGCCTCCTTGGGCCAGTCGGCCGGCGCGTTCCAGAAGCCGATACAGGCCGCCGCCACCAGCGGCGCGGAGGCGTACATGAACGGGTGGCGGCGGCCCCACTTCGTCCGCAGCTTGTCCGACCATTGGCCGACCGCAGGGTCAATGAGGGCGTCGAGCATCAGGGTTAGCATGATCGCCGTCCCGACCCACAGGGCCGGCAGGCCGATCACCCGGTTGAGATAGGGTTGCAGCACCGCCGACGACAGACCGAGGGTCGAGACCCCGAAGGCCACCGAACCAACGCCGTAGAAGGTCTTTGCGCGAACGCTGAGTCGCGCGCCTGATCCATCGGCGGAGTCCGCCGCTTGAGCCTTGCCCATCTCATCCTCCCCAGGTGAGTCAGGGGTCGAGGTCTTCGCCTTGATCTCCTGACCTTCGAATATTCGGTATGAATTCGATCCTGGCAAGCAGTTCGATGAGCGGAGTTCGCCG
>NZ_JAURWM010000368.1 GCF_030654915.1 Phenylobacterium sp. | reverse complement strand
AGGTGAAGAAGGCTCTGGCCGGCTCCAAGTCGCGCCTGATCGGCCCGAACTGCCCCGGCGTCCTGACGCCGGACGAGTGCAAGATCGGCATTATGCCGGGCAACATCTTCAAGAAGGGCTCGGTCGGCGTGGTTTCGCGCTCCGGCACCCTGACCTACGAAGCGGTGTTCCAGACCACCAATGTCGGCCTCGGCCAATCGACGGCGGTCGGCATCGGCGGCGACCCGGTCAAGGGCACCGAGTTCATCGACATGCTCGACCTGTTCCTGAAGGACCCGGAAACCGAGTCGATCATCATGATCGGCGAAATCGGCGGTTCCGCGGAAGAAGATGCGGCCGAGTTCATCAAGAATTCAGCCATCAAGAAGCCTATGGTCGGCTTCATCGCCGGCCGCACGGCCCCCCCCGGTCGTCGCATGGGTCATGCTGGCGCCATTATTTCGGGCGGCAAGGGTGGTGCGGAAGACAAGATCGCCGCGATGGAAGCTGCGGGCATCCGCGTTTCCCCCTCGCCGGCGAAATTGGGCGAAACTCTCCTCCAGGTGCTGAAAGGCTCCTGACGACAACTTAAGTAAGGGCGGTCTGCGCTCGGCTCCTTCGCTCGAAGTCCGTGCCCGGACCAACCCGGGAAATGGACGAAATGGCGGACGACGCAAGTCTGATCAACGAGGTTCTCGCCGAGACCTCCTTCCTCTATGGCGGCAATGCCGCCTTTGTTGAGGACCTCTACGCCAAGTGGGCGGTCGACCCGAACTCGGTCGACGCCTCTTGGCGGGCCTTCTTCGCCTCGCTGCAAGATCGCACCGACGAGGTGAAGGCCGCCGCTGGAAAGCGGGCCTGGACCAAGCCTGGCGCGCCCGCCGCCCGTCCCGACTGGCTCTCGGCCATCGACGGCCTCTGGCCGGCGGTCGAGGCCAAGGTGGGGGCGAAGGTCGCTGAGCGCGCCGCTCCGGCCGCCTCGGCCGAGTCTGTCCGCGCCGCCACCCTGGATTCCCTCCGCGCGATCATGATGATCCGCGCCTATCGGATGCGCGGTCACCTGCGCGCCAATCTCGATCCGCTGGGCATCGCGATTCCGGAAGGCGACGCCTCCGAACTCGATCCGGCGACCTACGGCTTCACCGAGGCCGACTTCGACCGTCCGATCTTCCTCGACTACGTGCTGGGCCTGGAGACGGGCACCCTGCGCGAGATACTGGCGATCCTGAAGCGCACCTACTGCGCCGACATCGGTGTGCAGTACATGCACATCTCCGACCCGGCCCAGAAGGCCTGGCTGCAGGAGCGCATCGAGGGCCGGGACAAAGACATAAGCTTCACCAAGGAAGGCAAGATCGCCATCCTGAAGAAGCTGATCGAGGCCGAAGGCTTCGAGCGCTTCCTGCACAAGCGCTTCCCTGGCACCAAGCGGTTCGGCCTGGACGGCGGCGAGGCGATGGTCCCGGCGCTGGAGCAGATCATCAAGCGCGGCGGCGCGCTCGGCGTGCGCGACATCGTCATCGGCATGCCGCACCGTGGCCGCCTGAACGTCCTGGCCGCCGTGATGGCCAAGCCCTACCAGGTGATCTTCCACGAGTTCCAGGGCGGTTCGACCCTGCCGTCCGACGTCGAAGGCTCGGGCGACGTGAAGTACCACATGGGCGCTTCGTCGGACCGTTCGTTCGACGGCAACAGCGTCCACCTGTCGCTGACCGCCAACCCCTCGCACCTGGAGATCGTCAACCCGGTCGTCCTGGGCAAGGCGCGCGCCAAGCAGGCCTTCACCCTGCGTGAGAACCCCGACGGCGGACGTAACCACGTCCTGCCCCTGCTGCTGCACGGCGACGCCGCCTTCGCCGGCCAGGGCGTGATCGCCGAATGCTTCACCATCTCGGGCGTGAAGGGCTACCGCACCGGCGGCACCGTCCACTTCATCGTCAACAATCAGATCGGCTTCACGACGGCGCCGGCCTTCAGCCGCTCCTCGCCCTATCCTTCGGACGTGGCCCTGATGGTGGAGGCGCCGATCTTCCACGTGAACGGCGACGATCCGGAAGCCTGCGTCTACGTCGCCAAGGTGGCCACCGAGTTCCGCCAGCAGTTCGGCAAGGACGTGGTCATCGACATGTTCTGCTATCGCCGGTTCGGTCACAACGAGGGTGACGACCCGACGATGACCTCGCCCTTGATGTACCAGAAGATCAAGGACCACCCGTCGACGCGCGAACTCTACACCCGCCAACTGGTCTCCGAAGGCGTGGCCACCGAGGACGAAGTCGCCGGCTGGATCAGCGAATTCGAAGCCTTCCTCGATCGCGAGTTCGAGTCCGGCAAGACCTACAAGGCCAACAAGGCCGACTGGCTGGACGGCAAGTGGGCGGGCCTGGCCCTGCCTGAAGGCGACGACCGCCGCGGCCAGACCAGCGTGCCGCGCCAGAAGCTGGTCGACCTTGGCCAGAAGATCACGGCCATCCCGGAAAGCCTGAACATCCACAAGACGGTGAAGCGGGCGATCGAGAACCGCCGCGCCGCCATCGAGGCGGGCGCGGGCATCGACTGGGCGACCGGCGAGCACCTGGCCTTCGCCACCCTGCTGGATCAGGGCTTCCCGATCCGCCTGGCCGGCCAGGACAGCGTGCGCGGCACCTTCGTGCAGCGTCACTGCGACCTGATCGACCAGACCACCGAAGAACACTACCAACCGCTGTCGAACCTGCGGCCGGGCCAGGCGCACTTCGAGGTCATCGACTCGGCGCTCTCGGAAGAGGCGGTGCTGGGCTTCGAGTACGGCTTCTCGCTGGCTGACCCCAAGACCCTGACCCTCTGGGAAGCTCAGTTCGGCGACTTCGCCAACGGCGCCCAGGTCGTCATCGACCAGTTCATCTCGTCGGGCGAACGCAAGTGGCTGCGGATGAGCGGCCTCGTGCTGCTGCTGCCGCACGGCTACGAAGTCCAGGGCCCCGAGCACTCCTCGGCGCGCCTTGAGCGCTTCCTGCAGCTCTGCGCGGAAGACAACATGCAG
>NZ_JAURWM010000367.1 GCF_030654915.1 Phenylobacterium sp. | reverse complement strand
CCTCGGGCGCCACATTGGCGAAGGTGCCGACCGCGCCGGAGATGGCGCAGGTGGCGATCTCGAACTTGGCCATCGCCAGCCGCTCCTTGGCGCGCTGGAACTCGGCGTAGTGGCCGGCGAGCTTGAGACCGAAGGTGGTGGGCTCGGCGTGGATGCCGTGGCTGCGGCCGACGGTCGGGGTCAGCTTGTGCTCGAAGGCGCGCTTCTTCAGCGCCGCCAGCACCAGATCGACGTCCTCGATCAGCAGGTCGGTCGCGCGGCAGAGCTGGACGGCCAGGGCGGTGTCGTTGACGTCCGAGGAGGTCATGCCTTGGTGCAGGAAGCGGGCTTCCGGACCGACGATCTCGGTGACGTGGGTCAGGAAGGCGATGACGTCGTGCTTCACTTCGCGCTCGATGGCGTCGATGCGCTCGACGTCGAACACGGCGTCGCCGCCCTTGGCCCAGATGGTCTGCGCCGCCTCTTTCGGGATCACGCCCAGTTCCGCCATCTTGTCGGCGGCGTGAGCCTCGATCTCGAACATGATCTTGAAGCGGGTCTGAGGATCCCAGATCTGGGAAGCTTCGGGGCGGGCGTAACGGGGGATCATGGCGAGGGCTCCTTAGGCGCGCTGCTTACCGCCGTGGGCCGCTAATCGCAATGTTCGGGGGGCGTGCGGGGCCGGGCCGCGGACCGCGCGGAGGTTTCAGATGGGTGCGGAACTGTGGGCCAGGCAGGCGGCGACCCGCTCACGGCAAGTTCTTAGGATAGTGGCGCGCCGCACTGACGCTTGGCGGGCTCCACGTTGGGAGTGTTTACAATGTTCGATAAGATTGTTTAGAGAACGTCCATAGGTCAATATTGATGACGCCCCACTTACTAAGGGGCTAGTTTGCCTTTGGGTGGGGAAGAGAATGTTTGGGTCGGCTCGGAAAATAATCGCCACGGCGGTGTCTATTTCGGCGTTCGTGGTTTCCGGAGCTATGCCCACAGCGACTTGCGCCGCATCTGTCACGTCGTTTGACCCCGCCACCATTGTCACGGCCCTGCAAGACGCTGGGTACAAAGCCAAGTTATCGAAAAACGATGATGGCGACCCATTGATTGAGAGTGCGTCGCAGGGAACGTCGTCCAGATCTCCCTTCTCAATTGCCAAGATCACAGGCGATGCGATCAGTTGGAATTTGTCACTCTCTGGAGCTGCGCTCCCGATGATTTGAAGCGTTGCCAAGTCCTGAATAATAAGTGGAATGGCACGGAAAATTTCTCCAGCACAATTATAGTCGGAGATAATATCGCGTTGTATAAACACATCTTGTTTGATGAGATTGGCATTTCAAGCGGTCTATTCATCAAAAATATGGAGATGTTCGCCGGAGATGCTGGTCGTCTGATGGCTCAATTCTAATTCTCGACGCGATTTTTCTTGCATCCATGGGAGCTTGGGGAAACCGTCTCTTCCCTGAGGGCGGAATTGGGTGATGTCCAACTTGGCTCGCCGCAGAAATTACCGCTCCGATAGTGGTCGTCGTGGCGATCAGTCTTGGGTGGCCTGCCCCGGCAGGCGCATCAGGCGAGGCGGCTCAGATACGAGGTGATCAGGCTTTCCAGCCCGCTGGTGATGATCTGCACGCCTACGCAGAGCAGCAGGAAGGCCACGAGGCGCGACATCACCCGCGCCCCGGAAGCGCCAAGCAGGGCGAGCACCTTGCCCGACCAGCGGTAGGAGACCCCGACCAAGAGGGCGACCAAGATCGCGGCGATGCTGACACCGACAAAGAACTCCGGGACGCCGTTGCCGTCGGACGGGCGCTGCGAGGCCAATGCGATGGCGACCGAGATCGCGCCGGGGCCGGTGGTGAAGGGCATGGTCAGCGGGAAGAAGGCGACATCCTCCTGGCCCTGTTCGGCGGGGGCCGCGGCGTTGGTCTTGCGGTTTTCGTTGACCTCGGGCTGCATCAGGAGCTGCCAGGCGCGGATCGCCACCACCAGCCCGCCCGCGACCCGAAGGGCGCCCAGGCTGACCCCGAAGAAGTTCAGGATGTAGCTGCCCAGCAGCAGTGATCCCAGCAGGATCAGCAGGGCGTTGAGGGCGATGCGCCAGGCCAGTTGGTGGCGGTCCGAGCGCCCCTCGGTGACCTGATGGAAGGTGATCGCCGCCCCGACCGGATTGACGATCGAGAACAGCGCCGGAAACGCCAGGAGAAAGGCGCCGATCACGGTGGTGAGGGGCAGGGGACTGAGGCTCATGGGGGCCGAGCCTAAGCAGAGGCTGGGATTCGGAGCTAGGGGCGCCGCACCGTCACGCGGGCTCTCCTTCGCCTCGCCGTTGATTTCAATCAATGCGGCGACTGTGCTCGACTCGAGGCTTGGCCGCGCGATGAGACCCCGCCAGGAGCTAGCCGTGGACCGAATTCAGACCTTGCGCATGTTGGGCGCCGGCACGGCCCTGTCTATCGCCGCCATCAGCGCCGTGCAGGCGCTGGCGCATCAGAAGGCCATCGCCGCCAAGGGGGTGATCTGCGGCCAGGGACCGTCATCGCATTGCGCATGGTGCGCCGTGGGGCTGGTCGCCGCCGCGGTCGGCATAACCCTTGTGATCCAGGGAGTGGCGCCAGAAAGCTCGGA